>DWXD01000005.1 GCA_019119365.1 Candidatus Gemmiger stercoripullorum | reverse complement strand
TTGGTGGCCTGGCGCTGGCTGTCGTTGAAGTAGGCGGGCACGGTGATGACGGCCTCGGTGACTTTTTCGCCCAGATACGCCTCGGCGTCCGCCTTCAGCTTGGACAGGATCATCGCGCTGATCTCTTCGGGGGTGTAGTCCTTGCCGCCGGCGTGGACCTTTTCAGCGGTGCCCATCTTGCGCTTGATGGAGGAGATGGTGTTCTCCGGGTTGGTGATGGCCTGGCGCTTGGCGACCTGGCCGACCAGACGCTCGCCGGTCTTGGTGAAGCCGACAACGGACGGCGTGGTGCGCGCGCCTTCGGAGTTGGCGATGACGACGGGCTCGCCGCCTTCCATAACGGCGACGCAGCTGTTGGTGGTGCCAAGGTCGATGCCAATGATCTTACTCATAGTGTAAAACTCCCTTCGTGTACCTTTCCCTTGCCCTTCTTTTCGGGGCAGGCGGTCGATTGTTTGTTTATGGTTCGATGATGTGGAATTTGTTTTCTATTCTGAAACGGGCCTGCGCCCGGTTTCATACATTCTATTCGGCCACAACGACGGTGGCGTGGCGGATGATCCGGTCGCCGATCTTGTAGCCTTTCTGGAACACCCGCACGACGGTGCCGCTCTCCTGCCCTTCCTCGGGCGGGACCTGCTGGACCGCGTTCATGAACTGCGGGTCAAACGGCTGGCCAAGGGCTTCGATCTCGGTGATGTGCAGCGTCTCGAAGGCTTTGGCGGCCTTGTCGAGCGTCATCAGCACGCCCTTTTTATAGTTTTCGTCGCTGCACTCGGCTTCGGCGGCCATGTCCAGCGTGTCGAGGATCGCAAGGATCTGGGTAACGGCGTGGGAAACGCCGTCGTTGAACTTCTGGTCCGCCTCGCGCGCGGTGCGCTTGCGGTAGTTGTCATACTCGGCGGCGGTGCGCAGCAGCTGGTCCTTGAGTTCGGCCGCCTTGTTTTCAGCCGTTTCCAGCTTGGCCTTGAGGGATTCGAGCTCCCGGTTCTTTTTGCCGAACCAGTCCTTCTTTTCCTTGTCGGTCTTGTCGGCTTTGTCGGCCTTCTCCGGCTTGGGTTCTGCCGTTTCGGCCGTCTGTTCTGCGGCGGGGGCTGCTTCGGCGGCAGCGGGGGCTTGTGCCTCCGGCTGTTCCTGCGCGGCCTGGGCCCTGGTGTTTTCTTCGTTCATGGGGGTCATATCTGCTCCTCCTGCTTCTTGCCGGACATGGACTGCCCGAGTTTGGTCGCAAAATATTCAAGGATGGGGATCAGGTGGTGGTAGGCCATCCGGTTGGAACCGACAAGCGCCACCGCGCCGGTGAGCCCGCCGCCCGCAAGGTACCGCCTGCTGACGATGCACACGCCCGGCAGTTCGGGGCGGATGTCCTCGCCCAGTGTGGCCGTGACCTTGTTGCCCTGCGGTTCGATCAGCGCGCGGCCGGTCTCGTTGTCGGAGAAAAGCTCCAGCAGCGTGCCGAGGTTTTTGCGCACGTCCTGGTCCTGCGCCAGATACTGCGCGCCCTCGAAACAGACCTGCGGGCCGGTGCGCACAAGCGCTTCGGCTGCGCGCACGACCGGGGCCAGGCGCGGCGGGGCGGCTTCGAGCAGTTCGGCGGTCAGCGCGTCGGTGACGTCCTCCGGCACGACGAAGGTCAGGCTGCGGTTGAGCAGCGCGGCCAGCGCTTGTGCGTCGCCGCGGGTAAAGCCTTCGCCCACGCGGGCCACGCGGGTCCGCACGCCGCCCGCGCTGGTGACAGCCAGCACCGCGGCGGTGTAGCGCCCGACCTGCACGACCTCGAAGTGGGCGATGCACAGATCGTCCGCCTGCGGGGTGGTGGCCGCAGCGGCCAGGCCGGTGTAATCGGCCAGCGTACGCGCGGCGCTCTGGGCGAGCTTTTCGGGCTCGGCGTCCATCGTGGCGAACAGGTCGTCGATGCGCGCCTTGTCCTCCGGCGGCAGGACGATCGCGCCCGGCGCGCCGAGAAGGTTGTTGAGATAATACCGGTAGCCCTGCGGGCTGGGCACGCGGCCCGCGCTGGTGTGCGGCTGCTCCAGCAGCCCCAGGCGGGTCAGGGCGGCCATCTCGTTGCGCAGCGTGGCGCTGGAGACCGCCATGTCGAAATAGTTTGCCAGCAGGCCGGAGCCCACCGGTTCGCCATCGGCCGCATACAGGGCAACGATGGCTTCCAGGATGCGCTGCTTGCGCCGGTCGATCGCCATGCTGCCACTTCCCTTTCGGCTGGTTTTAGCACTCTATGTTCCCGAGTGCTAAATCTATTATACCCCGCCTTCGTCAACTGTCAAGGGTTTTTGCAAACTTCTTTGAAAGTTTAACAGTTTTGACACAATGCACCGCACAGCAAAACAGGCGGCCCCGCAAAGGGCCGCCTGCAATTCCTAATTCCTAATTTCTAATTCCCCTGTCCCCCTCACTCCTCCATCCACTTCGCCAAAAAGGCGGCTGCGATGCAGAGCGCGTGGACGGTGGCCTCGCCGGGCGGGGCGTCGGCTGCCGTGCCCAGCAGCAGCACGCCGCCTTCGACGTCGCCGCGGGCGACGATGGGCGCGGCGCACAGCACCTGACGGTCGCCGCGCTCCAGCGCGCGCAGGCGGCGGCCTGCGTCCGCCGGGGCCGTATAGACCGCGCGCATCGCCAGCAGTTTGCGCAGCGCATCGCTGATGGCGCGGCCGCTCAGCTCGGTGCGGCGCGGGCCGGTGACGGCCACAAGCTCGTCCCGGTCGCAAACCATGACCGGCATGCCGAGGTCTTTGGCCAGAACCTCGGCATAGACGGCGGAGAGCTGGCCCAGGCCCAGCAGCGGGGAATACTTTTTAAAGACGACTTCCCCGTTGGTATCGGTAAAAATTTCCAGCGCGTCGCCCTGGCGGATGCGCTGGGTGCGGCGGATCTCCTTGGGGATGACCACGCGGCCCAGCTCGTCGATGCGGCGCACGATGCCCGTTGCTTTCATTGTCCTCAACATCCTTTCCTGATTGTTGGCAGCGGTGGGAACTGGAAATAGTTTGCAGCGTTCGACCGGAATTATACCTTTTTCTTGTACGGCGGGCGCGGGCGTGGTAGAATGGTACCAAACAGCCGCGCGGGGGGCCGAAAGCCTGCGCGGGGAACCACCGTATGCAAGGAGGCGCACCATGGCGGAACTGCTGCAGACAACGCTGTGCTATCTGGAGCGGGACGGGCAGTACCTGATGCTGCACCGCGTCAAGAAGGAAAAGGACGTCAACAAAGACAAATGGATCGGCGTCGGCGGCAAGTTCGAGCCCGGCGAGGACGCGCCGGCCTGCGTGATGCGCGAGGTGCGCGAGGAGACCGGGCTGACCATGCATGCCCCTGCTTACCGCGGCATCGTCGATTTTTACTGCCCGCCCTGGCCGCCCGAGCGCATGCACCTGTTCACCTGCCGCGATTTTTCCGGCGTGCTGTGCGCCTGCGAGGAAGGCAACCTTGAATGGGTGGACAAAACACGCGTTGAAGAGCTGCCCATCTGGGCCGGGGACCGGATCTTTTTCCGCCTGCTGAACGAGGGCGCGCCGTTTTTCCACCTGGAGCTGACCTATGACGGCGACCGGCTGCAGCAGGCTGTGTTGGACGGAAAGCGTTTATAAACAAAAAAGGCGCCGCAGGCGTCCCTTGTGAGAAAGGGGCCTGCGGCGCGCTTTGTCCTTCGTTTATTCTTCAGTGGGTTCTTCGGGGTTTTCTTCCGTATTATCTTCGGTATTTTCGTCCGTGTTCTCGTCCGTGTTCTCGCCGGCGTCTTCCCCGCCGTCCTCGGCCGGTTCGCCGCCGTCCTCTTCGGGGGCGGGTTCGGTCTCCTCGGGGGCGGGTTCCTCACCGCTCTCCCCGGCTGCGGCGGGATCGTTGACCGCGTCGGTCATGGTCGAGTCAAGGTTATCCTGCACCATCGCCTGCGGGTCGTCCACACCAGCGGTGGGGGCCGGGGTAGCGGTGGCCTGGGCCTGCGGCTGGGTCGCGCTTTCCTGCAGGGCGGTCAGATACCACTGGCGGTTTTCCCCGCGGGAGAAGATAAAGTCCATATACTTGGTCGGTTCGGTGGGGGCGGTCAGCGAAAGCTCGCCGCTGGCGGTGTTGCTCAAGGTCGGGATGTAGCCCACCGTGACGTGGGTCTGGCCGCCTTCGCGCCAGATGCGCTCAACTTCGGGCGTATAGAGGCCGACCGCGCCGGTGACCGGCACAAGATACCCCTGTTTTTCTTCATTATAGGTATAGATGAACTCCGCCGTCTCAAAGCTGCCCTCCGCCAGCGGATAATCCGGGCCGAGCAGGTTGGTCAGGTAGGTGTCGATCTCGAGCTGCGGCAGGATCAGCGAACCGGTTTCGGGGTCGCGCTCATAGGAGTCAATCGCGCCCTCCTGCTGGGCACGGTAGACCGTGCCCCAGATGGCGGCCTGGCGGAACACCGAAGGGTCGACCTGGGAGGCATCCGAGAACGGGACCACGTCGAACATGACCAGCCCGTAAACGCGGTCGGCATAGCGGGCACGGCGGTCAGAGTCGTCCAGCGCGGTGCGCACACCGGCCACCAGCCAGTTGAACACCGTCAAAACACCGATCACGATCAGCACCAGCGCCGCGGCGCCGATGAGCTGGCGGGCCAGGCGGCGGCTGTTGCGCAGTTGTTCGTCACGAGAATTTGCCATGGGATTCTCCTTTATCCGTCACCGCGCCCCGGCCGGGGTGCGGGTCGTTTCCTGCGATTTTTCAATCGCTTTACAGTATAACACAAACGCCGCCGCATTGCAAACCCAATGCGGCGGCGTTTGATATGGCGATGTAGAGCTGCGGCGGCGTTACTTGTTTTTGTACATCTGCTCGTAGTACTTCTGATAATCGCCGCTGGTGACATGGGCCATCCATTCGGGGTTGGCGAGATACCAGTCGATGGTCAGCACGATGCCCTTTTCAAACGGGGTCTCGGGGTACCAGCCGAGGTCCTCCTTGATCTTGGTGGGGTCGATGCCGTAGCGGCGGTCATGGCCGAGGCGGTCGGCAACGTGGGTGATGAGCTCCTCGCTGATGCCGTCGTCCTTCAGGCGGTCGTGCAGCTGGGCGATGACCGTCTTGACGATGAAGATGTTGGGGCGCTCGTTGTGGCCGCCGACGTTGTAAACCTCGCCGACCTTGCCGTCCGAGGCGACCATGTCGATGGCCTTGCAGTGGTCCATGACATAGAGCCAGTCGCGCACCTGCATGCCGTCGCCGTAGACGGGCAGGGTCTTGTGCTGCTTGGCGTTGTTGATGAGCAGCGGGATCAGCTTTTCAGGGAACTGATAGGGGCCGTAGTTGTTGGAGCAGCGCGTGATGTTGACCGGCATGCCGTAGGTGTCGTGGAAAGCCATGACAAACAGATCGGCGCTGGCTTTGGAGGAGGAGTACGGGCTGTGCGGCGAAAGAGGCGTCGTCTCGGTGAAATAGCCCTCGGGGCCCAGCGCGCCGTAGACTTCATCGGTCGAGACCTGCAGGTACTTTTTGCCTTCCTTCCAGGTCTTGGTGTCGGCGTCGTACCAGGCGTCCTTGCAGCACTGCAGCAGGTTGACGGTGCCGAGCACGTTGCTCTCGACAAAGATCTCGGGGTTTTTGATGCTGCGGTCGACATGGCTTTCGGCCGCGAAGTTGATGACATAGTCCGGGTCGTATTGGGCGATCAGGCCGGAAACAAGGGCCTTGTCGCAGATATCGCCCTGCACGAAGATGTGGCGCGGGTCGCCTTCAATGTCCTTGAGGTTTTCAAGGTTGCCCGCATAGGTCAGCTTGTCCAGGTTGACAAGGCGGATGTCCGCATGCTTTTCGAGCATGTAGTGCACAAAGTTGGAACCGATAAAACCGGCACAGCCGGTGACAAGGTAGGTTTTCATGGGTCAAATCTCTCCATCCCAGTGTTTGAAAAAGTCGTTGATGGCGTCCTTCCAGTCGCGCATGTCGTCGCCGACGCTGCAGCGCAGCGCGCGGTTTTCCAGCGCGCTCCAGGCCGGGCGGTTGGCGCTTTCCGGGTGGGCGGCGGCGTACTCGGCGCTTGTGCAGGGGTCTACGCGGCAAGGCAGGCCGGACAGGCGGATGATCTCGGACGCGAAGTCATACCAGCTGCACACGCCGTTGCCGGTGCAGTGGTAGATGCCGTAATCATGGCTGACCGCCAGCTTGAGCAGGTGGTGCGCAAGGTCGACCGCGTTGGTCGGGTTGCCGAGCTGGTCGTTGACGACGGTGATGCGGTCATGCGTCTGCGCCAGGCGGACCATCGTCTTGACAAAGTTTTTGCCGTAGTAGCTGTACAGCCAGGCCGTGCGCACAATAAAGTGGCGGCGGCAGAAACGCTGCACATACTGTTCGCCCAGCAGCTTGGTATACCCGTAAGCGGAAACCGGCGCGGGCTGGCAGCATTCGTCGATCGGCGTGCGGCCGTCGGGGCCGTTGGGCGTGCCGGGGAAGACGTAGTCGGTGGAGATGTGGATAAGCCGGGCGCTGATCTTGTCGCAGGCAAGGGCAAGGTTGCGCGGGCCGAGGGCGTTGACCTTGAAAGCCATGTCGCGGTTGGTCTCGCAGCCGTCGACATTGGTGGCCGCCGCGCAGTTGATGACGGTATCGGGCTGGTGGCGGCGGATATAGGCCACGGTCGCCTCGCGGTCGGTGATATCGAGCTCGTCGATGTCCACCGGGATGACCGTGGCTTTGCGCAGGCGGTCGGGCAGCGGGCCGAGCACGCTGCCTTCGTTGGCCAGCTGGTGCTGCAGCTCGGTGCCCAGCTGCCCGCGGCAACCGGTGATGAGGATCTTCATAGCGTCTGTGTCCTCCCGCTCAGTATTTGAGTTTGTCTTCGGCCACATTGCGCAGGTGCTGGCCGTAGGGGCTCTTGCCGTAGCGCTCGGCGCTTTCCAGCAGCTTGGCGCGGCTGATCCAGCCGTACTTGTAGGCGATCTCCTCCGGGGCGGAGATTTTGATGCCCTGGCGCTGCTCGATCATGCGCACAAAGTCGGCCGCTTCGACAAGGCTGTCCATCGTGCCGGTATCCAGCCAGGCATACCCGCGGCCGAGCAGCTGCACATCCAGCTTGCCATCCTGCAGGTACATGTCGTTGAGGGTGGTGATCTCCAGTTCGCCGCGGGCGCTGGGTTTGACCTGCTTGGCCTTTTCGACAACGTCCTTGCTGTAGAAATACAGGCCGGTGACAGCGTAATTGCTCTTGGGGTGGGCGGGCTTTTCCTCAATGGAGGTGGCGTGGCCGTCCTCGTCAAAAGCGACGACGCCGAAGCGTTCTGGGTCGTTGACAAAATAGCCGAACACGGTGCAGCGCCCGGCTTCGGCGTTGGCGGCCGCGGCCTTGAGGCGCTTGGAGAAACCGGCGCCGTAGAAGATATTGTCGCCCAGCACCATCGCGCAGGCATCGCCCGCGATGAACTCCTCACCCAGCAGGAACGCCTGCGCAAGGCCGTCCGGGCTGGGCTGGACCTTGTACTGCAGGTGCACGCCGTACTGGCTGCCGTCGCCGAGCAGCTGCTCAAAGCGCGGGGTATCGGTGGGGGTGGAGATGATCAGGATGTCCTGGATGCCCGCCAGCATCAGCGTGGACAGCGGATAGTAGATCATGGGCTTATCGTACACAGGCAAAAGCTGCTTGGATGTGACCATGGTCAGCGGGTACAGTCTTGTGCCGGCGCCGCCGGCAAGGATGATACCTTTCATAGTTACAACTCCCGTTTGCAGTTTGCTATGCGCACCGCCCATCCCGAAGGGGCATAAACTCGCACAGTAATATAGTTTATTATACAGGAAAACCGCCGCGCTGGCAAGAGGGAAACAGGCCAAGTTGCCACTGTCAAAAACGAGTGCATTCTCCGCATGGATACACGCAGCGGCAAGATTTGGGTAAAGGAACCGCTTTCTTTTTGGCCGGGGGTGTGGTATAATAATAAAGCTAATTTATAAAATTGCAAAATTCTTTGCTTTTATTTTCGGTCTTTGATAGATTTGTCCGGTATGCGGGGCGATGCGCCTGCATAGGATGGACAGGCTCTGCTGCGGCAGGGCCCACACGCAAAAAAGGAGGTTCCCGATGGCGGGTACCGCGCTGCTTTCCTCCTGGCGGGATACGCGGCTGGGCCAGCGGCTGTTCTGTACCGCGCTGGCGATGCTGCTGGTCCTTTCGGAGGTTTTCAGTTCCAATATTCAGGCGACGCTGCCGGCTTTCAGCCACCTGTGCCGCGTGCTGCTGACCGGCGGCGCGGCGGCGCTGCTGCTGTTCAAATGTGTTTTTCTGACGCGCTATGACAACCGCGCGCAATATGCGATCCTGGCCGTTGCGCTGGGATACAGCGGCTTTGCCGCCGCCTATGGCAAGGATGTGTGGTTTTTCCTCATTGTGCTGCTGGGCGCCGCCGCCAAGGGCGTCGACCTGCGCGCCGCGCTGAAGGTCTACCTGATCACGGCGGCTGTCGGCGTGGCCGCCGTGCAGCTGCTGCACGGGTTCACCGGGCTGGTGGCGTTCAACTGGAACGCCCGCAACTGGGATTACGGCTACGGGCACTATAACGGGTACGGCGCGCGGCTTTTGGGCGTTTTTATGGCCTGGGCCTGGCTGCGCTGGGACCGGATGCGCTGGTTTGACTGGGCCGGGCTGGCCGCGCTGGGCGCGTATACGCTGCTGGGGCCGGGCTGCCGCGGGGCGGGGCTTGCCATGTTTTTGCTGCTGGCGCTGTTCGCTGCGCAGCGGCTGCTGCCCGCGGTGTTCACAAGCAAAGCGTGGCTGGCGTTCGTGGTCGCGCTCTACCCGCTGCTGACCGCCGCCAGCCTGCTCACCGGCTATCTGTTTGACCCCAATGTGCCCGAGCGCACGCCGCTGCTGGCCCGGGTCAACTCGCTTCTGTCCGGCCGGTTTGAGGTGTGGCATCATGTGTTCTGGGCCACGCCCTACACCCACCCCGAGGAGGACGGCATCGCGGCCTGGTACCACGGGGATATGCCGTCCACCTTCAGCTGGCTGGGCGGCATGTATACCGACGGCGATGTGCACCACGCCATTGATAACATGTATCTGGCGCTGGTCATGAACAAGGGCGTGATCGGCGCGGTCGTGGTGGGCTGCGTGGCCGTGTTCCTGCTGTGGCGGCTGTGCCGCGGCCGCCATGTGTGCGAGGTGCTGTGCCTGACGGCGATGCTGTTCTACTTTTTGATGGAGAACAAGCCGTTTTTGCTCTCGGCCGATCCGTTCGTGCTGCTGCTGCCCTGCGCGCTGCTGACGCCCCGGGGCGCGCCGCTGCCGGTTTTGTGCCCGACGCCGCCCCCGGCGCCGCCCAAAAAGCCGAAACCAAAACCCAAACAGGCAGAAGCGCTGGTGTAGAGCGCCGGGCGTTCGCGCCGTCCCGCCCTTTAAAAAACAGCTGATGATACGCAGACGGCCGCTGCCGGGGAAACCCGGCGGCGGCCGTTTTGTATGGTTTTGTATGGCAAAGAGAAAAAACACTCCGGGCTTTTTCTCACTCTGCGCCGGTGCGGCGCAGGACGACGGCGACGGTCTTGGCGAGGATGCGCAGGTCGAGCGCGAGCGACCAGTGGTCGATGTAGGTCACGTCCAGCTTGACGACCTCCTCAAAATCCTGGATATCACTGCGGCCGCTGACCTGCCACAGGCCGGTGATGCCCGGCTTCATGGACAGGCGGCGCTTGTGGTGGCTGTCATACTGCTCATATTCATCCACCGTGGGCGGGCGGGTGCCGACAAGGCTCATATCCCCGCGCAGCACGTTCCAGAACTGCGGCAGTTCGTCGATGGAGGTACGGCGGATGAATTTGCCGACCTTTGTCACGCGCGGGTCGTCGTCCATCTTGAACATCAGGCCCTGCATCTTGTTTTGGGCCATCAGCTCCTGTTTGCGCTGCTCGGCGTCGGTGTACATGCTGCGCAGCTTGTAGATATAAAACGGGCGGCCGTTGCGCCCGACGCGCTTCTGTTTAAAAAACAGCGGGCCCGGGCTTTCGAGCTTGAGCGGGATAGCCGTGACCGCAATGATGGGGACCGAGAGCACAAGGCCGACAAGCGCGCCGACAACGTCCATCAGCCGCTTGATCATCATGGCGCCGAAGTCGTGATCGGCAGCCGAGATGGTCACGAACGGCACGCCGCCCGCCGTTTCGACCTGCGTGTGCAGACGCGGGAACCAGGCGCCGTCCGCATCGTCCGCCGCAGCCGTGTAGGGTTCAAGCACCGTGACGTTGAGGTGCACGCACAGGCCCATGCTCTCCATCTCGTTGAGCAGCGGGCGCAGCGAATCGCCGCTCTGGTACGGCACGCTGACATAGACTTCGTCGAGCGGTTCGCGCCGCAGCCAGTCGAGCGCGCCTTCATAGACCGCCGCGACCGGGATGCCCTCGACCTTGCCGCCGGGGGCGGCCGCGTCGAGCAGCACGACGCCGTTGAGCTTTTTGGCCCAGTCCTTCTTGAGGTCGCGCAGCAGCGGCGCGGCGCGGTCGGACGTTGTGATGACGCCGACCATTGTGGCAAAGTTGGCCTTATAGAAATATTTGTTGAGATAGGTCTTGAGCGCGGTATGGGTCAGGTAGAGGAAGATGCAGTGCAGCCCCAGCACGCCGACATACATATAGCGCGATTCCAGCATCGTCGCCTTGGTCAGCAGCAGGGCCACGGCCAGCGCCGCGGCCAGCAGCGCCGTGTTCTGGATGCAGAGCAGAAGCTCCGACTTCCAGCCGCGGCGGGTCAGCCCCGAAGCGCCGTTGAAGCCGAGAAACACGACGAGAAATGCAAACGCCAGGATGAGGATGAACTGGCCCCAGTCCTCGCGCGTGTAGTCGAGCAGGATATCCAGCGCCGGGCCGGTGATGAACCAGGCCAGCAGCACGCTGCAGACGAGGCTGAGGGCATCGGCGATAAAATTGAGGAAATATTGGATCTTGTCCTTCTTTTCCACGAAGCGGACCTCCGTAAGGTGGTTTTGGCAGGTTCAGCGCTGGCGGGCCGCCCACCACAGAAAGCGCAGGTTGGTGGAGAGATAGCGGCCGAACAGGCGGCCGGGGTCCTGCAGCAGGCGGTAGAGCCACTCGAGGTTGTGGCGCTGCATCCAGGCCGGCGCGCGGCGGATGTTGCCCGCCTCATAGTCGAACGCCGCGCCGACGCCGAGCATCAGCGCATCGACCTTGTGCGCGTGGGCGGCCATCCAGCGCTCCTGCTTGGGCGCGCCGAGACCGACCCAGAGAAAATCCGGCCGGGCGGCGTTGATGGCGGCGATATCGGCGGCGTCTTCCTGCGGTGTCAGCGGGCGGAAGGGCGGGCTTTTCATGCCGACGACCCTGGCGCCGGGGTAGCGTTCGGCCAGCTTCTGGCGGAGCAGCGCCAGCGTTTCGGGCGAGGAGCCGTAAAAATAGTGCGTCCAGCCTGTCTCGGCGCTCTCGGCCAGCACGCGGCGCATCAGGTCGGGGCCGGTGACGCGCGCAGCGTCCGGGAAACCGTGTTTGCGGCTGTAGGCGGACAGCGGGCCGCCGTCCGGCAGCACCATGACCGCGCCGTTCTGTACGGCGCGGTATTCTTCCTCCCGCGAGGCCGTGACCGTCGTGTGCACGTTGGCGACGCAGATATATCCGCCGCGCCAGGCGCCGAGCTGTGTGCGCAGCAGCGCCAGCGTGCGGTCCATATCGGTCACAGCGACCTGCACGCCCATGATCTCGCAGGTATCAAATGGTTTTTGGGCCACGGCGCTCTCCCCTTCCCTTTTTCTTATAGTTTCCTGTACAGGATACCACAAAAACGCCCCGTATGCAAACAAAAGCCCGGCCTTCCTTTACGAAAAGGCCGGGTGGAAGTTCCGAACAAAGATGTCAAAGGCTGGAGAAGCCGAAGCTGTTGACGAGCGCGTCAATGCGCTGGCCGGCTTTGCACCAGGGACACTCGCGGGAGTCGTAGCTCTGGTAGTCGCCCAGGGTGGAGGGATCGAAGATGGAAGTGACCGGATAGCCGCCGCAGCGGTCCACCGTGGCAAAGATCGCCGTGATGCCCGCGACCTGACCGCCGTAGTAGTCGATCGCCTCGACCGCCGCCTGGGCGGTGTAGCCGGTCGTGACCGAGGCCGCCAGCACCAGAACGTGCTTGTTCTTGATCATGGGGGCGGTGTTTTCACGGAACAACAGCTGGCTGCCGCTGGTATGCTCCGGCGTGACGACATATATGGTCTGGTGGGCGTTCATGTTGACGTAGCCGCCGCGGGTCAGCTCGGTGGCCAGGCAGGCTCCGATGACCTCGGTGCCGTCCAGGCAGAGGACCGTATCGACCACGGTGGTGGAGGCGTAGTGCCGCACCAGCTCCTGCGCGACGGCGCGGGCTTCGGACAGGCGGGTCTTCTGCATCGTCACATCAATATAATAATTGATGTGGCTGTGGCTGGTGGCAAAATGACCTTTGGCCACACGCAGCAGCAGATCTTTCTTTTTGGTGGGCAGCTTGACCAGATTCACGGCCATGGGGGATCACTCCTTCATTCGCGGGCCCGGGGCCCTTTTTGCTATACATTTATTTTAAAGTGTTTTGCGCGCCCGCGCAACCAAAGCGCGGCGAAATAACAACCAATATTTCACCCGCATTTTTGGCAGTTTTGCCGGTCTGTGCCGGAAAAACGCCCTCGCTTTACACCGCCGCCGGGCAATGGTATAATGGATAAACACAAAATTGCAGGTTTGGCGGAGGTATACGATGGGCTACAGAGTGGCTGCGCAAAACGGGGATATGGTCGCGGTGCCGCAGGTGGTGTTTGCCCACCTGCCGCGGGCCGAAGGCGACGCCGTGCGCGTGGCGCTGTATCTTTTGGGCGGCGGCGCGGCCGAGCCGCGCACGATCGCCCACGACCTGGGGCTGAAAAGCATCGAGGCCGCCAAACGCGCGCTGCAATACTGGGCCGGGGCCGGGCTGCTGGAAAAGGACAGCGCCGCCCCCGCCGCGCCGGAGCCCGCCCCCGCCAAAATCGACCTGGCGGCGCTCAACGACCCGTATGTGGCGGTGCTGTGCCAGGAGGCACAGGCCGCGCTGGGCCGCGCGCTGGGCCGCAGCGAGATGCTGCGGCTGGTGGGGCTGTACCTGAACGACGGGTGGCAGCCGGATGTGATCCTGACCTGCTGCGCCGAGGCCGCGCGCCAGAACCGGCCGACCGCCGCCGCCGTGTGCCGCGAACTGCAGCGCTGGCGCGAAGCCGGGGTGGAGACCGGCGAGGACGCCGAGCGCTACCTGAAGCAGGAGGCGCTGCGGGCGCAGCGCTGGGCGCAGACGGCGGCGCTGTTTGGCGCCGGGGCGGACAAGCTGACCCGCTGGGAGCGCACGGCGATCACGCGCTGGTACGAGGAATGGGGTTTTGACGACGCCATGATCGAGGAAGCGCTGCTGCACGCGGAGGCCCACCGCACCGTGCGGTATGTGGACGGCATCCTGCGCGCCTGGCGCGCGCAGGGCCTGCTGACGGTGGACGCCGTGCGCGGCAAGGGACAGCTGGCGGGCAGCAACATCCTGTCCACCGGGGCGAGACCCGCCGCGGCCACAGCCAAAAAAGACCTGTTCCACGCCGACTGGAACGCCGTGTTTGACGATGAACCGGAGGAATGAGCATGCGCACCAAGGATGAACTGTTCCGCGAAGCCCAGCGCCACATTGCCGGGCGGCGCCAGCGCGCCGTGACCGACGCCCAGCGCAAGCGCGCGGCCGCTTTTGCGGCGCACCCGGCGCTGGCCGCCGCAGAGGAAGCCCGCGTGCAGGCCGGGCTGGCGCTGACGCTGGCCGCCGCGCGCGGCAAAGATACGGCGGACGCCGCCGCCAGGCTGGAAGCCGCCGGGCAGGCGCTGACCAAAGCAATGCAGGACGCGGGCTGCACGCCAGCCGACCTGGAGCCGCAGTTCACCTGCCCGCGCTGCCAGGACACCGGCATTGCGGACGGCGCGCCCTGTGCGTGCGTGGCGGCGGTGGCGCGCAAGCTGCGGCGCGAGGAGATCAACGCCGCCAGCCCGCTGGCGTTGTGCGCGTTTTCCTCCTTCGATGTCAGCCGCTACCCGGCCGAGGTTGAGCCGGAGCTGGGCCGCCCGCCGTGCGAATACATGGCCGATGTACTCAAGTTCTGCCGCAGCTATGCGGAAAAGTTCAGCCCCAAAAGCCCGAACCTGCTGTTTATGGGCGGCGCGGGCCTGGGCAAGACCCACCTGGCGCTGGCCGTGGCCGACGCCGTGCTGGAACGCGGTTACGACGTTTTGTACACGAGCAGCGCCGCGCTGGCCGCGCAGCTCGGGCGCGAACACTTTGACCGCGACAGCGAGGACAGCTGGCTGGATGCCTGCAAAGAGGCCGACCTGCTGATCCTGGACGACCTGGGCACCGAGCACATCACGGCGCTGACCATCAGCGTTTTATACGAGCTGATCAACACGCGGATGCTCTGCCACCGGCCGACCGTATACACGACCAACATCACCGACCAGGGCATCTTTGAGGCCCGCTACACCGAGAAGGTCGCCAGCCGCATGCTGGGCAACTGCCGTATGTTCAAATTTTTTGGCGAGGACCAGCGGCTTAAGCGCTGAGTTCCCCTGCCCTTTCCACCTGCCGGGCGCAGGTGGATTTTTTTATGCGCGGGGGTTGACAGCTGTGTATATTGCGTATATACTGTGTATAGAAGATATGAACAGTTCAGATCTTTCACAACGAAGGGAGAGCCGCATGGAGCTATACATCTCCAACGCCGGGCAGGAACCGATCTACGCGCAGATCACGCGGCAGATCAAGGACAAGATCCTGACCGGCGAACTGAACGAAGGCGACGCGCTGCCCAGCATCCGCCTGCTGGCGAAGGAGCTGCGCATCAGCGTCATCACCACCAAACGCGCCTACGAGGACCTGGAAGCCGCCGGGTTCATTGCCACAATGCCCGGCAAGGGCAGCTTTGTGGCCCCGCAGAACCCCGAGCTGCACCACGAGGAATGCCTCAAACAGGTGGAGGACTGCCTGCAGAACGCCGTGGACGCGGCGCGGCGCGGCGGCGTGACCCTGGACGAAGTGCAACAGGCGCTGACACTTTTGTGGGAGGGATAAGCAATGACCACCATAGCCGCCGCCCTGCGCGGGGCGGAAAAACACTATACCCGCTTTACGCTGGGACCGCTGGACCTGACGGTGCCAAAGGGCAGCATCGTGGGGCTGGTGGGCGAAAACGGCGCGGGCAAGACAACGACCATCAAGCTGCTGACCGGCGGGCTGCGCCCGGACGCCGGGCAGGCGGAGCTGCTGGGTTCTTCGCCCGCCGACCCCGCCGCGCGTGCCCGCGTGGGCGTTGTGTTTGAGGACGCGACCTTTTTCATGGGCATGACCCCGGCGCAGATCGGCCACAGCCTGGCGGGCGTTTTTGGCCCGGCGTGGCAGCCGGAGACCTACGCGGCGCTGCTTGACCGGTTTGGGCTGGACCCCAAACAGAAGATGAAGGAGTTCAGCCGCGGCATGCGCATGAAGCTGAACCTGGCCGCCGCGCTGGCCCACGCGCCGGAGCTGCTGGTGCTGGACGAACCGACCGCCGGGCTGGACCCGGTGATGCGCGGCGAGCTGCTGGACCTGTTTTTGGACTATATCCAGGACGAAAACCACAGCATCCTGCTGAGCAGCCACATCACGACCGACCTGGAACAGGCGGCGGATTCCATCGCGTACATCCACAAAGGCAAGCTGCTGTTCCAGGAGGACAAGGACCTGCTTTTGCAGGAATACGGCGTGCTGCGCTGCAGCGAAGCCGACCTGCGCGCCGTGCCGGCGGGCGCGGCGGTGTTCACCCGCCGTGGGCCGCTGGGCTGCGAGAGCCTGGTCAAAGGGCGGGAAGCCGTGCGCGCCGCGCTGCCAAGCGCCGTGTGCGACCCGGCCAGGATCGACGACATCATGCGCTTTTATGCGGGGAGGGACCACGAATGATCGGTTTGCTGCGAAAAGACCAGACGCTGCTGTGGAGCAGCTACGGCAAAAACTTTCTGCTGGTGGGGGCCTTGTACACCATCATGTCCTGCCTTTCGGACAGCATGGTCTTTGTGCTGTACGCGCTGGTGTTCCTGGGCGGCATGTACGCCGTGAGCACGCTGAGCATGGACGAGCAGAGCCAGTGGGACGCCTATGTCCGCACGCTGCCGGTAACGCCGGGGCAGATCGTGGGCAGCAAGTATCTGCTGACGCTGGGGTGGTGCGCGCTGTGCTTTGCGCTGGCGACGGCGGTGTGGGTCGTCAAGGCCGCCGTGCTCGGCACACTGGCGCAGAGCTGGGCGGCCAACCTGGCGGGGTGCCTTTCTGCCCTGCTGGTGGTGCTGCTGTACTGCGCGCTGACACTGCCGCTTTCCTACAAGCTCGGGGCCGCCAAAGCCCGCAGCGCGACCATGGTGCTGCTGACGCTGTTGATGGCGGGGTTTATTCTGGCGGGCATTGCGCTGAGTTCCGGCAACGGCACGCTGCCCTCCATGGCCGAAAACCTGGCCGCGATAAACGATGTGCAGGTTGTGGGCGTCCTTGCCCTGCTCTGCCTGGGGGCGCTGGCGCTGTTTGCCGCCAGCTGGGCGGTGAGCGTGGGAATCTACCGCAGGCGGGAGGGCTGAGACCGCGCGCCGCACCTCCGCAAATTCAAAAAACATGTGCCGACGGTCATTTTTTGAAAATCAGCGGTGCGGCGGGGCCAAGGCCCGCCCTACAAGGCAAGGCAAACACGCTACAGTAAGGAAACAATCGGTTTTTTGACAGTCTGTGCCCCGGCCAAAAGGCCGGGGCTTTTTATTGGCTGGCGGCTTGACAAAAGTACGCCGGAACGGGTATAATATTTTGTACTGCGCAGGTGTCGTACAACGGCCAGTACATCAGCCTTCCAAGCTGAGGACGAGGGTTCGACTCCCTTCACCTGCTCCAAAACCGGACCGCAGTGCCCGGAGCTGTTTCCTTCCTGCGGGGGGAAACATTTTTTATGCCCGGACCCGCGGCCGCCTTTTACGTTTTTTGACGCATGACCGAACAAACAGGAGCAGCGATATGATCACGATTGACGAACTGAAATCCCGCCTGCACGGCTATAAGACCGCTGTGGACGATTTGCGGGACGCGCTTTCGATCGAAGCGAGCGAGAAGCGCCTGGCCGAGCTGGAGCACCAGATGACCGTGCCCGGCTTTTTCGACGACCAGGAACGCAGCCAGAAGGTCTACGGCGAGATGGGCGAGCTGAAAAACAAGCTCGAGCGTTACCGCAAGCTGGCCACCCAGTATGAGGAAGCGGACACACTGCTGGAGATGATCGAGGAGGAGAACGACCCCGCGCTGGCCGAAGAGGGCGAGCAGGCGGTGGAGGAAGTTTCCAAAGCCATCGACGAGCTGCAGCTGATGACGATGCTCAACGGCGAGTACGACCACAGCAACGCGATCTTGACCTTCCACGCCGGGACCGGCGGCACCGAGGCGCAGGACTGGGCCGAGATGCTGTACCGCATGTACACCCGCTGGGCCGAACAGCACGGCTACAGCGTGGAGGTGCTGGACGTGCTGGACGGCGACGAGGCGGGCATCAAGAGCGCTTCGATGATGGTGAAGGGCGCGAACGCCTACGGCATGCTGAAAAGCGAGCACGGCGTGCACCGCCTGGTGCGCATCAGCCCGTTTGACGCCAACGCCCGCCGCCAGACGAGCTTTGCCAGCCTGGAAGTGATGCCCGAGCTGGACGAGAACATCCAGATCGAGATCAACCCCAGCGACATTGAGATGCAGGTGTTCCGCTCCTCCGGCGCGGGCGGCCAGCACATCAACAAAACGTCTTCGGCGGTGCGCCTGATCCACAAGCCGACCGGCATCGTGACCAGCTGCCAGACCCAGCGCAGCCAGCTGCAGAACCGTGAATACGCGATGGAAATGATGAAGGCCAAGCTGTACCAGATCGCGCTGCAGCAGCACAAAGACAAGATCGACGACATCAAGGGCGTGCAGAATGAGATCGCCTGGGGGCACCAGATCCGCAGCTATGTGTTCATGCCCTACACACTGGTCAAGGACCACCGCACCGGGTTTGAAAACGGCAACGTACAGGCCGTGATGGACGGCGACCTGGACGGGTTCATCTATGCGTACCTGAAAGCGAGCTCCCGCGGGGAACTGGCGGAGGTGTAAGCCGCCCCTCCCCCACCCCAAAAACAGCATAAAAGCACCGCGCCCCGGCAGGCCAGATCCTGCCGGGGCGCGGTTTTTATGCTGCTTGTCGGGTTCGTTTACCGGCGGCCTGCCCCGCCGCCGCGGAACGAACCGCCGCCGGAGCGGAAGCTGCCACCGCCGGGACGGCGCCCGGCCCCGCCGGAGCGGAAACCACCGCCGCCCGAACGGAAGCCGCCGGAGCGCGGCGGACGCGGGCCGGAACCGCCGAAGCCGCCGAAACCGCCCGAACGCGGCGGGCGCGGCGGTTTGGGCGGGCGCGGGGGCCGGGGCGGGCGGCGCTGGTGGCGCGGCGGACGCGGGGGCCGGGGCGGGCGCGGGGCGCGCGGCGCGCCGAAGAAGATAAAGCGCGGGCCATAGGGCCGCGTGGGGCCGCGCGGGGCGAAAATGATCGCCAGCACAACCACCAGCACAAGCAGCAGCAACACAATGGCGCCAAACGGGAACCCGCCGCCGCGGCGCACCGGGCCGCTGGCCGCGGCCGCCGTTACCGTGGCGGCCGGGTCGTCCAGGTCAATGGAAAGGCCGTAGATTGTGCACAGCTGGCGGCCCATGGCGCGCACGGTCTGCTTTGCGCCGGTGTCGTAGTCGCCCTCCTCCCAGCTGGGCAGGAGGTTTTCATCGAGGATGGTCTGCAGCATCGGCACGGTGAACTGTGTTTCGAGCCCGGTGCCGCACATGGCGCGGTAGTCGTCCTCGCCGGGGGCGAGCACAAGCACAATGCCGTTGTCCTTGTCGGCGTCGCCAAGGCCCCAGGCGTTGGCGAGCTCGTATGTATAGCCCTCCATCGTGTAGTTGCCGATGGTATCGACGGTATACACGCCGATCTGCGCGCCGCAGCTTTCCTGCAAAGCAACGCTGAGGTCGGTGATGTAATTTTCCGTGTTTTTGGAAAGGATGTCGGCGGTGTCAATGACCGCCTTGCCGGGGTCCGGGTTTGGCGCGGCGGCTGCGGCGGGCAGGCCGCAGGCCAGCGTCAGGCCCGCCGCCAGCGCCAGGGCGGCGGCGCGGCGGAGAGTGTTTTGCTTCATAAGCGCCTCCTTGTTGGCAGTCCGGTCAGGGTGCGGCGGAAAAGCCCGCGGTGTCCGCCGCGTCAAACAGCGGCGCGGACGAAACGCCCCACAGCGCGCCGATCACGTTGGCCGGGAAGGCGCGCGCCGTTTCGTTGTAGGCCTGCGCCCGCGGGTTGTAATCGTTGGCGGCCGCCCGCTCGACAATGGCCTGGCGCGAAGTGAATTCCGCATACAGCGCTTCCAGCTGGGCTTTGGCGTCATCGTCCGCCCGGCGGCCGGCGGCCAGGTAGAGGTCCCCCACCGCGCCTGTCAGGTTCGCATTGCAGCGGTACTGGTCGGCCGCGTTCTGCTTGTCGCTCCGGTTATAGGCATCCAGCGCCTGGGCGGCGTAGCTGACGTCTGCGTCCTCCTCGCCCAGGATACGCCCGCCGAGCCGGATCAAGCTGGCGGCGGCGTCGGCCTGGGCGGCCAGGTCCTGCACGATGCTGTTGCCGTATTCATCGGCGGCGGAAAACGCGGCGCGCACCTGGCGGCAGCGTCCCTGCATCTTCAGCCCGCCGAGGCCGAACACCGAGACGAGCGCCAGCGCCGCCAAAAACAGCGCCGCGGCCGGCTTTTTGCGCGCCGGGGCGGGCAGCCTGCTTTCGGCCGCGCCCAGCACCGTGAGCTGCGGGCCCGAGATGGTAAAGGTTTCCTGTTCTTGCAGTTGCATGGGCTTACCCCTTGGCCAATGTTACTGGTTGAGTTCGAGCAGCTTGGCGCGCAGCTCGCCTTCGATGCGGCCGAGTTCCTGTTCGGCGGCGGCGCGCTTGGCTTTGCCGTCGGCGCGGATCTTGTTGAGCTCGTCCAGCGTCGAGATCAGCTCCTGGTTGGTCTTTTTGAGCGTTTCGATGTCCACAACGCCGCGCTCGGATTCACGCGCGATGTCGATGGTACCCTGCTTGAGGGTGGCGGCGTTTTTCAGCAGCAGCTCGTTGGTGGCGTCGGTCACGGCGCGCTCGGCCTGCATCGCCTGCTGGCTGTGGGCCATGCCCAGGGCCAGCACCATCTGGTTTTTCCACAGCGGGATGGTGTTGACGATGGTGGTCTGGATCTTTTCGGCCATCATCGTGTCGTTGGACTGGATCAGGCGGATCTGCGGGCCCATCTGGATCGAGACGTTGCGGGTGAGCTCCAGGTCGTGCAGCTTTTTCTCAAAGCGGTCGCACATATCGGCCATATCGCGCGCCGCCTGGGCGTCCTCCGGCAGCTGGGTGCGCTGGGCCTTGGCCTGCGCTTCGGCCAGATCCTTCGCGCGTACATCGGCGAGCTTTTTGCGCCCGGCCAGGATGTACATGGTCAGCTCCTTGAAGTAGACAAGGTTGAGCTGGTACATCTTGTCCAGCATCGTGATGTCCTTCATCAGCGTGACCTGGTGGTCCTCGAGCTTGGCTTTGATGCGCTCGACATTGACGTCGGCTTTTTCATATTTGGTCTTGAGGTTTTCGAGGTTAGCCTGCTGGCGCTTGAAGAAGCCGAAGATGCCCTTGGATTCCTCGGTGGCGTCAAAGCCCTGCAGCTCGCCGATCAGGTCGGTGATGAGCTCGCCGGTCTCGCCCATGTCCTTGGTCTTGACGCGGGAGAGCGCGGTGTCGGAAAAATCGCTGAGCTTTTTCTGGCTGGCCGCGCCGTACTGCAGCACCATCTGCGAGTTGGTGATGTCGATCTTCTCGGCAAAATCGTCGACCATCTGCTGCTCTTCGGGCGAGAGCGGGGTGTCCTCGACCTTGACGGGGGCGGCCTTCTTGGCCTCCTCCACGACCTTTTCGTCCGCCGCGGGGTCCAGCGTCAGCGTCGGGGTGTCGGCCTCCAGCGTCAGCGAGGGCGCGGCGGGGACATTGAGTTCGAGATCGGGGGTCATGTTCTGTTCAGCCATGGTGTTTTTTCCTTTCTTCTTTGCAAATTGTTATTCAGCCAGGTTTTGACTTTTGAGGATGGTTTCCAGCACGTCGATATCGGTGCTCAGATCGAGCGCCTCGGCGCCATAGAGCGCGTCGAGCTGGTTTTCAAACGCCTTGGCGATCGTACCGGCGGTGTCGAGCACCTCCTGCTTGATCTGACCGGCGTTTTTGCCGTCCACGTCCTGCATGCGGGCGTAGGCGGCCAGGATCTTGCGCGCTTCGGGCAGATAGTAGCGCGCGAAGCGGTCGACCTGCTTGGCTTTGTCCGGGTCGTGCTGCAGCTCGGACACGATGCCGCGCCCGGCTTTCTCCATGCGGTCCATGAGGGCGGAGAGGTCTTTGTCCGGGATATCCAGGTTGAGCGCGCGCAGCCGGTCCAGATCGGCGGTGATGCCGGCGATCATGGCGTCGGCGTCCTCGCTGCCGGTCGTGTAGGGGACCTCGCGCCGGACGATGCGCGCCGGGCACAGCCGCGCGGCAACAAGGCCGACCGCAGCGCTGCAGACGATGGTCAGCGCCAGCGCCCACAGCTGGTACAGCGGCAGCAGCAGCCCCGCCACCGGCCACACGAGCGCCGCCAGATAGAACGGCAGCACCGGGCGGCGGCGGATCTCTTCCCACTGGGTCATGGCGGACCTCCTTTTTATCGAGAGTGAATATCTGAGGATCGGGGGATCGGGATTTTGCAACGGCAAAACGGCCGTATACAGCCATTATAATGCAAACGGGGGCGGGATGCAATTTTTCGGCCCGTTTTTTGCACGATTTTGGGGCGATTTTACAATTTTTCAAAATTTGCCCCGCCGGGCAGCCAGGGGGCCAGCGCCGCGCCCCAGGCGCGGCGCAGCGCATCCGGCGCGCAGGCCGCGTTGGCCGGGCTTGTGGAGGGCAGGCGCACGGCGGCAAGCCCCGCGGCAGGCTGGATATAGCGCGCATAGAGCCGCGCCGCGGCGGCCCCGTTGCAGAACACCGCCTGCACGCCGAGCGCGGCGATCAGCTCCGGGATCGCGTTTGGTTCGACATCCCGGATGGAAGCGTCCGACGCGCCGCGGATGGAGCAGAAGCGGATGACGTCCCAGAGGGCGAGGCCGTTTTCTGTGATGAGGCGCTTTTTGGCGGCGATATCGCCATGCGCGGGCGCAGGCGCGCCGGTCAGCGCCGCCAGCAGCGGCCAGAAGCGGTTTTGCGGGTGGCCGTAGAAAAAGCCCTGTTCCCGGCTTTTGGGGCTGGGAAAGCTGCCCAGGATCAGCGCCCCGGCGCGCGCGCCGTGCACAGGCGGCAGGCCGGGGCCGACACGGGTGTATTCCATTGCGCCGCCCCCTTACGCCTGCACAAAAGCGGCGGGCCACAGTTCCCGGCACAGGCCGGCCACGCCCGCCTGCGCGGCGGGCGCGCAGAGGCGGGCGGCGGCGCTGCGGGCGGCCGGGGTGCCGTCGGCCACACAGACGCCGAGCCCGGCCCACTGCAGCATGCCCGCGTCGTTGTCGCTGTCGCCGACGGCGACGCATTGGGCGGCGGGCACGCCCCAGCCTTCCAGCAGGGCGGCCAGCGATGTGGCCTTGTCCACCCCGGCGGGCATGATGTCGCAGTCGGTGCCGTTGTGGAAGAGAAAGCGCAGGCCGAGATAGCCGTATTTTTTCTGGAACTGCGCGGCGGCCGCCTGCGGCAGGCAGCCGAACGCCGAGTAGGGCATGTCCTGCAAATGGCGGTTTTGGTCTTCGCCGTCAAACAGGCGCACGCCGCTGTGCTGGGCCTTGTGGCGGGCGAGGCTTTCGGCGTAGCCGACATAGACATAGTTGCCGTCCGAAAACTGGAAGCGCAGCGGATAGTCGTAATCTTCAAAGAAATCGACGAGGGCGTACATTTCTTCGGCCGTGAGGCGGTGGGCGGCCAGCAGGCGGCCGTCTTTGCCGAGCACTTCGGCCCCGGCCGCGCAGAGCCAGGCGTCCGGCCGCAGGCGGCCGAGCATGCCGCCCGGCACGCTGACGCGGCCGCGCCCGGTGGCCACAACGATGCGCACCCCCGCGCGCTGCACGGCCTGCAGCGCGGCGAGCGCCGCCGCCGGGACGGTCTGCGAGCCGAACGGGCGCAGCGTGCCGTCGATATCCATTGCCAGTACCTGATAGGACATTGAGCGCAGTCTCCTTCTGTTATGATTGCCTTTTATTATACAAAAAAACGCCGCCCGCGTCTAGCGGCGGGCGGGCGGCCATATACTCCCTATGACCCACACAGACAAAAAGGAGGCCGGGCGATGGGCAAGGGGCTGGTGCTTTGGCGCAGGCGGACAGGCGGGCGCAGGCGCGCCGCGGCGCTTTTGCTGGCCGCGGTGCTGGCGGCCGGGGTGTGGCAGTCCGCGCGGCTGCGGGCGCTGGCGTGGGCGGCAGCGGACAAAGCTGCGCTGGCGCTGGCCGAGCGCGCGGCCCCCGGCTTTGCGGCGCGGCTGCAGGCGCTGGAGGAGGAGAACTTCCGCCTGCGCAGCGCGCTGGCCGCCGGGGCCGCCGACGCCGCCGAGAACGAGGCGCTGCGCGCGCTGCTGGGCAGCGGGGCGCGGCCTGCGGGCAGCTGGCAGCCGGTGCGGGTGACCGCACGCGCGGCGGACGGCCGCCTGACGCTGGCCGCCGCGCTGGCCCCCGGCACGCCGGTGCTGGACAGCCGGGGGCGGCTGGCAGGCATCGTGGCCGAGAGCGGCGCGCGCAGCGCCACAGCCGACCCGCCCGGGCTGGGGGCCGGGGCCGTAGCCGCGGCGGCCGGGGCCTGCAGCGGCGTGCTGGCGCGCCGCGGCGGGCGGCTGTGGCTGGACGGCCTGCCCCGCCGCAGCGGCCTGACCCCCGGCACGGTGGTGACGGCCGCGGGCGGGCTGTGGGCCGGCACGCTGGCCGAAGCCCCCGCCGCCGATGAAACCGGCCTGCGCGAAAGCGCGCCGCTGGCCGGTACGGCCGCGGCGGGCGTTTACGGGTTTGTGCCGGCGGGGTGAACCGGGACGCCTGCGCGGCGCTTACTCTTTGGGCCCCGCGCGGCGCTCGAGCAGATCGGCGATCAGCGTGAGCAGCGCAAAGCCAAACGCCGCAACGATCAGATACTGCGCCAGATACGGCAGCTGCTCCTGCAGGTCGCCGCCGAGCAAAAGCGTGCATTCAAGGGCCTTGCCAACCATGCGCAGGACCATCAACACAACGACGCCCCAGCGGAGCAGGCGCAGCGTCTGGACCATTTGTTCCATATCCGGTTCCCTTCTTTCGCATTTTTTCCAGTGTAACACAGCGCGGATGGCGGCGTCCAGCGCAAAGCTGTTGAATTTTGGCGCAAAAATCCGTATACTTATACAAAAGAGGTCGATCTGTGCGCCCGGCGAAAGGACGGTGAGGGTCATGGGCAGGGGCAATGGGCCCGGCAAACAGCCGGGCAAAGGGCGGCTGGCGGCGCTGGCGGTGGTGTGCGCGGCGGTGTTCGCGCTGTTTGCGGCGCGGCTGGGCTGGATGCAGTTCGCCATGGCCGCGCACTATGCCGAAAAAGTGGCCGAGGCCGGGCAAGTGCGCTACCAGGTCACGCTGCCCGCGGCGCGGGGCGACATTGTGGACGCAAACGGCGCGGTGCTGGCGCAGGACACGACGGTGTGGGACGTATCGCTGTGCCTGCCCGCCCCGCCGGGCACGGAGTTAGAGGAAACGATCAAAACCCTGGAAACGCTGGGGCTGACCGCAGAAGGCGGCGAGGATGTGGAAATACAGCTCGCCGCCTTTTTTGCTGCCGCCAGCGCCGGGGAGCTGCCGCTGGCCGGGGGGCTGAGCCAGGCGCAGGCCGCCGAACTGTACGCCGCGGGGCTGCCGCAGTCCGGCGCGGTGCGCCTGACGGCGCGCGGCGTGCGCACCCGGCCGGACGGCGCGCTGCTGCCCCACGCGCTGGGCGACACCGGGGCCATCACGGCGGAGCAGTGGCAGGCGGACAACTATGCGCTGCAAAAGGCCGGGGTCGCGATGAACGCCGACATCGGCCAGAGCGGGCTGGAAAAGGTGTACGACGAACTGCTGCGCGGGCGCAGCGGCACGCTGCTGGTGCATGCCGGGTACGACGGAACGCGCGCCGAGCAGCTGCTTAAGCAACCGCAGGCCGGGACCACGCTGGTGCTGACGCTGGACAGCGCGCTGCAGCGCACCGTGCAGGCGGCGCTGCAGGAGCACATCAAAGCGCTGCAGGCGCGCGCCGCAGGCGACGGGCGGGAATGCCGGGCCGGGGCGGCCGTGGTCGTGGATGTGCAGACCGGCGGCGTGCTGGCGGCGGTCTCCTGCCCCGGGTACGACCTGAACAGCTGGCGCAGCGGCTACGCCGCGCTGGCCGCCGACAGCGCCGCCCCGCTGCTGGACCGCGTGTGCAGCGGGCTGTATGCGCCGGGCTCGGCGTTCAAACCGGCGGTGGCGGCCGCGGCGCTGGCGGCGGGGACCGTCACGCCGCAGGACACCGTGAACTGCACCGGGCGCTACACCTTTTACAGCGGCTACCAGCCGCGCTGTTTGCAGATTTCCCACGCCGGGCCGGTGGCGCTGCACACGGCGCTGCAGCACAGCTGCAACATCTATTTTTATGATGTCGGCCGCCGCGTGGGCGTGGATGCGTTTTCCGCCGCCGCACAGCGGCTGGGCCTGGCGGCGGATACCGGGGCCGAGCTGCCCGCGGCCGCCGGGCGGCTGACCTGGAGCACCGATGAAAACTATCAGGACGGGCTGGCGCTGCAGGCGGCCATCGGCCAGGGCAACACGGCCGTAACGCCGCTGCAGCTGGCCGCCTATGCGGCGGCGCTGGCGCGCGGCGGCGAACGCCCGGCGCTGCACTTTGCCGAGAAAGCGGTGGACGCCAACGGAAAAACCGTGTGGGCGTTCACGCCACAGACGCTGGACTGCGCGCCGGGCGGCGAAGCTGTGTTCGGGCCGATCCGCGAAGGGATGACCGCCATGGCGCAGACGCTGGCCGCACTGCGCGGCAGCCCGGTGACGCTGGCCTGCAAGACCGGCAGCCCGCAGCGGCCGGAGCGCGCGCCGGGCGGCGGCTATTATACAAACTCCGTGCTGATCGGGTATTTCCCGGCCGAAGCACCGCGCTACGCGGCGGCCGTGGTGCTTGAATACGGCGGCGGGGGCGCGAACGCCGCGCCGGTGCTGCGGTCCATTGTGCAGGCGCTGTACGGCTGAGCGCCCCCCGGCCGCAGCCAAAAAAAGCAAAAGCCGGTCCTGCCCGCGGCGGCGCACGGCGCAGAATCGGTGATTATGTGCAAAAATACTGTCCATTTTTTATCAAAAAAGCAGTTGCCGGGGCGGTTCTTTTGTGCTAGAATAATAAAAGGATAATCTTGGTGAGGTATCGCCTGCCGCCAGCCTGCCAGGTTTCCCTGTATACAAATCAAAAAAACAAAATGGGACCGGGGGCTGACCGCTTGAACGCACAAACCATCATGATCTGTTCCGGCAAGGGCGGCACCGGCAAAAGCACCGTGGCCGTGCTGCTGGGCGCCGAGCTTGGGCGGCGCGGCAAGCGGGTGCTGCTGATCGAGCTGGACTCCGGGCTGCGCAGCGTGGATGTGATCGCCGGGGTGTACGGCAAGACCGTGTATGACATCGAGGATGTTCTGTGCGGGCGCTGCGACGGCGACAAGGCCGTTGTGCAGAGCCCGCTGTACCCCGGGCTTTCGGTCATCAGCGCCCCGTATGAGGGCGGCGAGGTGCGCAGCGCGCCGCTGGCCCGCCTGGTGCTGGCGATGCGCGGTTACTTTGATTTTATTCTTTTTGATACCGCCGCCGGGATGGGCGCGCCGTTCACGGCGGCCGCCCAGCTGGCCGAACGGGCGCTGCTGGTGCTAACGCCCGACCCGGTGGCGCTGCGCGACGGGCGCATTGTGGCCGACGCGCTGATCGCAGGCCACCACACGCAAAAGAGCGTGCGGCTGATCGTGAACCGGGTAACGCGCCAGAGCTTTGGCAAAAACGCGCCGGTGTTCGATCTGGACGAATGTATCGACACGGTCGGCGTGCAGCTGATCGGGGTGATCCCCGAAAGCCGGGCTTTGCAGCTGGCCGGGGCGCACGGCGCCGCGCTGGCGCAGGGCTGCGCCGCACAAACCGCCGGGGCGGCCATTGCCGGGCGAGTGCTGGGGGAGCGTATCCCATTGACTTTTACCGGATGGTAAGCGGGCTGCTGCCGCGCAACAGGATAGTATTAAACGAAAAAAAGTTGTTCATCGCGTTCATACGCGAGGGAAGCGGGGTTCTGTATGACGATCGCACTGGTTGCACACGATGCAAAAAAAGAACTGATGGTACAGTTCTGTACGGCTTACCGCAGCATTTTGGCCAACCACCACCTGATCGCCACCGGCACGACCGGGCGGCTTGTGGCGGAGGCGGCCAAGCTGCCGGTTGAGCGGTTCCTGCCCGGCGAGCACGGCGGCGACCAGCAGATCGCGGCCCGCGTGGCCTGCGACGAGGTGGACATGCTGCTGTTTTTCCGCGACCCCATCACGGCCAAGCCGGGCGAGCCCAACGAGATGAACCTGCTGCGCATCTGCGACGTGCACAACATCCCGCTGGCCACCAACATCGCCACGGCCGAGGTGCTGATCCACGGCCTGGAACACGGCGACCTTGACTGGCGCACCATCCTCAACCCGTAACGGGCGCTTTTGCAAAACAGGCCCCCTGCGCATGCGCGCAGGGGGCTTTTTGCGTTGCGGGCGGCGGGGCTCCCCCCGCCGTTTTAATTTTAAAGGGATTCGATCATCGTCTCAACGATGCGGGTGGCGGTGGCAACGTATTCGTCGATGCTGAAATCCTTGACGACAAGGCGCTCGTAGCCTTCCTCGTCGGCATTGTCGCTCATGGCGCGCAGGATCACGCAGGGCACGCCGTTGCGCGCGGCGATCTGCGCGACGGCCGCGCCCTCCATCTCGACGCAGTCGGGGGCGCAGGCGGCGGCGATGGCTGCCTTGGTGGCGCTGTCGCCGACAAAGCGGTCGCCGGTGGCGATCTTGCCCGCAATGGCCCTGACGCCGCAGGCCGCGCAGGCGGCCAGCGCGCACTGCACAAGCGCCGGGTCGCCGGGGAACTCCTCCAAAAACGGCGCGCTCTGCACGATGCAACGGGTGTCGGCGTCGTGGTAAACAACGAGCTTGCCGACGCAGACGTCGCCAATGCCGATGGCGGCGCTCATGTTGCCGGCAATGCCGGAGAAGATGATCTTTTCCGCGCCGTAGCGGCCGCACAGCACCTGGACGGTAGCGGCGGCGTTGGCCTTGCCCATGCCGGCGCAGCATACAACGACCTGCTTGCCGGCCAGCGCGCCGCGGTGGTAGGTCACCCCGGCGTATTCCTCCTGTGTGACGCCGCTGAGCTTCTGGCACAGCAGGTCGACTTCCGCGGGCATTGCGCCCATGATCCCGATAACCATTGCGGCCTCCTTACACGTTGAACAAAAACTCGATGACGTCGCCGTCGCGCACGACATATTCCTTGCCTTCGGTGCGCTGCAGGCCCTTGGCCTTGACGGCGGCGTAGTCGAAATCGTTGGCGGCCAGGTCGCCGTAGCCGATGACCTGGGCGCGGATGAAGCCGCGCTCAAAGTCCGAATGGATCTTGCCGGCGGCCTGCGGGG
Organism: Candidatus Gemmiger stercoripullorum; assembly: GCA_019119365.1. GTDB lineage: Bacteria > Bacillota > Clostridia > Oscillospirales > Ruminococcaceae > Gemmiger > Gemmiger stercoripullorum. The sequence goes on along the minus strand of DWXD01000005.1, from coordinate 1,982 downwards.
CTTTGGTGCCCTGCTTGATGGTCCAGGCGCGGCATTCCTTCTTGCCGTCGGTCAAAAAGCTGATGAGGCCCAGCAGCGTGTAGCTGGCTTTGATGAGGTTGTCAAGGCCGGTGGCCTCGATGCCCATCTCCTGCAAAAAGGCGTGCTTTTCCTCCGGCGTGGCATCGGCGATGTCCTCCTCGGTCTTGGCGCAGATCGGCATGGCCTGGGCGTGTTCGGCCTCGGCGCGGGCCACGACGAGCGGATAGTAGGGGTTTTCGCCGATACCGCCGAGCAGGTCGTCCTCGCCGACGTTGCAGGCGTAGATGACCGGCTTGGCCGAAAGCAGGCCCAGCTCTTTGCGCGCGGCGTTCTGGGCGGCGTCCTGTGCATCGAACGCAAACGTGCGGGCGGGCTTGCCCGCTTCCAGGTGGGCGGCGAGCTCCGCCAGCCAGGCGGCTTCGGCCGCGGCGGCCTTGTTGCCGGTCTTGGCGGCCTTCTGCTGGCGGCCGAGACGGTTCTGCACCATCTCGAGGTCGGAGAGGATCAGCTCCAGGTCGATGGCTTCGATATCGCGGATGGGGTCGACGCTTTCGGGCTTGTTGACATCCTCGACAACGTGGATGATGTTGTCGTCGTCAAAGCAGCGCACGACATGCACGATGGCGTCGCATTCGCGGATGTGGCCGAGGAACTTGTTGCCGAGCCCCGCGCCCTGCGCCGCGCCCTTGACCAGCCCCGCGATGTCGACAAATTCGACCGTGGCGGGCGTTTTTTTGTCGGTCTGCCAGACTTCAGCCAGCTTGTCGAGCCGGGGGTCCGGCACGGCGACGATCCCGGCGTTCGGCTCGATGGTGCAGAACGGATAGTTGGCCGCCTGGGCGTTGCGGGTGGAGGTGATGGCGTTGAAAAGGGTGGATTTGCCCACGTTGGGCAGGCCCACGATTCCTAATTTCATATATTTCTACATCTCCTTAAAAAATGCCGTATTTACAAGGTTTTCGCGCTTTGGCGTTTTGGCGGCTACGCCATTTTTACGCCATTTGCGCATCGACTTGTATTAAGTTATATCAACATACGCTGCTAAGTTGAAATTGCTTGACCGCCTGATCCAGCGTTTCATCGGTTACGTGGACATACCGATCCATTGTGGTTTTAATGCTGGCGTGTCCCAGCAACTTTTGCAGCACTTTCGGCTGCATTCCACTTTCAATCGCACGGGTTGCGTAGGTATGGCGCAGCGCGTGCATACAAAAGCGGTTGATCCCCGCTTCATCGCAAAGCTTATAGAGGTGGGTATCATAGGAACTGTTTTTCGCCGGTTCCCCTGTGCGCCAGTTGATAAAGACCAGATCATGCATCACAAGCCGAGAGGTAACACCAGTGCGCCTGTCCATATATTCCAGCGTTTGCGACAGCAGCGGGGATTCTTTTCTGCCGCTCCGGCTATCCCATACCTCTTTCAGGATGTCATACGCTTTATCCGTCAAAGGAATGGTGCGATAGCTTTGCTGCGTTTTGGGAGGACCGGCACGCCAAACTTTCTGCGCGTGACGAAATTCCAAGGTCTTGTTCACCGTAAGCGTCCGCCGCTCAAAGTCGATGGCATCCCATGTTAAGCCAATCATTTCCCCGGTACGCAATCCCGTTTCAAGGATGAGCGCATACTGGTTGTAATTGTGGGAACGCCGTGCTGTTTCGAGAAAGAGGCGCTGTTCCTCCCGCGTCAGATAGTGAATATCATCCACAGCGCGAACGGGCTTTGAAAACCGAACGCCATCCATGGGGTGCTTTGCAATCAGGTCGTTCATCTTCGCAGCCTTAAACATTGTCCCCATCGTGATGTATGCCTGACGAATGGTGGAACCTGCGTAATCCGCATCCATCTGGATGAACACCTTTTTGCAGTGCATCGGTTTTACATTGGCGATCAGCATCTTCCCGATTACCGGCTGAATATTGCGGACATAGCGTTCCCGGTAATTTCTGAGCGTGTTGGGAGC
>DWXD01000045.1 GCA_019119365.1 Candidatus Gemmiger stercoripullorum | reverse complement strand
GGGCTTCGGTCGGGGCGGGGGCCGCTTCACCGCCCTCCTCGCTGGGGGCGGGGGCTTCGGTCGGGGCCGGGGCCTCGGTCGGCGCGGGCGTCGGCGCCGCCTGGATCAGGCTGTCCACCGTCACGGTCTGGGTGGGCAGGCTGCCCTCCGCGCCCTGGTGGATGTCGGTTTCAACCGCGCCGGCCTGCCCGGCAATGTCGCTGAGGCCCGCGAGCAGGTCGTTGGTTTCGGCGATCACATCCTGCGCCTGCTGCACCAGCTCCTGGATCTCTTCGTCGCTCTCGCCGGCCGGCGCCGCCGTGGCGGCGGGCTCGCCGCCCGCCTGCTGTTCCTGCGTGCCAAAGCCGTTGCCCGCGCGGGAGGCGATCAGCGCCGTATAGCGGGACATCTGCGCGCCGAGCGCCGCGCCGGGTTCCGGCGCGCTGCGGCCCTGCGCCGCGTACATCGCCGCGGGCAGCACCGCGCTCTCGTTGTCGGTGACTGTCTCGGACAGGGTGCGGTCCTCCTGGCTGCCGACCACGCGGCCGGTGATGCACAGCTGCACGCCTTCGGTGCTGCTGGGGCCGGTCAGGGTCAGGAAGGTCTCGCCGTCGGCGGCCGCGTTGCCGGTGTCATACAGGCTGCGCGCGCCGGTCTCGAGCGCGAAGGTCAGGTAGCGGTAGTAATCCGAAAGATCGGTGTAGGCGGCGGGGTCGAAAACGTCCGCGTCGGCCGGGTCACAGTAATAGACCGAAACGACTTTGCAGCGGTAGACGCCGCCGGGCAGATACAGCGTAAAGCCGTTATTTTCCTGCACGGTCCGGGCGTCCTCAAAATCGGCGAGGGAGTTTGTGAAGCGCAGCGTCGTGTTGGAGGGCGCCGCGCTGCCGAGCCAGTTTTCACCCGCGAAGCAGACGTTATGCGCCGAAGCGCCGTCCGCCCCGGCAGACGGCTGCGTATAGACGAACTGGCCGTCGATGCCGGGGAAGGCTATGTACCCGGCGACATCTTCCAGCTTTTGGCGGGCGTTGCCCAGGTAGTTGGCCGCCGTTGTGTCGAACACTTCGGCGCCGTAGTTGCGCGGGGCCGGGCGCGCGCCCAGGTCGCCGCGCCGCCACAGCCATATGCCGCCGCCGATGGCCGCCAGCACCAGCAGCTCCACCAGCAGCATGATCAGCGCCTTGCGGCGGCGACGGCGCTCGGAGCGCTCGATCACCGCCAGGCTGCGGTTTTTGATCGACACAGCGCCGTGGTCTGCCGCGGCGGCGGGCTGGCCGCCGTCCTTTTTGGCGCTGCGGGCCGCTTTTTTGCCGGGGGCGGAAAGGTCCGGCAGCTCAAACAGGCGGCTGGCCGCCTGTTCCAGGTCCTCGGTCGAATGGGGCGGCAGTTTATCGTCGGCCGCGCGGGCGGCGGCCATCGCCACCGGGTCCAGCCCGGCGGAAAAATCCGGGATATCGCCGTCCAGCAGCGAGGGCGCGGGCGCGGCCTCTTCCGGCTGCGCCGGGACGGCGGCCGGGGCTGCTTGCGGCGCGGCGCGGCGGATGCTGCGGCCGCTGCGGGCCGCGCGGGAGGCTTCGGCCGCCTGCGGGCCGGCTGTCTGGAAATCGAGCGGGTCGGGCAGCGGGGCGAAAGGTTCCTCCTCGCCGGGCGCCGGTTCCGCGGGGGCCGCCTGCGGCGCGCTTTGCGGCTTTTGCGGTCCGGCGTCGTTTTCAAACACAATGACGCCGGTCGGCTGGCCGTCTACGGCCGGTTCCGGCGCGGGTTCCCGCACGGGTTCCGGCGCGCGGGCCGGGCGGCGGCGCAGCGAAAAGCGCCCCGTGCCGCCCGCCTGGGGCTGGCCGTCCTGCGAGACGATGAGCAGCGGGCGCTCGTGCCCGGGGCGGAAGGCGATGGCCGCCGGGCTGAGCCGGAGCCCCAGCGCGCGGCGGCGCACAAGGTCCAGCAGATGGTTGGCAATGGCGGCGTCCGGCGTGTCGGGGCCGATGGCCTGGGCCAGCGCGCCGCGCTTGTCGCACAAAAGCACGCTGGGCGCCTGGCCGACCGTGGCGGGCAGGTAGACGACCGCATAGTCCGCCCCAGCCATGGCCAGCGCGATCTGGGCGCGCCCGGCGGCGGCCTGCAGCACATCGCCGGGGAAGCGCTGCATCAGCTGCGGCGGGGTGACGATCTTGCGGGCTTTGGCGGGGTCGGCCCAGGTCTGGTTGCCGAAATCGTAAGCGGCCTCGCTGTGTTCCAGCGGCTGCAGCAGCGCGCCGATCAGGCGGCCGGTGACGGCGTCGGCCGCCACAAGCAGGCGGCGCTTTTTGAGCAGCGCGTCCAGCGTGACCTGCGCCAGGCTGGTCTCGCCCGTACCGTAGACGGCGTCGCCGAGGCGGGCGCGCACCTTCTGCGCCCATTTTTCGCAGTATTCGTCGGCCATGGCCTGGGTCGGCGCCGAGACCTGGATGCAGACGGCGTATTCGCCGTCGCGCTCCAGCAGGCGCAGGCCGGGGCAGCCTTCGGCTTCCGCCGCGCGCACGGCGGCGGCGACATCGGCCCCCGGCAGGCCAAACACCCGCAGGATACACATCTGGCTGGCAAGCATCATGGTTTCACTCTCCTTGGCCTGACGGCCGTCGTTTTACAGTTCCGGGGCCTGCTGGCCCGGGGCAAGCGTCACAGCGTTCACCGGCGCAAGGCCCAGCGCCATGCGCCGCAGCAGGTCCAGCGCCTGCAGCGCGGCCCGGGCGCGGATGATGGTGCGGTCGCCATAGCCGCAAAGGTTCAAGCGCGCCACATGGACGCAGCCGGTGCGGGCGTCGCCGCCCGCCAGGTAGACCGTGCCCACCGGTTTGCCGGGCAGCGCGCCGCCCGGCCCGGCCAGGCCGGTCAGGGCGACCGAAAGGTCCGCCCCCGAAGCGGCGAGCGCGCCGCGGGCCATGGCCGCGGCCACCGGCGCAGAGACAACGTTGCAGCGTTCGATCAGCGCCGGGTCAACGCCGAGCAGCCGGGTCTTGGCGGCGGCGGCGTAGGTGACAAAGCCGGTGCCGAACACTTCGCTGGCGCCGGGCACGGCTGTCAGCTGTTCGGCCACAAGGCCGCCGGTGCAGCTTTCGGCCGTGGCGGCCTGCAGGCCCCGCTCGCGCAGGGTCCGCACGACCGTGTACGCCAGGCCGGGCACATCGACATCATAGGCATTGTCGCCGAGAATGGCGCGGAATTCTTCAATGCGGGCGCGGCAGGCAGCTTCCGCCGCCGCGCGGTTGGCGGCGCGGGCGGTGACGCGGATCTCGCTCTCCCCTGTCTTGCAGTAGATGGCGGCGGTGGGGTTTGCGCTCTCGAACAGCGGGGCCACCCGGCTGGCGATGTCGCTCTCACCACCCAGCACGCGCAGCGTCATGGAGTGGATCGTACAGTTCTGGCGCGCTTCCAAAATCGGGCGCACGTCCTCGGTCCACATGGCTTTCATCTCGTGCGGGACGCCGGGCAGCAGCGCGGCGGCGCGGCCCTGCGCGTCCTCGAACCAGGCGCCGGGGGCGGTGCCGTGCGCGTTGGGCAGCTTGCGGCCGCGGGTGGGCACCATGGCCTGCTTGCGGTTGTTCGCGGTGGGGCGGCGGCCGGTGCGGGCAAAAAAGGCTTCGATCTTGGCCCATTCTTCCGCATCAAAATGCAGCGTGTCGCCAAAGACTTCGGCCACCGTTTCCTTGGTCAGGTCGTCGGCCGTGGGGCCGAGCCCGCCCGAAAAGACGAGCAGGTCGCTGCGGTCTTTGGCCTCCTGCACCAGCGCGCGCAGGCGGGCGGGGTTATCCCCCACCACATGCTGGTGCAGCACCGTGACGCCCAGTTCGGCCAGTTCGCGGCTCAAAAACTGGGCGTTCGAGTTGACGATATCGCCGAGCAGCAGCTCGGTGCCGACACAGATGATCTCCGCGATCACGCGCGAAGCCCCCTTTTCATGAAAATTGAACCCGGGCAAAGACGGCGCGGGCTTACAGCTCGTCGGGGTCCTGGCCGATGCGGATGAAGATTTTTTCAACGGTATCGGCGGCGGTCTGCTCGAGCGCGGCGAGGTCCGGCATGGCGGCTTCGGCCGCTTCGATCTCGGCGAGCTGCGGGCGGGTCTTGGGGTGCGGCGGGGTAAAGATCGTGCAGCAGTCCTCATAGGGTTCGATGGACGTTTCAAACGTGCCGATGCGGCGCGAGATGGCCACGATCTCCGCCTTGTCCATGCCGATGAGCGGGCGCAGCACGGGCAGGTCCTGCGCGGCGTCGGTGCAGGCCAGCGCCGCCATGGTCTGGCTGGCGACCTGGGCGAGGCTTTCGCCGGTGATGAGCGCTTCCATGCCGGTTTTGGACGCAACGCGGTTCGCGATGCGCAGCATGCTGCGGCGCATGAGCACCGTGAACAGCGGCGCGGGGGCGTGGTCGCGGATGTATTCCTGCGGCTTTGTATAGGGCACGACGAACAGCACGCAGTCGCCGATATATTCGGACAGTTCGCAGGCCAGCGCCTGCACCTTGAGCTTGGCGCGCAGGCTGGTGTAGGGCGGGCTGGCAAAATGGATGTGGTGCAGCGCCAGGCCGCGGCGCGCCATGCAGTAAGCAGCGACCGGGCTGTCGATGCCGCCCGAAAGCAGGTTGAGCGCGCGGCCGCTGGTGCCGACCGGCAGCCCGCCCGCCGCCGGGACCTTGGGGCCGTGGATGTAGGCGGCGCGGTCACGGATCTCGACCATGACCTCGAGCTGCGGGGCATGCACGTCGACGCGCAGGTGCGGGTGGCGGCTGAGCAGGTACGCGCCGAGCTCGCGGCAGATCTCGGGGCTCTTCAGCGGGTATTTCTTGTCGGCGCGCTTGGCTTCGACCTTGAAGGTGCGCACGCCGCGCAGCTGTTCGCCCAGGTAGCTTTCGGCCGTGGCGCAGATGGCGTCAAAGTCTTTTTCGCAGCAGGCGGCGCGGCTGAGCTTGACGATGCCGAACACGCGCAACACACGGCGGAACGCTTCGTCGGTATCAAGGCCCTCCTCCTGCGGTTCAATGAACACGGTGCTCTGGGCGGACCAGACCTTGAACGGGCCGAGGTCCTCGAGACGGCGGCGGATGCTTTTGGCAAGGCCGGCTTCGAACTTGCCGCGGTTGAGGCCCTTGAGGGTCATTTCGCCCTGATAGGCCAGGATGATCTCTTTCATGAAAGTTCCTTCCAAAAAACAGTGTAGGCGTTGCTTTATGCGATGTGCTGCAGTTCGGCCAGGCCGTCTTTCAGCGCGGCGAGCAGCGCGGCGACGTCGCCCTCGTCATTGCCGGCGCAGAAGCTGACGCGCAGCGCGGTGGCGACGGCGCGCGCGTCGCAGCCCATCGCCTGCAGCGTGTGGCTGGGCTCGCCCTTGTCGCAGGCGCTGCCGCCCGAAACGTAGATCTGCCGGTCGTTCAAGTAGCTGATGAAGGTCTGGCTGTTGACGCAGTTGGTGGAGAAGTTGAGCACTTCGGGCACGGCCCCGGCCGGTGAATGGACCGTGACGCCGGGCAGGGCCGCCAGACCGGCGCGCAGCTGCGCGTTGAGGGCGGCCGCGTTGGCCGCGGCGGCGCGCATACGCCTGGCCCCCTGTTCAGCCGCCAGACCGAGCCCGACGGCGTAGGGCAGGTTCTCGGTACCGGGGCGGATGCCGCGCTCCTGGTGGCCGCCGAGGTAGGGCGGGCGCAGGTGCTGGCGCTGGTTTTCACACAGATACAAGGCGCCGATGCCCTTGGGCGCGTGGACTTTATGCCCCGAAACCGCCAGCGTATCGACGCCGGGCAGCTTTTTCAGGTCGAGCGGGATGCGCAGCCACGCCTGCACGGCGTCGATGTGCACGGCCGTGCGGCTGTTTTTCGCCTTGACACCGGCGGCCAGGCGGGCGATGTCCTGCACGGCGCCGGTCTCGTTGTTGACGGCCATGCAGGCCACAAGCACGGTGTTTTTGTCCACGGCGTCGATGAGCTTCTGCACGTCGAGGCGGCCGTCGGCCCCGGGCGCGACCTCCGCAACGTCAAAGCCGCGGTCCCGCAGCGCGCGGATGGGCAGCTGAACGCTCGGGTGTTCAAAGCCGGTGGTGACGATTTTGTTCCCCCAGGCCTGCCGCGGCAGCGCCGCGCCCAGAATAGCCAGGTTGTTGCTCTCGCTGCCGCAGGCGGTAAAGTAGATCTCCCTGGCCGCGCAGTTCAGCGTTTTGGCGATTTTGGCGCGCGCGGCGTTCAGCTTGTGCTCGGCCAGCACGGCGGGGTCGTACAGGCTCGACGGGTTGGCCCAGCTTTCGCGCAGCGCCGCGGCGATGGCGTCGGCCACGGCGGGGTCCACCATCGTGGTGGCGGCGTTATCGAGATAATGTAGGTTAGGGTCGGTGCGCATGGGGGAAAGGACCTCTTTTCTGCCGCCAAAACGGCGGGAAGCGTTTACAAAAGTACAAAGTGATACAGAATAGATTATACATGACCCGGCCGCCAAACACAAGCCGCAGCGCGAAAAAAAAGCGCCTGCCGCGCGCAGGCGGGCAGGCGGGAAAGGGCTTGCGCTCATTCGCCGAAATGGGCGGCAACCTTTTTGAGCATCTCGCGGATGGGCAGCTGATAGGGGCAGCGGGTCTCGCACGCGCCGCAGCCGATGCAGGCGCCCGCCTTGACGGGCAGCGTGGCGTAGCGCTCCCGCGCCCATCCTTCCAGGCCGTAGCGGCTGATGTAGCCGTCGAACAGAAAGGCGCTGGGGATCTGGATGCCCACGGTGCAGGGCGCGCAGTAGTTGCAGCGGCGGCAGAACTGGGTGCCCAGCGTATCCCGCACCTTCCGGCAGGCGGCCAGCTCCTGCTCCGTCAGCGGGCTTGGGTCCGCTGCGGCGGCGAGGTTTGCGGCGAGCTCCTCCGGCGCGGCCATGCCGGGGAGGCAGACCGTGACCGCCGGGTTCGCCAGGACGCAGCGCACGGCCAGGCGGCCGTCCTCGATCGCGCCGCCGGCCAGCGGCTTCATGGCGATAAAGCCCTTGCCCGCCGCGGCGCAGCGGGCGATGAGGTCCGCGCCCTGCTGTTCGACGATGTTGCAGGGGAACATGATCGTTTCGATCTCGGGCACCGTGAGCGCACGCTCAAACACGGCGGTCAGGTGCGCGGTGATGCCGATGTGGCCGACAACACCCTGCGCTTTGGCTTCGAGCAGCTTTTCCAGCGCGCCGCCGGGGGCCAGGATGGTCTCGAGCGCCCGGAGGTCGGGGTTGTGGAACTGGTAGAGTTCGATGTGGTCGGTGCGCAGCGCGCGCAGGCTGGCGGCCAGCTCCTGCTCCATCTCGGCGGCGGTCACGGCGCGGCATTTGGTGGCGAGCACGAACGCATCGCGCAGGCCGAGCTTCTCCAGCGAGCGGCCGATCCAGTCCTCGCTGACCGTGTAGCCGCGGGCGGTGTCGATAAAGTTGACGCCGCCCGCATGCGCGGCCCGGAGCAGTTCGCGCACGGCGGGCTGGTCGATGCGCTGGATGGGGATGCCGCCGAAGCCGAGGCGGGAGACGGTCAGGCCGGTGCGGCCGAGTGGGACGGTTTGCATGGCATTTCCTCCTGTTTTGCAGTGTGTTTGACAACAGTATACCATTTTTTGCCGGTTTCGTCAGCATTTTTGGTTGACAGCCCCCGCCCGGATGCGATAGGATAAACTATATACTTATACTATTCTGCAGATAAAGAGGTTTTTGCGATGCGTTATGGTTTTATCGGCTGCGGCAACATGGGCGGCGCAGTGGCGCGCGCGGTGTGCCGCGGCGCGGGCGCGCAGCATGTGCTGCTGGCCAACCGCACGGCGGCCAAGGCGCAGGCGCTGGCCGCAGAGCTGGGGTGCGCGGCGGGAACAAACGCCGAGGCCGCCGCCTGCGATTTTGTGTTTCTGGGCGTCAAACCGCAGATGATGGCCGGGATGCTGGCAGAGCTGGCCCCCGCCCTGGCTGCGCGCCAAACGCCGTTCGTGCTCGTGTCGATGGCGGCCGGGCTGTCCATCGAACAGATCCGGGCGATGGCGGGCGGCCGCTACCCGGTGATCCGCATGATGCCCAACACGCCGGTGGCGGTGGGCGCCGGGATGATCCAGTACTGCCACGCCGGTGTGGCCCCGCAGGCGCTTGAGGCCTGGCGCGCGGCCATGGCCCCGGCCGGGCGGCTGGACGAGGTGGCGGAAAGCCTGATCGACGCGGCGAGCAGCGTGTCCGGCTGCGGCCCGGCATGGGCGTACCAGTTCATCGAGGCGCTGGCCGACGGCGGCGTGGCCGCCGGGCTGCCGCGCGCCAAAGCGCAGGAATACGCCGCGCAGATGCTTTTGGGCAGCGCCCGCATGGTGCTGGAAAGCGGGGCGCACCCCGGCGCGCTGAAGGACGCCGTGTGCAGCCCGGGCGGTTCGACGATCCAGGGCGTGCGCGTGCTGGAGGAGCGGGCGTTCCGCGGCGCTGTGACCGACGCGGTGCTGGCGGCTTTTGACAAGACGAAAGAGCTGGGGAAGCAGAAGTAAGAGTTCAGAGTTAAGAGTTTAGAGTTTAGATTTGGTGCGCGGCTGCGCCGCGCGGATTTCAAATATTCAAACATACACCTATACACCAATTTCAAGTATAAACCGAGAGAGTGGGAAAGAAACGATGCGCATCGTTATCAAGATCGGGACCAGCACGCTGGCGTACCCGAACGGGCGGCTGAACATCCGCCACACCGAAGAGCTTGTGAAGACGTTCAGCGACCTGCAGAACGCCGGGCATGAGCTGATGATCGTCTCGTCCGGGGCCATCGGCATGGGCGCGGGCAAGATGCAGATCGACCGCCCGCAGGACATGCCCACCAAGCAGGCCGCGGCCTCGGTCGGGCAGTGCGAGCTGATGTACACCTATGACCGGCTGTTCACGGCCTACAACCACACCGTGGGGCAGATTTTGGTCACGCGGGAGGACTTTAACGACGCACGGCGGCTGATGAACCTGGAAAACACGCTGTACCGCCTGCTGCAGCTGCGGGTGATCCCCATCATCAACGAAAACGACAGCGTCGCCACCGAGGAGATCGCCGTGGGCGACAACGACACGATGGGCGCGCTGGTGGCCAAATACATGCGGGCCGACCTGCTTGTGCTTTTGTCCGACATTGACGGGCTGTACACGGCCGACCCGCACACCCACCCCGAGGCCGAGCTGATCCCCGAAGTGCGGGAGATCACGCCCGCGCTGGAAGCGCTGGCCGGCGGCGCAGGCAGCCGCCTGGGCACCGGCGGCATGGCGACCAAGCTGATGGCCGCGCGCCTGGCGACCGGGGCCGGGGTGGACATGGTGATCGCCAACGGGGCGGACCCGATGGCTTTGTATTCGATCGTGGCCGGGCACGGCCCCGGCACACGTTTTATAGGGCGCAGAAAATAACGACCAAAGGAGGATTCGACATGACCACGCAGGAGATCCTGCAGCAGGCCCGGCAGGCCAAGCTGCCGCTGGCCCTGGCCGACACCGACACCAAGGACGCCGCGCTGGAAGAGATGGCCGTAGCGCTGGTGGCCGCCAAAGAGGAAATTCTGGAGGCCAACCGCCGCGACCTGGACGCCGCGCGCGGCAAGATCAGCGACGTGATGCTGGACCGCCTGTCGCTGACCCCCACCCGCCTGACCGAGATGGCGAAGGGCATGCGCGAAGTGGCCGCCCTGCCCGACCCTGTCGGGGCTGTGCTGCGCAAGATCGTGCGGCCCAACGGCCTGCTGATCCAGAAAACGGCGGTGCCGATGGGCGTGATTGCGATCATCTACGAGAGCCGCCCCAACGTGACGTCCGACGCGGCGGCGCTGGCGCTGAAAGCCGGCAGCGCCTGTGTGCTGCGCTGCGGCAAGGAAGCCTGGGCCAGCTGCCACGCCATTGTGCGGGCGCTGCGGCGCGGGCTGCGGCAGGCGGGCCTGCCCGAAACGGCGGTCAGTTTGATCGAAGACACGACCCACGCTTCGGCCCAGGCGCTGATGACGGCGGACGGACTGGTCGACCTGCTGATCCCGCGCGGTGGGCCGGGGCTGATCCGCGCCTGTGTGGAAAACGCGACGGTCCCCTGCATCCAGACCGGCACCGGCATCTGCCATATTTATGTGGACAAGGCGGCGGACCCCGACATGGCGGCCGCCATTGTGGAAAACGCCAAGACCAGCCGCCCCAGCGTGTGCAACGCGGCCGAGGTCTGCCTGGTACACCGGGACATTGCGGCGCAGTTCCTGCCGCTTTTGCAGCGCGTGCTGGTTGAAGGGCGCGCGGCCGCCGGGCTGACGCCGGTGGAGCTGCGGCTGGACCGGCGCGCCGCGGCGCTGATCCCGGGCACGGCGGCCGGGCCGGACGATTTCGACACCGAATTTCTGGACTATAAGATGGCCGTGGCGGTGGTGGACAGCCTGAACGACGCCATCGACCATATCGCCGCCCATTCGACCCACCACAGCGAGGCCATCGTCACAGCGGACACGGCGGCCGCCGCCCTCTTTACGGCCTGTGTAGACAGCGCGGCCGTGTATGTGAACGCTTCGACCCGCTTTACCGACGGCGGCGAGTTCGGCCTGGGCTGCGAGATGGGCATTTCGACCCAGAAACTGCACGCCCGCGGCCCGATGGGCCTGGCCGAGCTGTGCAGCTACAAGTATATCATCCAGGGCAACGGGCAGATCCGCGGCGGCGCCGTGCACAAGCACACGGGCGGCTGCTGAGCCCCGCCCGGCAAAAGCACAGATACAGCAAAACGCATCGGTCCCTTCCCGCTTTGCGCGGCGGGGGGACCGATGCGTTTTTGTCATTCAATTTCAGCCGAGGTTCATATCGACATTGCCCTTGATGCCGCTGACGCTGCCCTGGCTGGAATACTGCCAGATGTTGTAGCTGTAGGCAAAATCCAGCGTATCGCGGTACTGGGCGATCCAGGTGCGGTACTTGCTGATGTTGGCAAAGTTGAGCGAATTGTAGAACCAGCTGGCATAGCTGTAAACGCCGGGGGTATAGCCCGCGTTGCGGATGGTCTCGCAGAAGGCGACGGCGTTGGCCGTGCGCTGGGCGGCGCTGATGCCGTCGGCGCGGCCGGTGTCCCCGGCGACCTTCTCGGTGTCAAAGTAGACGCCGTAGGGCAGGCTGTAGCCCTGCACAAGGCTGAGCACCATGCTGGCTTCCTCGACGGCCTCGGCCTCGTCGATGGCCTGGCTGTAGAAGTAGACGCCGACCTGGATACCGGCGGCCGTCGCGCCCTGGATGTTGCGGCGGAAGGTGGCGTCCTCGACCAGCGCGCCGCTGCCGTAGCCGCGGTAACCGCAGCGGATGATGGCAAAGGTGATGCCGTCGGCCGCGACCGCGTTCCAGTCGATGGTGCCCTGGAACTTGGAGACATCGATGCCGCGGGCTTTCTGGCCCAGTACGCCGCTGGAGCTGAAGCTGTAGATATCGCCCTGGATGACCTGGGTGCCGGTGACGGGCTGGTGGGTGGCGGGGTCGTAGTAATATGTATTGCCGTCGATGGTCTGCCAGCCGGTGTACAGGACGGTGGTCTGTTCATGGCTTTCGACCGCAAAGCCGTAGGAAGCGAGGTCCTTGGCCTCGATCGTCTCGGGCCAGCCCGCCGTCGGGTCCGGCGCGGGCGTGGGGGCCTCGGTCGGGGCGGGCGTCGGCGCTTCGGTGGGCGCGGGGGTCGGTTCCGCCGTGGGGGCCGGGGTGGGTTCCGGGCTCGGGGTCGGGGCTTCGGTCGGGGCCGGGGTGGGCTCCGGCGTCGGTTCGGCCGTGGGCGCGGGCGTCGGCTCCGCCGTGGGGGCCGCCGTGGGCGCTTCGGCCGGGGTCTCGGCGGGCTGCTCGGTGCTCTGGGCCGCCGCGTCTTCGTTCAGCGGCGCGGGCTGGCTTTCCGGCGTGGGCTGCGCGGCGGGGGCGGCATCCTCCACCGGCACGATGCGGCTTTCGCCCAGGTGCCCCAGCGGCACGACGACCAGGCTGCCGGGCACGGCCTCGACGCCAAACGCGGTATCGCGCACCGCGCTGGTGATGTGGTCGGTGCCTTCCGCATACTGCGGGCGGTAGGGGGTCTTTGTGCCGTCGCTGAGCAGCAGGTAGCCGTCCTCGCTGACCTGGGCCGTGTAGTAGACCTCGGCGCCGGTCTCCTCGGCGCTGCTCTCGGCATAGCTGACCGTATCGGTCACTTCCTCGGCGATGGGGGCCCCGCCGCCGGTGCCGTAGCCGGAATCTTCCTGGCTTTCCACAACCTCGTTGGCCTGGACGATCTTGTCCTTGACCGCGGCGACGTCGGCCTTGTAGACGACCTTCTCCTTGACCGTGACGGTCTGGGGCTCCGGCGCGGTGTAATCGCCGATGCCGGGGGCGGTGACGGTGTATTCGCCGGGTTCGACGTCCTCGGCCAGGGCGGTGCCGGTGGCCGTGTCGACCGGGTACTCGGTCTCGTTGCCGTCCTTATCGGTGATGGTCACGTTGAGGGTGGTGTGGGTGAAGGGGGTGCGCAGCGCTTCGACGGCGTCCTCCCCTTCCAGGTCCTCGAGCGTGGTGCCTTCGGGGTAGGTCAGGGCGTACAGCTGCACGCCGATGTCCTGCTGCACAACGGTGACTTCCATCTCCATGCCGGGCTGCGGTGTGGGCGCCGGGGTCGGCGTGGGGGCGCTTTCGGGCGTGGCGGTGGGCGCGGGGCTGGCCGTGGGGGCCGCCGTGGGCGCAGGGGTGGGGGCGGGGGCCGCCGGTTCCGGCGCGGTGAAGCCGGCCGCCATTGCGCCGATGCCCAGGCTGGCGCACAAAAGCGCCGCCATGCCGCCCGCGATCAGTTTGTGCAGCGGCAGGCGGGAGACCGCGCTGCCGGAAAAATATTTCATCGGATTTTTTCTTGCCATGCTGCTGATTCCTCTTCTTTTTTTAACCGGCGCCGCAAACGCCGCAAAAATACTATCTGTATAAAAACTGTTTCTATCATACACGAAAGCGCGCGGGTTTGGCAAGGGATACGCGCGAAAAAAGTTGTAAAAATTTTGGCGTCATGGCGTCAAGTTTTTGCCGCGTATCCCTGCATATAGGGGCTGGCGGCGGCCCAGAGCGGGCGCGGCGGCCAGATGTTGTGGCGGCAGGGTGCGGGTCGTGCGGGCACGCCCCGCGCGGCCCGCGCGCGAAAAAAAGCGCTTGACAAACCCGGGCGGCGCGCTATACTGGTAACGGACATAAAAACAGGGGCGCTGGGGGGCATCCCCGGCTGAGATCGAAGCAAACCGCAGCTTCGGGTCGCCTTGAACCTGATCCGGGTAATGCCGGCGTAGGAAGTTTGACCCAAAGTCATATCTGCTTTTGCGCCTGCAATTTTTGCAGGCGCGTTTCTGTTTTTATGGACTATTTTTTTTGAGGAGTGTTTGTCCCATGTCGAAAACCTATTCCAAGACCCGCATTCTGGTGGAATGCGCGCTGATGATCGCGCTGGGCACCGTGCTGGCCAACATCAAGATCTTTGAGCTGCACAACGGCGGCGCCGTCACGCTGTTCAGCATGGTGCCGTTCATTCTGGTGTCCTTCCGCCACGGAGCCAAGTGGGGGCTGTTCACCGGCTTTGTCAACAGCCTTTTGCAGATGCTGCTGGGCTTTTACGCCCCGCCGGCCCCCGGCCTGCTGCCGCTGGTGGGCATGATCCTGCTGGACTATGTGCTGGCGTTCACGCTGCTGGGCCTGGCGTGCGTGTTTGCCAAGCCGTTCAAGAACCGCCTGCTGGGCGTGGCCGTGGGCACCGCTATCGTGTGCCTGATCCGCTTTTTGTGCAGCTTTTTGTCCGGCGTGCTCATCTGGGGCAACCTGAACGAGGGCCTGCCCGAATGGGTCTACAGCCTGACCTATAACGGTTCCTACATGCTGCCGGAGACCATCCTGAGCGTGGTGGCCGTGGTGCTGCTGCACAAAGCCGCGCCCAAGCTGTTCCAGGCGGACTGAGCATTTTTTGAAAAACCAGCGGCGCGGCGGGCGAGATCGCCCGCCCCACAGGGCAACCGGAAACGGCTGCCGAAGCTGAAACGGGTGGTTTTTCTATAAGCTGAGCGGGGCGCGCTGCGCCCCGCTCTTTTGTGGTTTTGCGGCGGTTTTGCCCCGGCGGCGCGGGGCTCTTTTGCCGAACACTTATCGATTTTTGTTGATTTTTCTGGATTTTTTCTCCAGCATCTTCCTTTTTTGTGTGCAATATGTTACTATTGTATTAACATGCGGCGGTGTGGCCGGAACCAGGGCGTGCCCTGCCGCAGGAAAACGGGCGGACGCCCCCGCCTGCCATGTGCCCCGGTGCGCGCCGGGGCGGCTGTGCGGGGGACCGTTCGCCCGATAGGAGGAATGCTTTTTATGATGAAATACCTGCAGAAGCTCGGCAAGGCGCTCATGCTGCCCGTTGCCGCGCTGCCGATCTGCGGCATCCTGATGGGCCTGGGCTACGCGTTGGCCCCGGCCGCGATGGGTGCGAAGGGCGCGACCGAAGGTCTGGCCTACACGATCGGCTTTATCCTGATCAAGGCGGGCGGCGCTTTGATCGACAACATGGCCTGGCTGTTCGCCGTCGGCGCGGCTGTCGGCCTGTCTGACGACCACGACGGCACGTCCGCGCTGGCGGGCCTTGTCAGCTACCTGATGATGACCCAGCTGCTCTCCCCCGCCGTGGTCAGCGCGCTGCCGTTCATGAACCTGACCGAAGGCACTTCTACCTACGTCGCCTTTGAAAAGACGGCGGGCAACGCCTTCATCGGCATCCTGGCCGCCATCATCGGCGCTTCGTGCTACAACAAGTTCAAGAACACCAAGCTGCCTGACTGGCTGGCGTTCTTCAGCGGCAAGCGCTGCGTCGCCATTGTCACCGGCATTGTCTCGATCATCGTCTCGGTGATCTTGCTGTTTGTGTGGCCGCTGATCTTCAACGCGCTGTATATGCTCGGCCAGGGCATCGTCAGCCTGGACGGCATCGGCGCGGGCCTGTACGCGTTCTTCAACCGCCTGCTGATCCCCACCGGCCTGCACCACGCGCTGAACAACGTCTTCTGGTTTGACACCATCGGCATCGGCGATCTGTCCAACTACTGGGCGGGGCTTGTCACCGGCGATGTCGGCACCAACGGCGAAGTCATCAACTGGAGCCTCGGCATGTATATGTCCGGCTTCTTCCCCTGCATGATGTTCGGTATCCCGGGCGCGGCGCTGGCGATGGTCCACACCGCCAAGAACAAGAAAGCCGCCATCGGTCTTGTCACCTCGGCCGCCATCTGCGCGTTCGTGTGCGGCGTTACCGAGCCGTTTGAGTTCGGCTTCATGTTCCTGTGCTTCCCGCTGTATGTCGTGTACGCGCTGCTGTACGGCATCTTCGCTGTCATCACCTACTACACGGGCTTCCGCGCCGGCTTCATGTTCTCTGCCGGTGCGACCGACCTGGTCTTCTCCTATCCGCTGCCTGCGCATGCGAACACCTGGATGATCCTGCCGCTGGGCCTTGCCGCTGCGATTGTGTTCTATGTTGTGTTCCGCTTTGCGATCACCAAGTTCAACCTGACCACCCCCGGCCGTGAGGACGAGGACAGCGAAGCCGCCGAGGCCAACATCCAGCTGGCCAACAACGACTTTACCAAGATCGCCAGCGGCGTGCTGGCAGCCATCGGCGGCAAGGGCAATGTGTCCGGCGTCGATTACTGCGCCACCCGCCTGCGCTTTGAGGTGAAGGATTCCACCGCCGTGGATGAGAAAGCCGTCAAGGCCGCGGGCGCGGCCGGCGTCATCCGCCCGGGCAAGACTTCCTGCCAGGTCGTTATCGGCCCCAAGGTCCAGTTCGTGTATGACGAGCTGAAGAAGATGCTGTAAACGGCATTTTGACCCAACCTTCCGCGGGGCCGCTGGTTCACCCCGCTCCCCCACCGGCAAGCCGTGCGGCTTGCCGGTGGTTTTCTTTTGCCGGGGCGCGTTTCGCACAAAAAGGTGTTTTGTACATTGTCTTTTTTGTTTTTGATGCTATACTAGAAGGTAGAGTTCATCCCTTCACACTGTATCATTGGGAGGTTTATTGCCATGAAAATCATCCGCGCGACCGATTACAAGGACATGTCCCGCAAAGCGGCCAACATCATCTCGGCCCAGGTCATCATGAAGCCCAACTGCGTGCTGGGCCTGGCGACCGGCAGCACGCCGGTCGGCATTTACGAGCAGCTGATCGACTGGTACAACAAGGGCGACCTGGATTTTTCCGAAGTGACCAGCGTCAACCTGGACGAGTACCGCGGCCTGCGCCGTGAGGACCCGCAGAGCTACTGGCATTTCATGCACGAGCATTTCTTTGACCACATCAACATCGACCCCGACCGCATCAACCTGCCCGACGGCACCAACCTGGACGCCGAGGAGGAATGCCGCCGGTATGACGACATCATCCACGCGGTGGGCGGCGTCGACCTGCAGCTGCTGGGCATCGGGCACGACGGGCACATCGGCTTCAACGAGCCGGGCGCGGCGTTTGAGCTGGGCACCCACTGCGTCGACCTGAAGCCTGAGACCATCGAGGCGAACAAGCGCTTCTTTGACGGCAACGAGGACCTGGTGCCCAAGCAGGCGTACACAATGGGCATCAAGACCATCATGCAGGCGCGCAAGGTGCTGCTGGTGGCCAACGGCAAGGACAAGGCCCCCATCGTCAAACAGGCGTTCTTCGGCCCGGTCACGCCGGAGGTGCCGGCCTCGATTTTGCAGATGCACCCGGACTTCACGCTGGTGTGCGACGCCGACGCGCTGAGCCTGCTGTAAACGGAGGCGAGGGCCATGATCATCCAGAACGCAACCATTTACACCCCGCAGCACCGCTTTGTGCGCGGCGATTTGTGCATCCGCGGCGGGCGCATTGTGCCGCCCTGCGCGCCGGAGCCGGGCGAGACGGTGCTGGACGCCGCAGGGCTGTACGCCCTGCCCGGGCTGGTGGACATCCACTTCCACGGCGCGGTGGGGCATGATTTCTGCGACGCCGACGAAGCCGGCCTGCAGGCCATTGCAGATTTTGAGGCCAGCAAAGGCGTGCTGGCGATCTGCCCGGCCACGATGACGTTCAGCGAGGAGATCCTGTCCGGCATTATGGACACCGCCAAAGCGCACAAAAACGAGCGCGGGGCCGACCTTGTCGGCATCAACATGGAAGGGCCGTTCATCAGCCCGAGCAAGATCGGCGCACAGAACCCCAAGTATGTGATGGGCGCCGACGCCGCGATGTTCCGCCGCCTGCAGGCGCGCAGCGGCGGGCTGATCAAGCTGGTGGACCTGGCGCCGGAGGAAGCGGGCGCGCTGGATTTCATCCGCGCGTGCGGCGGCGAGGTGCGCGTGTCCATCGCGCACACCTGCACCGACTACGACACGGCCAAAGCGGCGTTTGCGGCCGGGGCCAGGCACATGACCCACCTGTACAACGCGATGCCGGGCATCACCCACCGCGCGCCGGGGCCGATTGTGGCCGCGCTGGAGGAAGGCGCCACGGTGGAGCTGATCACCGACGGCGTGCACATCCACCCGGCCATGGTGCGGTTCACCTTCCGCGTGTTTGGCGACGACCATGTGGTGCTGATTGCCGACAGCATGGAGGCCGCGGGCCTGCCGGACGGGCAGTACAGCCTGGGCGGCCAGGCCGTGACCGTGCGCGGCCCGCGCGCGACGCTGACCGAACACCCCGATACGATCGCGGGCAGCGCGACCTGCCTGTACGACTGCATGCGCACCGCCGTGCTGGACATGGGCGTGCCGCTGGAGAGCGCCGTGCGCGCCGCCAGCGAGAACCCGGCCCGCTGCATCGGCATAGACGCCGACTATGGCAGCCTGGCCGTGGGGCGCTATGGCAACGTGGTGCTGGCGGACGCGGGGCTGGGCATCCGCACCGTGATCAAAAAGGGCGAAGCGCTGCCGCAGGCGTAAAGCGCACAGTATCCGGCGCGTATCCGAAAAAACTGCGGCATTTTGATTTTTCCGCCCTTTCCCGAGGATAATTTGTAAATAATATGCGCATCGACAGTTTTCCCCTTGCAGTTTTGAACAAATGCGCGTATAATGTTAGGTACAGACTTTAAACAAAGGGGGTTGTTGCCATGGCAGTTTCGGAACCGACCGCGGTCTTTTCCATCCGTGACGACAAAGATCAGGAGATCAAACAGGCAGTCATGCTGGTGTACGGCGCGCTGGAGGAAAAGGGCTACAACCCCGTCAACCAGCTGGTGGGGTACATCCTTTCGGAAGACCCGACCTACATCACGACCTATAAAAACGCCCGTGCGCTGATCCGCCGCATTGACCGCGACGATCTTTTGCAGGCGCTGGTGCGCGATTACGTTCGGCGTAATTGATCTCAAAGACAAACATCCCCGGCAGGGCGCAGCGCCCGGCCGGGGATGTTTTTTATAGGTGGGCTGCCTCCCTTGTCAAAGGGAGGTGGCACGGCCGCAGGCCGTGACGGAGGGATTGCTTTGCGGCTGGCTGCTGTTTGAAGGAAGCGGCGGGAGCGGGCGGCAATTTTCAGGCAATCCCCCAGTCTGCGGCTTACGCCGCAGCCAGCCCCCTTTGACAAGGGGGCCTTTTGCGGCATGCAAAAGCGCCCCCGCGCTGGGCGCGGGGGCGCTGGAAAGACATTCTGATCAGGATCAGACGGTCTTGGTGGCGTACATGAAGTACTTGTAGCCGAACGGGTTGGTGAAGACGCCTTCGACGTTGGACTTCTGCATGTAGATGTCGTTGTAGTAGTACAGCGGCACGATCGCCCAGGTATCCATGAGCATATCCTCGGCCTGGTGCATCAGCGCAACGCGCTTGGTCAGGTCGGTCTCGGCCTTGATCTGGTCGATCAGAGCGTCGTACTCATCCCAGTTCTGCGGCGCATAGCTGGGAGCCGGGCTGGTGGTCTGGCTGCCGACAGAACGGCCGAACTGGCAGTCGTTGTTGCCGGAGTTGGAGACCCACATCTCGAGCATGTTGATCGGGTCGTCGTAGTCGGCGATCCAGCCCTGGCGGCAGATGTCATAGTTGCCGGCCTTGCGCTCGTTCAGGAAGACGTTCCAGTCCTGGGTCTGGATCTGCATGTCGATGCCGATATAGCTCAGGTCCTGCTGGATGGCGGCAGCGCAAGCCTCGTTGCCGGAGTCGGTGTTGACCAGGTAGGTGAAGGACATCGGGGTCTCTTCGCTCAGCATGCCGTTCTCGTCGAAGACATAGCCGACGCTCTCGAGCAGCTCGATGGCCTTCTCGGTGTTGGCGTCGAGGGCTTCCTCAGAAGGATCGTAGTAACCGACCGAAGCCTCGTCCGGGTAGGTGTAGGCGTCGGTGTTCTGGCGGAACTCGGCGCCGTTGGAGTCGCTCATGCCGGCGGGCACGAAGGTGTTGGCGGGCTGCTGGCCGGCCTGGGTGACGGTGTCAACGATGTACTGGCGGTCGATCAGCAGGGTGATGGCCTCGCGGATCGCAGCGGCTTCCTCGGGGGTGCGGCCGCCGAACAGAGCCTCGGAGTTGACGTTGAAGCCGACATAGTAGGTGCCGATCTGGTCAACGACATGGAACTCGGGGTTCTGGTCGATCAGGTTGCCGACCTC
Source organism: Candidatus Gemmiger stercoripullorum (assembly GCA_019119365.1). Classification (GTDB taxonomy): domain Bacteria; phylum Bacillota; class Clostridia; order Oscillospirales; family Ruminococcaceae; genus Gemmiger; species Gemmiger stercoripullorum. The sequence continues at coordinate 42,639 of DWXD01000045.1, read as the reverse complement.
ATTGGTGGGAACGGTGTCGATGAAGTCGAGGTCGCCGGCGTTGTAAGCGGAGAAGACGGCGGTATCGTCGTCGCTCAGCATGAACTGCAGGGTCTCGATCTGGACGTTCTCAGCATCCCAGTACTCGGGGTTCTTGGTGTAGGTCATGCTCTGGTTGTGCTCCCAGGCGGTGCAGGTGTAAGCGCCGTTGGAAACAAAACCGGCTTCCAGCGCCCAGGCGCCGGGGTTGGTGCCGTCGGGGTTCGCAGCCTCAACAGAAGCCTGCGGGACCGGGTAGAAGGTCGGGAAAGCGCACAGGCTCAGGAAGTACGGGCAGGGGCTGACCAGCTTGACCTTGAAGGTCAGGTCGTCGGTCGCTTCAATGCCGACGAGGATCTCGTTGGCAGCCTGCGCAGCCTTGGCGGCTTCGGTGTAAACTTCGGCGGGGACGTCGTACTCTTCGCCGTTGGCCTCGGCCTCGGCGGCGGCGTTCGCGTCATAGTCGGGGTTGGCCTCCATTTCGAGGGCGACCTCGTTCTTGGCGATCAGACCGTCGTACAGGTAGCTGTAGTCGGAAGCGGTGGCCGGGTTGGCGGCGCGGTTCCAGCTGTAGACGAAGTCGTTCGCGGTCAGCGGGGTGCCGTCGCTCCAGTTGCTCTCACGCAGGTGGAAGGTGTAGGTCAGGCCGTCCTCGCTCTCCTCCCAGGACTCGGCGATGCCGGGGGCCAGGTTGCCTTCGCTGTCGTAGGTCAGCAGGCCGACGAAGGAGTTGACAGCCAGAACAGCGCCGTCCACGGCCCTGTTCAGGTGCGGGTCCAGACGGTCGGGCTCGGAAGCGATGCTGAGGTACAGCGTGCTGGCGTCGGTATTCGCCGCCGCCGTGGCTTCGCCGCTGGCAGACTCGGTCGTGGCAGCCTCGGTGCTGGCCTCAGAGCTGGTGCTGGCGGCAGTGCTGGAACCAGTGCTGCCACAGCCGGCCAGGCTGAGGACCATGCCCGCGGCAAGCACAGATGCCATGAGCTTTTTCATATTCTTTCCTCCTAGATATTTGTTGAAACCGCCGGGGTGGCGGCCTCCTCTATTCAGAAACCTGCAAAGCAGGTGTTCTGCCTGATGATGCCCATTATACGGCCGGGGAAAAGGCATTGCAATGCCAATGGGCAAGCTGTTGCTTTTCTGTTGCCATTTTTGGGCGGAACGACGAACATTGCACAAATCCATTCGCCGTTTGCCGTGCAGTTTGTGCAAGGCGACAGAGCGCCCCCGGCCAACCTCCCCGCTTTACTTGTTCCAGCAGGCGACGAAATGGCCGTTGCCGCGGTCGGTGAAGGGGGGCATCTCCTTGGCGCACTGCTCGGTCGCATAGCGGCAGCGGGTGCGGAACGGGCAGCCGCTGGGCATGTGCAGCGGGCTGGGCACGTCGCCTTCGAGCACGATGCGCTGGGACGCGCGCGCGGTCTTGGGGTCCGGGATGGGCACAGCCGAAAGCAGGCTCTGGGTGTAGGGGTGGATTGGGTTGTCGTTGAGTTCGTCGGCATCGGCCAGCTCCATCATCTTGCCCAGATACATGACCGCGATGCGGTCGCTGATGTGGTGGACGACGAGCAGGTCGTGCGCGATGAACAGATACGCGACGCCGAGCTTTTTCTGCAGGTCTTCGAACATGTTGACGACCTGCGCCTGGATGGACACGTCCAGCGCCGAGACGGGCTCGTCGCAGACGATGAACTTGGGGTTGACCGCCAGGGCGCGGGCGATGCCGATGCGCTGGCGCTGGCCGCCGGAGAACTCATGCGGGTAGCGCATGGCGTGCTCGGCGTTGAGGCCGACGAGCTCCATCAGCTCCATGACGCGCTCGCGGCGCTCCTTCTTGTTTTTGCACAGTTTGTGCACGTCGAGCGGTTCGCCGATGATGTCTTCAACCGTCATGCGCGGGTTGAGCGAGGAGTACGGGTCCTGGAAGACCATCTGCATCTGCTTGCGGTAGGGCAGCATGTCAGCCTGGACCTTCTTGCCCAGGATGGGCTTGCCGTTGGCGTCCACCTTGAGGCGGCCGTTTTCGTCATACTGCTCGCCGCTGTCGTAGATGACCTGGCCGTCAAAGATGATGCGGCCGCCGGTGGGCTTGTACAGCTGCAGCAGCGTGCGGCCGACCGTGGTCTTGCCGCAGCCCGATTCGCCGACAAGGCCGAGGGTCTCGCCCGGGCGGATGCTGAAGGAGACGTTATCGACCGCCTTGAGCGGGATCGTGCGGCCAAAACCGGCGCGCACGGGGAAATATTCTTTCAGGTGCTCGACCTGAACGAGGTATTCGTTGTTGGCCATCTTACTTACCCTCCTTGGCTTTCTTGATGTTCATCCAGCAGGAGGCGTAATGGTTTTCGCCCACCTGGATCTCCTGCGGCTGTTCACGCAGGCAGATCTTCATGGCGGAGTCGCACCGCGGGCAGAACGCGCAGCCGGCGGGCAGGTCCAGCATGTTGATGGGGGTGCCGCCGATGGGCACCAGGCGCTCCTTCATGCGGGAGCCGGACGGGATGGAACGCAGCAGACCCTTGGTGTACTCGTGGGCCGGGTTGTAGAAGATGTCGTCGGCGGTGCCGCGCTCGCAGACGCGGCCGCCGTACATGACGATGATCTCGTCGCACATCGAGGCGATGACGCCGAGGTCGTGCGTGACGATGATGATGGCCATGCCGAGCTTTTTCTGCAGGTCCTGCATCAGTTCCAGGATCTGCGCCTGGATGGTCACATCCAGCGCGGTGGTGGGTTCGTCGGCGATGAGGATGTCGGGCTCGCAGGCCAGCGCCATCGCGATCATGACGCGCTGGCGCATGCCGCCGGACAGCTCATACGGGTACTGCTTGATGCGCTTTTCCGGTTCGTTGATGCCGACAAGCTGCAGCATTTCGATGGCGCGGGCCTTGGCTTCGGCCTTGTTGCGGTCGGTGTGCAGCAGGATGGCCTCCATCAGCTGGTTGCCGATGGTGAACACGGGGTTCAGGCTGGTCATGGGGTCCTGGAAGATGATGGAGCAGCATTTGCCGCGGAAGTGCTGCATCTTTTTCTGGTCCCACTGGGTGATGTCCTCGCCCTTATACAGGACCTGGCCACCGGTGATGGAGCCGTTGTCGGACAGAATATCCATGATGGAATAGGCCGTGACCGATTTGCCGGAGCCGGACTCGCCCACGATGCCGAGGATCTTGCCGGGTTCCAGCGCAAAGGATACGCCGTTGACCGCGTTGACCTGGCCGCCCTGGTCGGTCGAGAAGGTCGTGTGCAGGTCGCGCACTTCCAGGATGTATTTCGGCTCCTGGTTGTTCTTTACAGTTTCACTCATTGTCTCGGGCCTCCTCAGCGCTTCAGTTTGGGGTCAAAGGCGTCGCGCAGGCCGTCGCCCAGCAGGTTGAAGGCCAGCACGATCAGGCAGATGACCACGGCCGGGAACACGAGCTTGAGCGGGTAGCTGCTGAGGCCGTCGCGCGCCTCATTGGCCAGCGAGCCCAGCGAAGGCATGGGCACCTTGACGCCGATGCCGAGGAAGGACAGGTAGCTTTCGGTAAAGATGGCCGAGGGGATCTGCAGGGCCACCGAGATGAAGATGACCGACAGGCAGTTGGGCAGGATGTGCTTGCGCAGGATGCGGCCGCTGGGCGTGCCGATGGTGCGCGCGGCGAGAACGTATTCGTTCTGCTTGATGGTCAGGATCTGGCCGCGGACAAGGCGGGCCATGCTGACCCAGTACAGCAGCGCAAAGACGATGAACAGCGCGATCATGTTGGTGCCGAGGTCCTTGAGGAAGGACACGCCGGAGATCAGCGGATCGAGCGTTTCCTGCAAAACGACGGACAGAAGGATGATGAGCAGCGTGTCCGGCAGGCTGTAAATGATATCGACCAGACGCATCATGATCAGGTCGACCGTGCCGCCGCACCAGGCGGCGATGGAACCGTAAAGCAGGCCGATGATGAGCACCATGACCGAGGCGACGAGGCCGACGGCCAGCGAGACGCGGGTGCCGTACACGACACGGATGAAGTAGTCACGGCCCATGTTGTCGGTGCCGAGGATGTGGGGGAACAGCTTTTCGCCGGTCTCCTCCATATACTGGCTTTCGCGCTCCGACCACTGGAACGGGGTCAGGTTGGCGGCGGTCTTGTCGCGGCGGCCGTCGACCTGGATGATCTCCTCATAGCCGTAGGGCACGAACATCGGCACAAAGATGATGGTGAGCACAAGCAACACCAGCACGATCAGGCTGCCGACGGCGAGCTTGTTTTTCATCAGGCGGCGGCAGCCGTCCTTGAAGAAGGACACGCTTTCGCCCATGACTTCCTGCTGTTTCTTTTCTTCTTCGGTCGCGGGGGTGAAATCGACCGTGCTGAACTTGGAAAGGTCGATCTGAGCCGAAAGAGGATTCTTTTGCGGCATCCCGTTTTCTGCGTATGTCATGTTGCGTCCTCCTTTACTCCAGCTCGATGCGCGGGTCAATGACCTTGTAGACAAGGTCGGTGATCAGGTTGGCCGAGATCATCAGCGCGCCCAGGAACAGGGTGGTGGCCATGATGATCGGGTAGTCGCGGTTGTTGATGCCGCTGACGAACTGGCTGCCCAGGCCGCCGATGGTGAAGATGTTTTCAACGACCATCGAACCGGTGATGATGGACGCGACCATGGGGCCGACATAGGTGATGACCGGGATCAGCGCATTGCGCAGCGCATGCTTGAAGATGACCTTGACCTGCGGCACGCCCTTGGCGCGCGCGGTGCGGACATAGTCCTGGCTGAGCGCGTCCAGCATGCTGGTCTTGGTCAGGCGGGTGATGTAGGCCATCGGGTACAGCGCCAGAGAGACGACCGGCAGCACATAGTTGGGGTTCTCGGCGCTCCAGACCGGGAACCACTGCAGCTGCACGCAGAACACGAGCAGCAGCAGCGTGGCCAGCACGAAGCTGGGCACGCCGGTGAACAGTGTGGTGAAGAAGATGATGATGCGGTCCGGCAGCTTGTTGCGGTTGAGCGCCGCGATGCTGCCCAGCACCAGGCCGAAGATGACCGCCACAACGGCCGCCTGCACGCCCAGCTGCGCCGAGACGAGGAAGCGGGGGCCGAGGGTGTCGGCGATCTCGCGGCCGGTCTTGAGGGAAACGCCCCAGTCGCCCTTGAGGATGTTGCCCATATAAAGAAGGTACTGCTCGCCCACCGGCTTGTCCAGATTATAGCGGGCTTCCAGCACGGCTTTGACCTGCGGGCTGGGAGCCTTTTCCTGGTTGAAAGGACCGCCGGGCACCGCGTTCATGGCGAAAAAGGTGATCAGACTGACGATGATGATCGTCACGATCGCCAGCAGCACACGTTTGAGTACATATCGGGTCACGTTGTTTCACTCTCCTCTTGAAAGTAGCGGGTCCCCTGGCAAGGCCCCGCCTGCGTATTGACCGGGCCGCCGCCCGCCTGCTCTCCCCTTTTGCGCCGCTGCGGCCGCCAAGAACGATTGTGTTTGCCAGGCGGACAACTTTCTGCAAAAAGAGAACGACAGCGTTTGATCAAACGCCATCGTTTGAGCAAAGGAATATTAAATAGAGTAGCACAAACCGCCGCCCTTGTCAATGTATTTTGGGCCCGCGGACGCGCAAAGCGCGAAAGTTTGCGCATTTTTTCGCCGTGGCCCGGCGGCGGTGCGCCGCGCCCGGTGTGCGCAAAAAGAAGCGGCAGGCCGCGCTTTTGCCGGGGTTCCCCCTGCGCGCGGCCTGCCGCCGTCCCTTTTGATCGTACCGTTCGGAATGGAAATTTATACGTTTTGCCGAAAATGGGCGAATCAGCCCTGCGCCGCGCCGGGCATCTGCCAGCCGAAGTGGTCGGTGTGCAGCCATTCTTCGGCTGTCTCGCTGCCGGGTTCGCCGAGAGCTTCGCGGTAAAGGACCTGGATGGCCGGGTTTTCGTGGCTGAAGCGCAGCGCGCTGCCCTTGTCGATGGCGTACAGCACCTGGCCGCGCACGCCCGCGCGCTCCTCGTCGTCCTTGGACTGGGGCTGGCCGCCGCCGCCCGCGCAGCCGCCCGGGCAGGCCATGACCTCGACAAAGTCATAGTGTGCGCGGCCCGCGCGCACCGCTTCAAGCAGGCGGCGGGTGTTGCCCAGGCCGCTGACGACCGCCGTGCGCACCGCAGCGCCGCCGAGGTCGAACTCCGCCTCGGTCCAGCCTTCGGTCCCGTCGGCTTTGCCGCGCACGGCCTTGAAGGCGTCCGGGGGCGGGTTTTCGCCGTTGACCAGGAAGTAGGCGCTGCGCAGCGCCGCCTCCATCACGCCACCGGTGGCGCCGAAGATGACGCCCGCGCCGCTATAGGGGCCAAGCAGCGAATCGAAGGCTTCCTCCTCCAGCGTTTCGGGGTGGATGTGCTCGGCGCGCAGCATGCGCACAAGCTCGCGCGTGGTCAGCGCCAGGTCGACGTCCGGCCCGGCTTCGGTGTGCATGGTCGGCAGCGCACATTCGGCCTTTTTGGCCACGCAGGGCATGATCGAGACGCTGAAGATCTTTTCCGGCGCAACGCCGAGCTTTTTGGCAAAGTAGTTCTTGATGACCGCGCCGAACATCTGCTGCGGGCTCTTGGCCGTGGACAGGCAGCCGGTCAGCTCGGGGCAGTGGCCTTTCAGGTAGCGCACCCAGCCCGGGCAGCAGCTTGTGAACATCGGCAGGTCTTTGGTTTCCCCGGCCGTGAAGCGGCGGATGAACTCGGTGCCTTCCTCCATGATCGTGAGGTCGGCCGAGAAGGAGGTGTCGAACACATAGTCGAAGCCGAGCGCGCGCAGCGCCGCCGCCATGCGGTTGACGGTGGCTTTTTCCGGCGGCAGGCCAAGGCTTTCGCCCCAGGCCGTGCGCACGGCGGGCGCGATCTGCACGACGGTGATGCGGTCGGGGTCCTCGATGGCGGCGAAGGCTTTTTCGGTATCGCTGCGTTCACGCAGCGCGCCGGTCGGGCAGTGGATGATGCACTGGCCGCAGAGCACGCAGTCCGATTCCTTGATGCGGCGGTTGCGGCTGACGTCGACGCGGGTGCGGCTGCCGGTGCCGGACAGGTCCCAGACATTGACGCCCTGGACCTTGTCGCAGACCTGGATGCAGCGCATGCACTTGATGCACTTGTTGGTGTCGCGGTAGAGCGGGAAGTCCCGCGGCCACAGCGCCCGCACGCCGGTGACAAGGTCGCGCGGGTAGGGGTTGTCCAGGATGCCGAGGTCGTTGGCCATCGTCTGCAGGTGGCAGTTGCCGCTGCGCTGGCAGGTGGCGCAGTGGCAGTCGTGCTGGCTGAGGATGAGCTCGACGTTGATCTTGCGGGTGCGGCGCGCGCGCGGGCTGTTGGTGTGGATGACCATGCCCTCCTGCACGGGGTTGTTGCAGCTGGGCACCAGGTTGCGCTCGCCTTCGATCTCGACGCAGCAGACGCGGCAGGCGCCGATCTCGTTGAGCTTTTTCAGGTAGCACAGGTGCGGGATGTCGATGCCGGCCTGGCGCGCGGCTTCGAGGATGGTGGTGTTTTCGGGCACGGCGACCTGTTTGCCGTTGATCGTCACGTTTACCATTGGGTCGTCCTCCCTCCCTTGAAGATGCCGTAGCCGAAGTGGTCGCAGCGCAGGCAGCGCCCGGCTTCCTGCATGGCTTCCTCCTCTGTCATGCCGCAGGAGGCAAGCGCGAAGTCGCCGCGGGCTTCCAGCGGGTTGCGGCTCTTGAGCTGGACACGGCCGCAGGGCGGCGTGTTGGACAGGTGGGCCGGGGGGATCTGCACATCGCAGCTGATCGTGTGGCTGTAACCGAGGAAGCTGTCGATGTTGGCCGCGCCAACCTTGCCCGCCGCCACCGCGCGGATGACGGTGGCCGGGCCGGTGACGGCGTCGCCGCCCGCGAACACGTTGGGCGTGCCGGGCACATAGCCGGTCAAATCGGCCTTGAGCGCGCCGCGGCTTGTCTCGATGCCTTCCTTTTCAAAGTTGTCCGATTCGATGCGCTGGCCGATGGCGATGATGAGATAATCGCAGGGGATGCGGAACTCGCGCTCGGCCGCGTTGCGCGGGGCCGGGCGGCCGTCGCGGCCGTAGCTGCCGATGATCTGGGGTTTGGTCCACAGCGCGGCGACGTTGCCGTCCTCCCCCGCCTCGATGCGGTGGGGGGCCTGCAGCGGCAGGATCTGGCAGCCTTCGGCCTGCGCGTCGGCAATCTCCTCGGGCAGGGCAGTCATGTCGTCGATGCGGCGGCGGTAGACGCAGGTCACGCTTTCGGCCCCCAGGCGGATGGCCGTGCGGGTGGCGTCCATGCTGACGTTGCCGCCGCCGATGACGACGACCTTCTTGCCGGTGAAGTCGAGCGGGCGGCCTTCGCCGCAGTCGCGCAGGAACTCGACAGCCGAAAGCACGTTGCCGCTGTCCTCGCCGGGCAGGCCGAGCTTTTTGTCGGCGTGCGCGCCGATGGCGACATACAGCGCGTCATACTCGCTGCGCAGCTGCTCGAGCGCAATGTCCTTGCCGATGCAGACGCCGGTCTGCACCTGCACGCCGGTTTTGAGGATGTAGTCGATGTCTTTCTGCAGCACATCGGGCGGCAGGCGGTAGTCCGGGATGCCGTAGCGCAGCATGCCCCCGAGGCGTTCGCGCTGCTCGAACACGGTCACGCTATGGCCCATGAGCTGCAGGTAGTACGCCGCCGTCAGGCCGCTGGGGCCGCCGCCCACGACCGCCACGCGCTTGCCGGTGGCTTCGGCCGCGGCGGGCGGGGTCTCGCCGGCGCAGTGGTCGACCGCATAGCGCTTGATGCCGCAGATGTTGATGGCGTCGTCCACCAGACGGCGGCGGCACTGCTTTTCGCACGGGTGCTCGCAGACATAGGCGCAGGAATACGGGAAGGGGTTGTCCTTGCGGATGAGGTTGACCGCGTCGTCAAACCGGCCTTCGCGCACAAGGGCGATGTAGCCGGGGATGTCGACGTGGGCCGGGCAGACCGTGACACAGGGCACCGGCTGGGCCAGCGAGCAGATGCAGCGGCCCTCGTGGGCGTGGAGCTCGTAGTCCTCGCGGAAGCCGCGCACGCCTTCCAGCACCATGGCCGCCGCTTCGTAGCCGATGGCGCAGTCGGCCGAATCGGCGATGGCGGCGGCGGTGGATTCGATCAGGTCGATGGTGCCCTCGGGCGCGGTCTGGTCGAGCACGCTCTCGATCAGCGTTTCAAGCTGGGACAGACCGATGCGGCAGGGCACGCATTTGCCGCAGGTCTGCGCATGGCACAGGCGCAGGAAATTCAGCGCCAGGTCCACCGGGCACAGCCCCGGCGGGTTGGCCGCCACGCGGTGCCCCATGTCGCGGCAGAGGTCCTGGACGACCTGCTGGGCGCGGCCCGGGGTCTCAATGGAAAGTCTACGCATACAAAATCCTCCGTTATCGGCTGGAACAGCGCGGGCGGCACAGCCGGGCCGCCCGCGGGATACGCCGTATTGTACCCAGTATACGGGATATTTGTGAAAAATTCAACAACCTTTTGGCGGGATTTTCCATTTGTTTTTCTCTTTTGCCAAATTTTTCGGATGTTTTGTTCAAAAACCAGCCACCTCCTCCCCCGCGCGCCCAACAAAAAAAGCGCAGGCGTTGCGGGTTGCCTGCGCTTTTTCAGCTATAAAACAGTTTTACAGGTCCAGCGTCGGGGCCTGCGGGGCCTCGGGGTTCTTGAGGCCGAAGGGGTCGCTGCCGGTGAGGCCGTCGGCCTGCAGCATGCGCTCCATCACGTCGATGTCGGTGGAAAGGTCGAGCGCGTCGGATTGGAACAGCTTGTCGAGCTGGTTCTCGAACGCCGTGACCAGCGTGTCCATCGCGTCCTCGATGCGGCGCTTTGCCTCCGAGATGTTCTCACCCTCGATGCCCTGGGCCTCCATCTCGGCGTAGGCCTCCAGCAGCTTGAGCGAGGTGGGCAGGTAATAGTCCATGAACTTGCGCATCTGCGGCTGCTTTTCGGGGTCGGTGCGGGCCTGCTCAAAAATTTTGCCGGTCACGGCCTCCAGGCGGGCGATCTTGGCCTGCATCTCGGCGTCCGGGATGGACTTGTGCAGCGCGCGCAGGCGTTCCAGCGTCTGTGCGCCGGGTTCCTGCGCCGGTTTGGCCCCGGCGTCCGGCGTCTCCTTTTTGCTCTTGCGTTTGGGTTTGGGCTCGGGTTTGGGCGCTTCGCCGCGCACGACAAGGCAGCGCGTGCGCATATCCAGGTAGGCGTCGTCGCCGAACACGCCCTTGTCGATGCAGTTTTCCAGGTGGCGGATGCACTTTTCCTGCGTGCAGGGGATGGAGGCGGCGATATCGCGGATGTACATGTGGTCGGCGTCGCCGACGATGTTGTCGATCTTGCGGCGCATGCGGCGGCCGGTGCGCAGCGCGTGGGAGCCGTAGCACATCCCGGCCCCGGCCATCATCATGATGAACGGCACGGCGACGTCCTCGATGTAAAGGTCCCAATATTCCAGCCCGCCGTAGAAGATCATGTCGTGCAGGCCGCTGACCGAAGCCATGGCCCCGACGCCGAGCAGCACGCAGCCCGCGACCACGAGGGCGGTGATCTTGCCGTCCTCGGCGCGGGGATTTTCCGGCTTGGGCGCAGGCTTGTCCGCCCGCGCCGCGGCGGCCGGGGCCGCAGGCGGGACCCGGCGCGGGCGCGGCTCCCAGCTGAGCGCGCCGCTGCGCAGCAGGTTGTTGAGCACGATGAAGGCGATGGCCACCGGCCACATGCCGACGCAGAAGGTCACGATGATGGACCACAGCGGGAACTGGAACGGCGCGTCGCCGCGGCGGTACTGGTCCGGGTGGCTGCCGCGGGATTCATAGCGCGGGGCGCCGGTGCGGTTTTGATCCTCTTGATACGGGTTAGGCATGGGTCCATCGCTCCTTTACGATGAGATCGGGTCAGGGGATGTCGGCGATCAGGTCCTTGAGGCCGGCGTCCAGATACCAGGCGCTGCCGGGCTGGTAGGGGTTGTTTTTGTCATACGGCACATGGGTGCAGAGATAGTCGACCCAGGCGGTGTAGCCGGAAACCGTCAGGTGGATGCCGTCCGGCTGGGCGTATTCGGCCAGCAGCGCGCCGTCCTCCCCGCGGAAGGCGGAAGCCACGTCGAGATAGTAGCAGCCCTTTTCCGCGCACATCGCGCGCAGCGAGGCGTTGATGCTCTCGAGGCGGGCGCTTGCCAGGCCGGGCGCATCCGCAAGGGCCTCGGGCCGCACAGGCAGCACCGACTGCACAAAGATCATGCAGTCCGGCAGCATGGCCCCCAGCTCGTCCAGCAGGCGGGCGTAGTAGTTCAGGAAGCCTTCGTCGTTCCCCTCCACAACCAGCGCGTTGGTGCCCACCATCAGGTAGAGCTTTTTGGGCTGCAGCCCGGCGAGCACATCGAGCGGGACTTCGTCCTCGTCGTTCGCGTTTTTGACCACCGTGCGGTTGACAAAGGTGTTGGGCGAAACGCCCTCGTAGCCGAGGATGCGCGCGCCGCCGACGTTGATGCCGTAATCGCTGTAGCCGACCGTGAGCGAATCGCCCAGAAAGACGGCGTCGGCGAACCATTCGGTGGTCACGCGGCCGAACTCCGGCACGGCGTCCGGCGCGGCGGGCAGGGCCGTGTAGGTGCGGGTTTCGTCCTGCCGCACAGGGCCGACGCTGCCCCAGTCGAGCGCGGGCAGCGCGGTATCCTCCCCGCTGCCGCCGCTGTAGGGCAGCGGCGCGACAAGGCGGGCGGCCAGCGCCGCGGTCTCGGCCGTAGCCTGTTCGCCGGCGGGGACGGTCGCGCTTTCCGGCAAAAGCAGCGTGATGACGCCGGACACCGCAAGGATGCCAACCACGGTGGCCAGCAGCAGCCCGCGCCTGCGGGCGCGGCGGCGCTGGCGCAGGCGGCGGGCACGCTCCGCTTCGCTGCGCGGGCGGCGCGGCGGCGGGGGCGGGTCCTGCTGCGGGCGGGGCGCGGTATAGCGGTCCGCCGGGACCCAGTCTTCCTCCAGCGCGTCGGGGTCATAGCGGGCGGGGCGCACGCCGTTGCCGTCCATGCGCGGGGTGTATGGGGTTTGGTGGTAAGGCTGCGCGGGCGGCGGCTGAACGCCGCGGCGCACCCCGCCTTCCGCGCCGGGCGCGCGCACTTTGCGCGCGGCGCTGCGGCGGTCCTGCCGGCGGTAGCCGCCGTAGCCGCCTTCTTTATTGGGCATGCAGACGCCCCCTTTCCTGCCGCGGCCGGGGCCGGGCGCTTGAAGTTTCTTGAAATTTTCGTAACAGAAAAATTATAACACATTCCGGCCGCCAAAAACAGGGGCGGGCAAAAGTTTTCTGCCCCGGCCGGGGGCCGGGGCAGAAAGACCTTCTGTTTTTACGCTTCTTCCGGCGCGGTTTCGGCGGGCGCTTCCGGCGCTTTTTCTGCCGGCGGGACCACAAAGACGAGCGCGGCGCAGCCGGGGCCGATGTGGGTGCCGATGACCGCGCCGAGCTGGGCGGTGCGCCCGCCGGTCAGGCGGCGGTTCTCGTGCAGGTAGCGGTGCACCGGCGCGACGGTGCGCTTATCGTCGGAATACAGCAGCACATAGCCATAGGCCGGGTCGATGCCGCCGAGCTTGTCGATCTGCTTGAACATGGCCACCAGCGCGCCGGGGCGGCCGCGGGCGGTATCGGCCAGCTTGATCTCGCCGTCCACGACCGAGAGCACCGGCTTGATGCCCAGTGCCCCGCCCACCAGCGCGACGGCGGCGGGCAGGCGGCCGCCCTTGTGCAGGTGCTTGAGGCTGTCGATAACGCCGAGGATGCGGATGCGCCCCTTGAGCTCTTCCAGCGCCGCGGCGATCTCGGCGGCGCTGCGGCCTTCCTCGTCGCGCAGGCGCACGGCCTCGCGCACAAGGATCGCTTCGCCCTGGGAGCCGGTGCGGGAGTCCACAAGGTAGAGGTCTTCAAACTCGCAGGTCTCAGCGGCCAGGCGCGCGCACTGCCAGGTGCCGGACAGCGTGGAGGACAGCAGCACGGCCACGACCTCGTCGCCCGCGGCGCGCGCGTCCTCAAAAATTTCAATGAACTGGTCCGGCGAAGGCTGGCTGGTGCGCGGCAGCTTGTCCTCGGTTTTCAGGCGGGCATAGTATTCGTCGCCGGTGATGTCAACGCCGTCCAGCGCGGTATCCCCGTTGGCAAAGTTCACCTGCAGCGGGACGACTGTCACGCCGGGCAGCGCCGCATCGGCACAGGTCAGGTCGGCGGCGGAATCGGTCAGGATACGGATCATAGGGCAGGACCTCGTTTCTCGGCACGGGCCGTTTTTCTGATTTTAACACAAAACTGCATTTTGTCAAAGTTTATTCGCGCCAGTCCAGCATATTGAGCAGGTTGACCAGACCGGAACACAGCATCATCACGCCGACCAGGCGCATGATGAACGCCGCCGTGGCCCCGGGCGCAAACAGCGTATACAGCCCCAGCCCGACGCACAGAACGCCCACGATAAGCGGCAGCCACCAGGCGCGGTCGCCCCAGCGGCGGCGCTGGATGCCGGCCTGCACGTTGGTCATGCCGGTGACAAGCAGGAACACGCAGACGATGACCCCCACGAGCGAGACGAGCATATTGGGGCTAAGGATGAAGAAAAGGCCGATGATGGCCCCGGCCACGCTGAACGGCAGCAGCGGGCTGGACAGCCAGGTCGCGCGCTGGAAGGCCAGCGCGTTGACAATGCCGATGCCCCCGGCGAGCAGCAGCAGCCAGCCGACCAGGCTGCACAGCGCGGCGGTGGCGCTGAAGGGGCGGAAGATCAGAAACAGCCCCAGCGCAATGCCCGCCAGCGGCAGGGCCAGCATATCCCAGCGGATGTGTTTCATGGCGGTTGCCTCCTTGCTTACTTTTTTAAAGAGTTCAGAGTTGAGAGTTTAGAGTTTAGATATGGTGGATCGCCGCCCTGCGGGCGGCTCGAAAATATAGAGTAGAGGGTGGGCGCGTTTGGTATCAGTTCCCGGGTTCGTCGCGGCGGCGCAGGCGGGCGGCGGGGGCGGCCAGGAAATCGTCCTGCCCAAGCAGGCCGGACGCTTCGCCGGGGTCGAGCTGCTGCACGGCTTCGAGGCGGCGGGTGATCGCGCGGCTGCGCGTGCCGATCAATTCCTCGAGGTCGCTGCCGGTCTGGTTGAGGTGGCGCTGCATCGACTGCAGCCCGGCGCCGAACTTTTCAAATTCAGTTTTGACCGCAGCCAGCACCTGCCATACCTCGCCCGAGCGTTTCTGGATCGCCAGCGTGCGGAAGCCCATCTGCAGGGCGTTGAGCAGCGCCGCCATCGTGGACGGCCCGGCGATGCTGATCTGGAAATCGCGCTGCAAAGTCTCGCTCACGCCGCTCGAGACGACCTCGGCGTACAGCCCTTCAAACGGCAGGAACAGCACGCCGAACGCCGTTGTGTACGGCAGCTCGATGTATTTTTCGCGGATGTCCTTCGCCTCCTGGCGCAGGCGCTGTTCAAGCTGTTTGCGGGCGGCGGCGACGGCGGCCGGGTCGCCGCTGTCGCGCGCGTCGAGCAGGCGGGTATAGCTGTCGGCCGGGAACTTGGCGTCGATGGGCAGCCAGACCGTGCCGTTTTGCCCCGGCAGGCGCACGGCGTACTCGACACGGTTGGCGCTGCCCGGGATGGTGGCGACGTTTTCGGCATACTGGCCCGGGGCCAGGATCTCCCGCAGAATGCCGCCGAGCTGCACTTCGCCCAGGATGCCGCGCGTCTTGACACCGGACAGCACCCGCTTGAGCCCGCCGACATCGGCGGCCAGCGTCTGCATTTCGCCCAGACCCTTGTACACCTGCTCAAGCTGCTGGCTGACCGCGCGGAAAGAATCGGAAATGCGCTTTTGCAGCGTGGTCTGCAGCTTTTCGTCCACGGTGCCGCGGATCTCGTCCAGCTTGCGGCTGTTGTCGGTGCGGATGGTCTCAAGCCCCTGCGCCAGGGCGGCACGCAGGCCGTCCATGCGGGCGGCGTTGGAATCCTCGAGACCTTTGAGGCGGCGCTCCAGCAGCGCCAGCTGCGCCGTGACCGCGTCGTTGGCGGCTTTCTGGCGGGCCGCGCCGGTGCGGTCGATGGCGTCGAGCCGGGCGCCGGCCGCGGCGGCGCTCTGGTTCTGCGTTTCGGCCAGCAGCGCGCCCAAATCGCGCACGGCGGCCTGCACGGCGCGGACCGTTTCGCCCTGGGCCGCGCGCTGCTGGGCGGCCAGCGCCCGCGCCAGGGCGTCCGGGTCGGGCGCGGCGCGGCGGCTTTGCAGCAGCAAAACGGCGAGCAGCACATCCCCCAGCACAGCCAGGGCCAGCAGTACGATCAAAAGCGGCATCATCACAACAGGTTCCCCCTTGGTTTATTCCCCTGCAGTATACCATAGAAAGCGCGCGCTTTACAATCGAGCGGGCGGCCCGCAGCGGGCAGGAGGGTTGTTTTTGGGACTGTTGTTTTATAAAATTTCCGCTGTTCCCGTTTTCGTCCGCTCCCTCAGGTCAGACCCAGCCAGAAGATCACGGCAAAGCCGAGCGCGATGAACAGCGCGCCGAGCAGCTCGGCTTCCAGGCTGCGGCGCTCGACGACGGTGGGCGAAGCGGGGTTGTACCAGACTTCGATGACCGTGCCGACGCGGCGGGTCTGGTCGAACCAGAACGAATCGTTGGTGGCGGCGGTGTGGCGGATGCCGTCGGGGGTCGTGAACTCGACCACAAAGCAGTAGCCGCCGCTCTGCCGCCGGTTTTTGGGGCCCTGGCGCTGGCAGCGGATGATGCGCGCGGGCAGGCGCATGCCGCCGTGCACGGTGCGGTATTTTTCCCACAGGCACACGCCGCCCAGCACGATGAACACCGCGCCCAGCAGGCAGTAGATCAGGTTGAGAAGCGTCATGGAGAGGTCCTCCGGTTTTACAGGTTTTCGCGGAAGAAGCGCGCGGCGTTGCGCCAGAACAGCTTTTCGACCTGCGTCTCGCTGAAACCGGCCGCCAGCAGGGCTTCGGCCAGTTTGGGCATATCCTGCGCCCCGGCGATCTCCAGCGTGCCGCCGATGCCGTCAAAGTCGCTGCCCAGCGCCACCAGGTCTTCGCCGCCTTTGTCGATCATATGCCGCAGGTGGCGGACCATATCGTCCACACGGCTGACAAGATGGCTGCGGTCGGCGGAAGCGTCGAGGAAGGCCGGGCAGTAGTTGAGCCCGACCAGACAGCCGCGTTCGCCCATGGCCGCGAGCATCTCATCGGTCAGGTTGCGCGGGTGCGGGCAGCAGGCGCGGGCGCTGGAATGGCTGGCCGCGAACGGACGCCGCCCGGCGCGCAGCACATCCCATATGCCTGCGTCGGACAGGTGGGAGACGTCCACGATCATATGCAGGCGTTCCATCTCCTGCAGGAATGCAAAGCCCGTTTCGGTCAAACCGCCGGTCGTGTTGGGCTGCGGCGGCCAGGCGGCGGGGCCGGGGCGCAGGTTGGGCTCGGCCAGGCCGTTCTTATGGTTCCAGGTCAGCGTCATCATGCGCACGCCAAGGCGGTAGAGCGTGCGCAGCACGGCGGGGTCGTCCTTGCAGATGCCGCCCTCCTCGGCCGTCAGCATCGCGCCGATGCGCCCGCCGCGCAGCAGCGCGTCGATGTCGGCCGGGGTGCGCACCCACATAAGGTCGTCCGGGAAAGCGGCCAGGATCTGCTGAAAGCGGTCGGCCTCCCGCAGCGCCTTGACGAGCGGGTCGCCCGGTTCCGCAAGGTCGACAAAGCAGGCGAAGCACTGCAGCAGGTAGTTGCCGCTGCGCAGGCGTTCGAGGTCGATCATCAGGCCGTTTTTGTCAAAGCGCGCGGGGCTGCCGTTTTTGTCGGCTTCCAGCAGCGCATAGAGCGTATCGCAGTGCAGGTCCCAGACCTTGAAATCTTTCATGTCGTTCTCCCCTTTTGTACAATTCAAAGCAGGTCGCGGTATTCGCACAGGGCGTGGCAGACCGTGCCGTCATAGCCGGTCGTGGGTTCGGCGGCGGCCAGGGCGTTGAGCACGGCCTCCTCCGCGGCTTCAGCGGCGGCCAGAAAAGCCGGTTCGAGCCGGTCTTCGCGCAGGTGCGGCAGGGTTTCGACTTCGGCCGCGTCCGCACACAGCGCGTGGGCGGTCGTGAAACCGATGGCGATATCGCCGCTGCCGTGGCCCCAGTAGCTGCCCACGCGCGCAAGCCCGACGCCGCAGCGCCGCACGACGCGGCCCAGCTGGCGGCTGGAAAGCGGCAGGTCGGTGCCGAGCACCAGAATACAGCTGCCCACATCGTCGGTTTTGGCGGCGGCCTGCTGCCGCGCGGCGATGGCCGCGCCGGGGCGGCGGCCAAGGATGTTGAGCTCTTCCAGACAGCCGTGGTTGCACAGCGCCAGCACGCCGACCGTAAACGTGCGCCCGTCCGCTGTGAGGCGGCGGCTGGCCGAGCCGATGCCGCCCTTGAGGCCGTGGCAGATCATGCCCGTGCCCGCACCGACGCAGCCCTGGGCGAAATCGGGCCCGGCCGCCGCGATGGCGCGGTATACCTCGGCGCGGCCGACCACGCGCTCGGCGATGCGGTTGAGCGTGCTGTCGTTGCATTCGCCCACCACCGGGTTGACGCTGCGCAGCTCTGTGCCGTGCGCGGCGCAGGCGTCGGCCGTATACTGGACGAGCGCGTCGCTGACAAGGCCGACGTTCAGCGTGTTGGTCAGGGCGATGGGCGTTTCCAGCTGGCCGAGTTCCTCGACCTGGACCAGCCCCGCCGTTTTGCCGTACCCGTTGATGACATGGGCCGCAGCCGTGCATTTCTTAAAATAGATATCCGCGCGCGGCAGGATGACGGTCACGCCGGTGTTGTGGCCGGGCGTGCGCACGGTACAGTGGCCCACCGCCACGCCGGGCACATCGGCCAGCGTGTTGCGCGGCCCCGGCGGCATGCGGCCGGGGATCAGGCCATACTCACGGATCAGGGGCATGGGGCGTTCCTTTCTGCTACAAATCTGCTTCTAAACGGCCCGGCGCTTGCCAATTCCGGCGGGCGTGTGCTACAATGCCGGGGAGAAATCTACAGACAAAGAGGGACCGAAAATGGAAATTCTGCTGCCGGTGCCGCAGGTGCTGCAAAACCCCGAGCTGCCCAACGGCTGTGAGATCACAAGCCTGTGCGAAGTGCTGCGCTACTGGGGCTTTGCGGCCGACAAGTGCGACCTGGCCGACCATTACCTGCCGCGCAGCGCGCGCTGGTACGGGGCGGACCCGGACAGGGTGTATATGGGCGACCCGCACAAAGACGACGGCAGCCCCGAGACCGGGTACTACTGCTTTGCCGGGCCGGTCGTGGCGGCCGCGAACGCCTACCTGGCCGCGCACGGCGGCGGGTATACGGCGCACGACCTGACCGGCGCCGGGGAGGACGGCCTGCTGCGCCAGCTGGAGAGCGGGCGGCCGGTGATCTTCTGGGCCACGCTGCGCTTTAACGACGTACAATTTGACGCCTGCGGCGGCTATGCGCTGCCGGGCGGCGGGTACCACCGGGTGTTCCACACGCTGCACTGCATGGCGCTGTGCGGGGCGGACGACACGCACTTCACGGTGGCCGACCCGCTGGCTCTGAACCGCCGCGTGCCGCGCGCCCGCTTTATGGAAGTCTACCGCCAGCCGGGCAGCCGCGCCGTGGTGCTGGCGCCCGCAGGCGAACAAGTGCCCTGACCGGCGTTATCCTGTCTATACCCAGTTTACCCCGCAGGCGGCAAAACTGCAAGCCTGTTTTGTTTCCCGAACGAAAAAAAGCGCCCCGCCGGGCGGCTGCGCTGCGGCAGCAACCCGGCGGGGCGGAATTATGTGACGAAAAGGATCAGTAGTTCTGGCTGCGCAGCTCAAAGTATGCCTGCGGATGCGCGCAGACCGGGCACTTGACCGGCGCGTGGGTACCGATATAGACATACCCGCAGTTGCGGCACTGCCAGACCTGCTCGGTCTCGCGGGCGTAGACCTTGCCCGCCTCGATGTTGGCGGCCAGGGCCTTGTAGCGCTCCTCGTGCTCTTTCTCGATGGCGGCGACCATCGTGAACAGCGCGGCGATCTGGGTGAAACCTTCCTCCTTCGCCTCGGCGGCCATGCGCGGGTACATCGAGGTATGCTCCTCGTTTTCACCGGCGGCGGCCATCTTCAGGCAGGTGAGGGTGTCGGGGATCTCGCCGTTTTCCATGAGCAGCTTGAACCAGATCTTGGCGTGCTCTTTTTCGTTGTTGGCGGTCTCGGTAAAGATGGCCGAGATCTGCTCGTAGCCTTCCTTCTTTGCTTTGGAGGCAAAGTAGGTGTATTTGTTGCGGGCCTGGCTTTCACCGGCGAAAGCTTCCCACAGGTTCTTTTCGGTCTTGCTGCCTTTGAGTTCCATGATACATGCGCTCCTTTCAAAATCAAAAAACAGGTCTGTTTGGGGGCCGGGTCTCCGTTTTCAGATAAGGTCGAATCAGTTAAGATTCCATCTTAAATTGAGTATACACCTTTCCCGCGGGGGTGTCAAGCGATGAAACGGCAATTTTACGCATTTTTATTTTGTGAAAATTGCCAAAATCCGCGCCGGGGCATTGACAGAGGCGCGCGGATGCGCTACTCTCTTTATAAGACAAATTCTTATTGTAAGGGAGGAAGGTCCCCATGACACGCCAACGCCGCCTGATCCTGGAACTTATGCAGCAGAGCCCGCGGCACCTGACGGCCGACGAGATCTTTGCCCAGGCGCGCACCCGCATGCCCAACATCGCGCGCGGTACGGTGTACCGCAACCTCAAGCTGATGGAACAGGCCGGGGAGATCGCCCGGCTGGAAATGCCGGACGGCGCCGACCGCTTTGACAAGACCGCCGCCCCCCACGGCCACCTGTACTGCGACGGGTGCGGGGAGCTGCAGGACATCCCCGTTGTGGGGCTTGTGCGCGAGATCGAAAACGTGATCGGCACCAAAGTGCGCAGCTACCAGCTGACCATCCACTACCTCTGCCCTGCCTGCCGGGCCAAAGCCGCCCACTGACCCTTTGCCTTTATAGTATGCGCAAAACCACGCCGCGCCAACCGGGTGTTTGCCCGGGGCGCGGCGTGGTTTTTTGGCGTTTCGCTTACACAGGCGGGTCCTTGAGGGCGCGCAGGTCGCCGCTTTCGCGGAAGTCCTCGTAGTCGAGCGAGAGGTTGGGGTTATAGTAGGGGTCGCGCAGGATGGTCTCGCGGCCGTGGCGCTCGTACAGGCGGGCCTGCTCGCCCGCAAAGCGGCGCTTCTTTTCGGGGTCGTCCTCGTCCGAACCGCGGGACTTGCTCTCGTGGTGGTAGAGCTCGGCATACGGCGTCCAGACGATGCGCCAGCCCGCTTCGCGCAGGCGCAGGCAGAAGTCGACGTCGTTGAAGGCGACGGTAAAGGCTTCGTCCATGCCGTGCGCGGCGTCCCACGCGGCCGTGCGCACAAGCAGGCAGGCGGCGGTGCAGGCGGAAAAGTCCTGCACGGTGGCAAGGCGAAACAGGTACCCGCTGCTGCCGCGGCGATGGTATTTGTGGGAGTGCCCCGCATAGCCGCCAAGCCCCGTGATGATGCCCGCGTGCTGAATGGTATCGTCCGGGTAATAGAGCATCGCGCCGCAGGCCGCGACGCCGGGCTGGCTGGCTTCGGCGACAAGCTCGCCCAGCCAGCCGCCTCCAATGACCTCGATATCATTGTTCAGCAGCAGCAAAAATTTGCCGTGCGCGAATTTGCGGCCAAAGTTGTTGATGCGGCTGAAGTTGAAAGCCCCGGTGTAGCCGACGACGCGGCAGTTTTCGTAGCGTTCGGGCAGCTTTTTGTAGTAGGCGGCGGTGGCGGGGTCGGTCGAGTTGTTCTCGATGACGATGACCTCGAAGTTTTCGTAGAAGGTTTTTGCATACAGGCTGTGCAGGCAGGTCTCGAGGTCGTCCACATGGTCCTTGTTCGGGATGAGAATGGAGACGAGCGGGGGCGGGTCCGGCAGGGTCCAGCGCACATGGCAGGTGCCGGGGAATTTGCCGGGCTCCACGCTCCCCTGCCGCCCGGTGGCGGCGAGATGGTCCGACACGGCGCGGAGGGCCGCCTGCTGCACATAGGGTTTGGCCCCGGTGCCGCCGCTGGTGGAAGCCGCGTGCACGCGCCAGTAGTACAGCACCTGCGGCAGATGCACGGGCGCGGCGGCCGGGTCGGCGGCCTGCATGGCGTCGATCAGGCGCAGGAACAGGTCGTGGTCCTGCGCGCCGTCACATTCGCTGCGCTCGCCGCCGGCCTGCTCATACAGCGTTTTTTTGAACACGGCCAGGTGGCAGATATAGTTGCAGGCCATCAGGTATTCCGGCGCATAGTCCGGCTTGAAGTGCGCGACATGGGCGCGCTGCGGCGTTTTGCGGAACAGCGCTTCGTCGCTGTACAGGAAAGCCGCGCCGGTGGCGGCCGCCGCCCGGCCCATCTCGTACACGGCGTGCGGGGCCAGCAGGTCGTCGTGGTCGGCCAGCGCCAGGTAGGGCCCGGCGGCCAGCGCCGCGGCGGCGTTGGTGTTGGCGGCGATGCCTTTGTTTTCGATCTTGCGGTAGACGATGCGGGGGTCGGCCGCCGCGCGCGCCTGTGCCAGCTCGCCCACGCGGGGGTGGGCGGCGTCGGAGGCGTCGGCAAGCACAAGCTGCCAGCGCGGGCTGGTCTGGGCCTGGACGCTGTCGAGGAAGGCGTTCAGGAACGGTTCCGGGGTGTTGTACAACGGCGTCAGGATGCTGATGAGCGGGAAGGCGGACGTATCCGCCGCGCGCTGGGCCGCCAGCGCGCGTTTGGACGGCCAGTACCGCGCGCGTTTGCCCAGCAGCCGCCGCCGGAAAAAGCCCGCCGCGCGCCCCAGCATGGGGGCCAGGCCCTGTTCGCGGGTCAGCGTGCGGGCATAGCCGAACAGTTCCTTGATTCGTTTGGTTTGCAGGTTCATAGCGTTCGTCCTTCCTGCACGGGCCGCAGTACGGAAGGATAGAAGCAATCCTCCCGCCAGCGGGCCGGGTTGGTTATGATATATTCACCGATCAGACGGTACTCGCGGTCGTTGCGGATGATGTGGTCATGGAAAGAGCGTTGCCACAGCCGGCCCTGATAGGGTTCCGCCGCCCCCTGCCGGACAAGTTTACCATATTCCAGCGTAGAATATCGTTTGAAATCCCTCATCAAATCGGAAATTGTAGGGGCCGATTCCATATCGGCCCGGTCTATCACCAACAGGGCGTGGAAATGATTCGGCATAACCACAAAGCAGGGGCAGGTATAATGTGGAGCCGCGGCAATCACCTCGGAAAAAGTTTGCGCCACAACGCGGGCGGATATAGAATCCGCCCCTACATCCCCAAACAGCATTCGTCTGCCTTTTGTACATATCGTCACGAAATACGCCCCGTTTTGTGAGTAATCATAACCGGGCAGGCGATTTGGCCTGCGGCTGGGGCGTTCCAAGTTTTGGGGGTCCGTTCTGGTGTAATCCATTTACCCTTCCAGCACATGCAGCCGATGCGGGCGGATATAGAATCCGCCCCTACAAATTTCAATGTTGCAGACAGATCATTTCAACCCGAAATTTTCGAACAGGTTGTTGAAGTGGGGGTTGTAGTAGGGGTCGTAGTTGTCGATGTATGGTTTGTATTTGGCGTAAAACGCGGCTTTTTCGCGCTGGTAGCGGGCTTCGTTTTCGGGGGTAGTGTCCAGGCCCCGGCTCTTGCTCTCATAGTGGTACGCCTCGGCGCAGGGGGTGAACACGTTGAGCAGGCCCTGCTGCCAGAGCTTGAGGCAGTAGTCGACATCGTTGTAGGCGACGGCGAAGTTTTCTTCGTCGAGGCCGCCCGCCGCGCGGTAGAGTTCCGCTTTGGTCATGAGGCAGGCGCCGGTGACGGCCATGTAATTCTGCGTGGTGACAAGGCGGTAGAGGTCGCCCACCGCCGCGCGCGGGTAGCTCTTGTGGCTGTGCCCGGCCGAGCCGTTGATGCCCATGATGACCCCGGCGTGCTGGATCGTATCGTCCGGGTAATAGAGCTTGGCCCCGACGGCGCCGACGTCCGGGCGCTGGCTGTAGGAGAGCAGCTCGCGCAGGAAACCGGGCGAGAGGATCTCGATGTCGTTGTTGAGCAGCAGCAGGTGCTCGCCGTTTGCCTGGCGCGCGCCGAAGTTGTTGATGGCCGAGAAGTTGAACGGCCCGCGGTAGCGCAGCACGCGGCAGCGCGGATAGCGCGCGGGAAGGGCCGCATAAAAGGCTTCGGTGTCCGGGTCAGTCGAGTTGTTTTCTAGGATCAGCACCTCATAATTGTCATATCCGGCGTTTTTATACAAACTGGATAAGCAGCGCTCGAGGTCGCCGGTGTGGTCCTTGTTGGGGATCAACACGCTGATAAGCGGGCGCGCGGTCAGTTCGTACCGCAGCTGGAACGCGCCGGGCGCGCCGGGCACCGCCCGCGCACAGCCGGGCAGGCCCACGCGCTGCAGGTGGGCGTCGATCGCCCGCTCCCCCGCTGCAATGGCGTAGGGCTTGGCCTCCATGCCCGCGGCGGTCGACCCGGCGTGGCCGCGCCAGACGTAGAGAACTTTCTGGATGTGCTCGACGCGGCGCGCCTTCTCGGTTAGGCGCAGCAGCAGGTCATGGTCCTGCGCGCCGTCAAAGGCGGGGTCCTCATACGCCCCGGCCGCCTCGAGCAGCGCGCGGGTGAAAACGGCCAGATGGGTGATGTAGTTATTGCCGCGCAGATAGTCGGGCGCAAAATCCGGCTTGAAATGGTAGCCGCCCAATTTTTTGAGATCCGCCGACAGGACGATCTCGTCGGAATAGACAAGGTCCGCGCCGGTATTTTGGAGGGTCTGCACAGATTCATACAGCGCGTTGGGGTAGAGCAGGTCGTCGTGGTCAAGCAGCGCGATGCAGTCCCCTTCCGCCAGGCCAAACCCGGCCGTGGTGTTGGCGGCGATGCCCCGGTTTTCGATCTTTTTGTACAGGATGCGCGCATCCCGGGCAGCCCATTTCTGCGCAAGCGCGCCGGGGGCCGGGTGCGCCGCGTCAGAGGCGTCGACAAGCACGAGCTGCCAGTTCGCATAGGTCTGGCGGCGCACGCTGCGCAGCATCTGCCTGAAAAACGGCAGCGGTGTGTTGTATACCGGCACCACGACGCTGACGCGCGGCGCGCCGGGCAGCGGGGCCGCGCGCTGGGCCTTGAGCTCGCGGCGCAGCGGAATATCGGCGCGGTGCCGCCAGGAATCGTGGTGGAACGCCAGCCCGACGCGGAAGGTCACGTCCCGCCAGAGCTGCTGCGCGCCGCGCTCGCGCAAAGTGGCGGCCGAACGGCGGGCAAGGTCGGCCAGATGGGCCGGGTCGAGCAGGCGGCGGGCCATGGCGCCGACGCTGTCGGCCGGGGCGACGTCCGCCGGGCGGTTTTGCGGTTGGTTTTGGGGGGCGGTCTGCGGCATCGTTGTCACCTCGTTCGCGCAGGGGCGTTCAGAATTTGGAGGGATGGGCGCATCCCCCATTTTTAAAAATGCGGCGCTTTGCGCCGCACCTTATCTTCACTCTGAACTCTAAACTCTGAACCCTGTAAAAAGTTTATTCTTTCGGCTTTTCAAACCGCTTGTATTCGGCCGTGACCGCGGCGGTGGGGCCGTTGCGGCGCAGGTGGCCGTGGTCGAGCCAGGCGACCTTGTTGCACATGCGCTCGATCTGCTCGATCGAGTGGCTGACCAAAATCACGGTCGTGCCGCCGCTCATGAGCTCGGCCATGCGCTTTTCGCATTTCTGCTGGAACAGGAAGTCGCCGACCGAGAGGATCTCGTCGGCAATGAGGATGTCCGGCTTGGTCATGGTCGCAACGGCGAAGGCCAGGCGCGCCACCATGCCGGAGGAATAGTTCTTGAGCGGCACATCCAGAAAATTGCGCAGCTCGCTGAATTCGACGATGTCCTCGAACTTGGAATCAATGTACCGGGGCGTGTAGCCGAGAACGGTGCCGTTCAGGTAGATGTTTTCCCGCGCGGTCAGGTCCATGTCGAACCCGGCGCCGAGCTCGATCAGCGGGGCGATGGTGCCGCGCACCGTCACCTTGCCGGAACTGGGCTTGTACACGCCGGAAATGATCTTGAGCAGCGTGGATTTGCCGCTGCCGTTTAAGCCGATGAGGCCGTAGAAATCGCCGGGCATGATGTCAAGGCTGACGTCGTCCAGCGCAAAGAATTCGTCAAAGCGCACGCCGCCGTGCAAAAGGGCGACGAAATATTCTTTCAGGCTCTCGTGCTTTTCCTTGGCAAGGTTGAAGCGCATCGAGACATGCTCGACCGAGATGATGGGCTGTTGTGCCGCCATATCCGCGCCCTCCCTTTACATGTACAGGACAAACTTGTCCTGGTTTTTCTTGAACACGAAAACGCCCAGCGCCATGCTGACCACAGCGCAGAGGAAGCAGACCGCAAGCATCGTTGCGTCCAGCCCTTCGCCCCACAGCACGCAGCGGCGGAACGCCGTGATGTACCAGTACATCGGGTTGATGTGGATGAGCCGCTGCATGATGCCGGAGAGGGTCTCGGGGTCATAGAAGATGGCGCTGGCGTAGACGAGCAGCGTGCAGAACACCTCCCAGATGTGCATGATATCGCGCACAAACACATACAGCGCCGACAGCAGCAGCCCGATGCCAAGGCTGAAGAAGAACAGCATGAGAAGCGGGTAGACGGCCATCCAGGCCGTGGCCCAGGTCACAGGCGTCCAGGTGATGACAAACACGACGACCAGCGCAATGAAGCTGAACGCGCAGTTGACCAGCGCAAAGCAGCATTTTTCCATCGGGAAAATGTACTTGGGGATATAGACCTTGCGCAGCAGCGGCGCGTTTTTGAGCACGCTCTCCATCGCCATCGACGTCGCTTCGCGGAAGAAGTTGAACAGCAGCTGGCCGATGATGAGGAAGCCCGCGAAGTTGGGGATGCCTTCGCCCCGCAGGCCTTTCATGATGGAATCGAACACCAGAAACATGACCAGGCAGGTAAGCAGCGGGTTGAGCACGCTCCACGCCACGCCCAGCACGCTGCGGCGGTATTTGAGCTTGAAGTCCCGCGTGATCAGGTTCTGCAGCAGGTAGCGGTACTTCCAGAAATTGGCGAAATGCCCTTGTAGACTCTGCACGGTTCTTCCTCAGTATTTCTCGAAATAGTCAAACGTCTGTTCGGCAAACGGGGTGTGTTCCTTGTCCTTGGCGCTGGTCTTGTGCGCGCAGCCGCAGTCCGGCCACTGGACGTTCACGGTCGGGTCGTCATAGGGGATGCCGCCCTCGGAGGTCGGGTCGTAGACGTCGGTGCACTTGTAGCAGAATTCGGCCACATCGGAAAGGACCAGGAAGCCGTGGGCGAAGCCTTCGGGGATGTAGAACATCTTTTTGTTTTCGGCCGAGAGCGTCACGCCGACCCACTTGCCGAAGGTAGCGCTGTTCGGGCGGCAGTCGACGGCGACGTCGTACACCTCGCCCATCGTCACGCGCACGAGCTTGCCCTGGGTGTGGTTTTTCTGGAAATGCAGCCCGCGCAGCACGCCCTTGGTCGAGCGGCTCTGGTTGTCCTGCACGAAGGGGCGGTCGATGCCCGCAGCGGCGAAATCGTCGATCTGGTAGGTTTCCATGAAATAACCGCGGTCGTCGCCGAAGACGGTCGGCTCGATGACGACGACGCCGGGGATCTCGGTATTGATAAAGTTGAATTTGCCCATGGTGAACGCTCCTTTTGTAATCATGCAGTGCCCCGGCCATACCCCCGGTTGGCACACAGAATCCATTTTATTTTTCTATTGTACTCTTTTTTGCCTCTGTGCGCAAGATGAAAGGCGGGCGGGGGCCAATTTTCCATCTTGCCTTTGCGGGCCGGGCATGGTATGATAGGCCGGTAAAACCGGCCAGCCGGAAAAAAGAGAGGGGGCGTCTGCCATGACCAAAGCCGAAGCCCGCGCCAAAGCCCGGGCGCTGTGGCGGCAGTGGGATGCCGCCGCGCTGCGCACAATGGGCGGCCGCATGGCGCACGAGCTGTTCGCCCGCCCCGAATGGCGGCAGGCCGGGTGGGTGTTCTGCTTTGTGCCGATGCCAGGCGAGCCGGACCTGTGGCCGGTGCTGGAAGCCGCCCTGCGCGAAGGCAAGCACCTGGCCGTGCCGCGCACCGCCAACGGGCGCATGGAGGCCGTGCGGCTGCGCCGCCTTGACGACCTTGCGCCGGGGGCTTACGGCATCCGCGAGCCGGTCGGGGGCGAAGTTCTGGCGGCGGAGGATTTCCCCGCAGACGCGCTGGCGCTGGTCCCCTGCCTGGCCGCCGGGGCCGACGGCGTGCGCCTGGGGCGCGGCGGCGGGTATTATGACCGCTTTTTGGCGCAATATAAAGGCAGAAGCCTGCTGGTGTGCCCGGCCGCGCTGACCCTGGCCGGCATCCCGGCCGAGTGCTGGGACGCACGCTTCGCCCCCGAACAACGGCTGACCGGCGGGTTTTGACCCGCCGCCACAACACCCGTCACAACACAAAGGAAGGAACCAACCATGAAACGACGCACATTTGGCATGACGGCCGGCGCGCTGGCGCTGACCCTGGCGCTTTTGGCGGGCTGCGGCCGCACCGACGCCCCGCAGGCGACCCCAACCCCCGCCCCGACCATGACGCCGCTGCCCGACGACATCCTGAACCAGCCGGCCACCCCGCCGGAGGACGAGGGCACGCCGGAGGGCAGCGCCCCGCAGACCGAGGCCGAGCCGGACGCCGAGCTGGCCGCGCAGGTGGACAGCATTTATGAAGTGTACCCGGTCGAGATCATGATGCCGCAGACCCGCGCCATCGACCTGGCCGAAGAGAGCTGGCTGAAATACAACGCCGGGCTGACGCTGGACGAAGGCGCGCTGGTGGACGCGGGCGTGCTTTCGGAATCGCTGACCGGCAGCCAGGCCTACAGCCTGGTGCTGCTGCGCCTGAAAGACGCCGCCGACGCGCCCGCCATTGCCGAAGCGATGCTGGAAAACATCGACCCGGCCAAGTGGGTCTGCGTGGGGGCCGACGTGCAGCGCGTGGTCGCCTTTGACGACAAGGTGCTGTATGTGATGGCCAACCGTGAGCTTGCGGACGTCAACGCGCTGGTGGACGCGCTGCCCGAAGCGCTGGGCATAAGCTACACGCTGGACGAGCGCGTGGAAGCCGAGGAGCCCGCCGCCGGCGATTTGGTGCAGGAATTCTGATCGGGGCGAACCGCAGCCACACGATTTAAACCTCTGCAAAGCCGGACCTGCGCGTTTTTGAACCGCATCCTGTCATGCGAGCAATAAAAAGCGTTCTTTCTGCCAAAGGCAACGAGCCTTTGGCAGATTTTTTGTGCATTTTTAGGCTATTGAGTTGACTTTGCATTGCATACGATATACAATATAGGTGCAATAAACTCGAAAGGGGCTGACACAATGGCTAACACGACAAATTTCAGCGTCCGCATGGACAGCGACATCAAAAAGCAGTGCGAAATGCTTTACAACGAATTGGGCGTGAACCTTACGACAGCGATCAATGTCTTTCTGCGTCAGTCGCTCCGCGCCGGTGGCTTTCCCTTTGAAGTCAAGCTGGAACAGCCCAACAAGGAAACCATGGCCGCCATGTTGGAGGCAGAACGGATTGCGCGTGATCCCGGCGTGAAGCACTACTCCGATGTGGAAGAAGCCCTCCGGGAGCTGAAAAAATGAAACTTGACATTGTTTGGACGACAAAGTTCAAGAAAGACTACAAGCTGGCGATGAAACGCCACATGGACATCGGCCTGCTGGATGACATCATCCGGGCCTTGTCACGGGGCGAAAAATTGCCGGAGAAAAACAAAGACCATGAGCTGACCGGCGATTGGGTGGGGCATCGGGAATGCCACATTCAGCCGGACTGGCTGCTGGTCTACCGTATTGAGGACGATGTGCTGGTGCTGACGCTGGCCCGCACCGGGACGCACAGCGACCTGTTCGACAAATGAGCGTGCTGCCGCCGTATGGGGAAACCTGTACGGCGGTTTTTCTGTGTGCAAAGGCGCCACGAAACGCGCCCGCACAAAAGCCGCGCGGGACTGCCGCCGACCCGCTACGCTCTTGCAGTGGAGTGATTTTCCCGCCACCTGTTGAAAATGAAAATGCTCTAAGCAACCGCTTCCCTGACCACGACAAAAGCCATAATCAGGAAGTCGCTTAGAGCACACACTATTATGTGTCTTTATGTCCGCTGTGTCAGCCGCGCTGCGGCAGGCGGCGGCGTTTGAGGACGAGCGCGCCGCAGCCCGCGAGCATCAGCACCGGGAATACAACCGCCAGCAGGATGCCGGTGTGCAGCCCGCCCGCCGAAGCCGAGGACACCATACCGACGAAGGTCGGGCCGCTCATGCAGCCCAAATCGCCGCCCAGCGCCATGAGCGCGAACAGCAGCGTGCCGCCGCGCGGCAAAAATTCGGACCCGAGGCTGAAGGTGCCCGGCCAGAGGATGCCGACCGAGAAGCCGCACAGCCCGCAGCCGAGCAGGCTGAGCGCCGGATACGGCGACAGCGAGATGAGCAGGTAGCTGGCAATGCACAGCACGATGCTGCCGCGCATGAAGCTCTCGAGCCGGATGCGCGCGCCGAACTTGCCGTAGATGGCGCGGGAGGTCCCCATGAGGGCGGCGAAGAACATCGGCCCGGCCAGATCGCCCAGCGCTTTGGAGATGTGCAGTTCCGATTCGGCAAACGTGGAAGCCCACTGACTGACCGCCTGCTCGCTGGCGCCGGAGCAGACCATAAGCACCAGCAGCAGCCAGAAAGTGCGGCTTTTGACAAGCCCGGCGAGCGGCGTGCCGCGGCCGCCTTCCTCGATCAGCGTATAGATGGGCACTTTGGCGAACAGCAGGCAGTTGAGCGCCGGTATCACGGCCCACAGCAGCGCCAGCACCCGCCAGTGCGCGATGCCGAACACCGCAAAGAACACGCTGGAGAGCAGCACCACGCCCATCTGCCCCCAGCAGTAGAACGAATGCAGCAGGCTCATGGCGGCCTCTTTGTTATCGGTCGGGCAGGCTTCGACGACCGGGCTGACCAGCACCTCCAGCAGCCCGCCGCCGACGGCGTAGATCATCACGGCAACGATCAGCCCGGCAAACGGGCTGGGCAGCAGCTCCGGCAGCACGGCCAGCGCGACGAGCCCGGCGGCCGAAAGGATATGCGCCAGCATCATCGCCGCGCGGTAGCCGATGCGGTCGATGAAGCCCGCGCTGAGCAGGTCGACCGAGAGCTGCACGCAGAAGTTGAAGGTGATGAGCAGCGTGATGCGCGAAAGCGGGATGCCGTAGCTCTGCTGGAAGGTCAGAAACAGCAGCGGCGCAAAGTTGTTGACGATGGCCTGCACGATGTAGCCGATAAAGCAGGCTTTGATCGTGTGTTCATAGCTCAGGCCGTTTTTGAAAAATTTTCCCATTGTTTTTCCCTCGTTTTCTGTCAGCGGATCAGCATCGCGTCGCCGAAAGAGAAGAAGCGGTAGCGCTGCGCGACCGCCTCCCGGTAGGCCGCCATCGTCTTGTCATAGCCGTAGAACGCGGCAATGAGCATGATGAGCGTGCTTTCGGGCAGGTGGAAGTTGGTGACGAGCGCGTCGATGGCGTGCAGCTCGACGCCCGGATACAGAAAGATATCGGTGTTGCCGCTGCAGGGCACGATGCGGCCGTATTTGGCCCAGACGGCTTCCAGCGTGCGGCAGCTCGTGGTGCCCACGGCGACGACGCGGCGCCCGGCGGCGCGGGCGGCGTTGACGGTTGCGGCGGTCTTTTCGTCCACACAGTACCATTCGCTGTGCATGTGGTGGTCCTCGATGCTCTCCTCGCTGACCGGGCGGAAGGTGCCAAGGCCGACGTGCAGCGTGACTTCGGCGATCTGCACGCCTTTGGCGCGAATTTTTTCCAGCAGTTCGGGCGTGAAGTGCAGCCCGGCCGTGGGGGCGGCGGCGCTGCCGAGCTCCTTGGCATAGACAGTCTGGTACTGGCTCTGGTCTTCGAGCTGTTTGGTGATGTAGGGCGGTAGCGGCATTTTGCCGAACGCGTCGAGCTTTTCGTACAGCGTCTGGGTGTCATAGGTAAAGGTGACGAGCTTGTTGCCCTCGGGCAGCGTTTCGTCCACGGCGGCCGTCAGGCTGCCGTCGCCGAAAGAAAGCCGCGTGCCCGCCTGCATGCGGCGGCCCGGGCGGGCCAGACACTCCCAGGTGTCGCCGTGCACCTGGCGCAGCAGCAGCACTTCGCACACGGCGCCGGTGGGCACCTTGGCGCCGATGAGCCGCGCGGGCAGCACCTTGGAATTGTTGAGCACAAGCACGTCGCCCGGTTCGAGATAATCGGGCAGGTCGCGGAAAATTTTGTGCTCGATGGAATCGTTTTGCCGCGAAAGGACCATCAGCCGGGCGCTGTCGCGCGGGTCGGCGGGTTCCTGGGCGATGAGTTCTTTGGGCAGGTCATACCAGAAGTCTTTTTTTAACATCAGTCTGCTTCCTTTTTATCGTTGACATTCAGGGGGTACAATGGTATGATGAACACAACACAGAGGCGCGGGCAACATCAGTAACCGTCAGGCGGCAGCCAGCCAGGGCAGGCCGCGGCGAAAGGGTTGGCCGCCGAAGGCGATGCACGGCACGCATCGGCCTGGGTCCGCCGCCGAACAGGGACGGAACTGTCACGCCGCAGCCAAAAATGCAGCGTGGGGCGCTGTGTACATGCAGTATATGATTATATTGCATTTTGTGCCGGTTTTCAAGCCGGTTTTTTTATTGTCTGCGGTCCTTTCCGGCCGCGGCCCGGCACAGGTTTTCCTGCCGCCGCATACACTGCGGTACAGGACGTTTGGGAAAGGAAGGTACCCGTTATGAAACAGTTCAAAGTGGGCGTCGTGGGCGCCACCGGCATGGTCGGCCAGCGGTTTGTCACGCTGCTGGCGCAGCACCCGTGGTTCAAGCTCACGGCGCTGGCCGCCTCGGCCCGTTCGGCCGGGCGCACCTACCAGGAGGCTGTGGGCAACCGCTGGGCGATGGCGACGCCGATGCCCGACTGTGTCAAGGACATGGTGGTGCTGGACGCCGCCGACGTGGCCGCGGTGGCCGCGCAGGTGGATTTTGTGTTCTGCGCCGTCAACATGAAAAAAGACGAGATCAAGGCGCTGGAGGAAGCCTATGCCAAGGCCGAGTGCCCGGTCGTGTCCAACAACAGCGCCCACCGCATGACGCCGGACGTGCCGATGGTCGTGCCCGAGATCAACGCCGAGCACATTGAGATCATCCCCGCGCAGCGCCGCCGCCTGGGCACCAAACGCGGCTTTATCGCGGTCAAGTCCAACTGCAGCCTGCAGAGCTATGTGCCCGCGCTGCACCCGCTGCGCGGCTACGGCATCACCAAATGCCTGGTCTGCACCTATCAGGCCATCTCCGGCGCGGGCAAAACGTTCGAAACCTTCCCCGATATCCTGGATAACGTCATCCCCTACATCGGCGGCGAGGAAGAAAAGAGCGAGCAGGAGCCGCTCAAGCTGTGGGGCCGCATCGAGGGCGACCGCATCGTGCCTGCCACCGCCCCCTCCTTCACGGCGCAGTGCCTGCGCGTGCCGGTCTCGGACGGGCACATGGGCGCGGTGTTCGTGAGCTTTGAGCGCAAGCCTTCCAAGGAAGAGATCTTGAGCGCCTGGGCCGGGTTCCGCGGCCCGGCGCAGGAGCTGGACCTGCCCAGCGCGCCCAAACAGTTTTTGCACTATTTCACCGAGGACGACCGCCCGCAGCCCAAGCTCGACCGCATGCTTGAGAACGGCATGGCGGTGAGCATCGGCCGCCTGCGCGAGGACACGCAGTACGACTACAAGTTTGTCTGCCTTTCCCACAACACGCTGCGCGGCGCGGCGGGCGGCGCGGTGCTGCTGGCGGAGCTGCTGGCCGCCAAAGGCTATTTCGACTAAACGCCGCCAGGGCGTTTGACAGGGAGGTTTTTCCATGAAAAAGCCTGTGTTTACCGGGGCGGGCGTGGCCATCATCACGCCGATGCACGCTGACGGCAGCGTCAACTATGCCGAGCTGGGCCGCATCATCGACGACCAGATCGAACACGGCACCGACGCCATCATCATCTGCGGCACGACCGGCGAATCGGCCACGCTGACGCACGAGGAGCACGCCGAGTGCATCCGCTTTGCGGTGGAGCACACGGCCCGCCGCGTGCCGGTCGTCGCCGGGACCGGCTCGAACGACACGGCGTATGCCGTCAAGCTGAGCCAGCACGCCGAGGAGGTGGGCGCCGACGCGCTGCTGCTGGTGACGCCGTACTACAACAAGGCCAGCCAGGCCGGGCTGATCGCGCATTTTTCCGCGATCGCGAACGCCGTTTCGCTGCCCTGCATCCTGTACAACGTCCCCAGCCGCACCGGCTGCAACATCCTGCCCGCAACGCTGGCCGAGCTGTGCAAGCTGCCCAACATAAACGGCGTCAAGGAAGCCAGCGGCAACCTGGCCCAGGTCAGCGAGATCGCCGCGCTGTGCGGGGATGAGCTGAACATCTATTCCGGCGAGGACGGGCTGATCCTGCCGATCATGGCGCTGGGCGGCAAGGGCGTCATCAGCGTGCTTTCCAACGTAGCGCCGCAGTATACGCACGATATCTGCGCCGCCTGGCTGGACGGCGACGCCGCGCGCTGCCGCACGCTGCAGCTGGGCGCGCTGGAACTGGTGCACGCGCTGTTTGCCGATGTGAACCCGATCCCGGTCAAGTGGGCGATGAACCGCCTGGGCTGGGACGCCGGGCCGCTGCGCCTGCCGCTGTGCCCCCCATCGCCCGCTGTGCAGCAGCAGCTGGAAACGGCGCTGAAAAACTTCGGGCTGCTGAAAGACTGACTTTGGCCGCGCAGGGCCGCCGGGTCCCGCACGGGCCGGGCGGGCCTGCGCGGTTTGGTCTGTCCGCCGCGGGCGCTGTGATTTTTGCAAAAGGAAGTGGAACGCATGACTGATATCATCATCCAGGGTTTTTACGGCCGCATGGGCCGCGCCCTGCAGGAAAAGATCGCCGCGCGCGGCGACTGCCGCGTCGTCGCCGGTATCGACAAAGCGCCCGGCGCGGCCGGGGCCGTGCCGGTGTATGCCGCTTTGAGCGAGCTGCCGGAAAACTGCCGCGGCGTCATCATCGACTTTACCGGCGCAGCCGGGGCTGTGGAGGCCGCCCGCTACGCCGCCGGGCACGGCCTGCCCTGCGTGATCTGCTCGACCGGGCTTTCCAAGGAGGACGAGGCCGTGCTGGAAGCCGCCAGCGAAAAGATCCCGCTGTTCCGCAGCGCCAACATGTCGCTGGGCGTCAATGTGCTGATCGAGCTGTGCCGCCGCGCCGTGACGCTGTTCGGCGGTGAGTTCGACATTGAGATCGTGGAAAAGCACCACCACAGCAAGCTGGACGCGCCGAGCGGCACCGCGCTGATGATCGCCGACGCGATCAACGCGCAGGCGGGCGGGCAGTATACCTATATCTACGACCGCCACGATGTGCGCCAGCCGCGCGGCGCGCAGGAGCTGGGCATTTCGGCCGTGCGCGGCGGCGGCATCGTGGGCGACCACGACGTGCTGTTCTGCGGCCCGGAGGAGGTCGTGACCCTGAGCCACCGCGCCCAGAGCCGCGGCGTGTTTGCCGACGGCGCCGTGCAGGCCGCGCTGTTTTTGGACGGCCAGGCCCCCGGCTATTACACGATGAGCGATCTTTTGCGGGGGAAGCTGGCATGCGTATAAAGAAAATTTCTGCGGCGGCCGCGCTGCTGGCGGCCGCGCTGCTGGCCGGGTGCGGGGCCGGGCCTGCGATCGAAGTGACGGTCACGCCCGCGCCCACCGCCGCCCCCACCCCGGAACCGACGCCGGAGCCGACGCCGCTTGTGCAGACGGTGCGGTTTTCCGCCACCGGCGACAACCTGATCCACGAAGGGCTGTACAACCAGGCGCGCGACCGCGCCGGGGGCGAGGGCTACGACTTTACGGCCGCCTATGAGCCGATGCGTGATTTCTACGCCGGGTTCGACG
This sequence comes from Candidatus Gemmiger stercoripullorum, assembly GCA_019119365.1. Classification (GTDB taxonomy): domain Bacteria; phylum Bacillota; class Clostridia; order Oscillospirales; family Ruminococcaceae; genus Gemmiger; species Gemmiger stercoripullorum. The sequence continues at coordinate 7,600 of DWXD01000045.1, read as the reverse complement.
TCAACTGGCTCAACCAGGAGACGCTGGTCAACGACGACTACGAGCCTTCCGGCTACCCGATGTTCTCGACGCCCGGCGACATCACCAACGCGCTGTATGACATCGGCTTCCGGGTGTTCAGCCTGTCCAACAACCACAGCTACGACAAGGGCGCAGGCGGCATCGAATCTTCGATGGCGCACTGGGCCGCCATGCCGGAGGACGTCGTGACGGCCGGGTTCTATGACCTGGACGACCCGACCGCCAACCTGACCACCCAGACCCTCAACGGCATCACGATCGGCTATCTTTCCTATACCGAGACGACCAACGGCCTGCCGACGCCCGCAGACAGCAAATACGGCGTGATCTATCTCGATGAGCGCGATGTGATCGAAGCGCAGATTGACGCGCTGCGCCCCAACTGCGATGTGCTGGTTGTGAGCTGCCACTGGGGCGTGGAGGGCAGCCATACCGTGACCGACGGCCAGCGCGACACCGCGCAGTGGCTGGCGGACGCGGGCGTGGACCTGATCGTTGGCACCCACCCGCATGTGACCCAGACGGCCGAATGGCTGACGGCGGCGGATGGGCGGCCGTGCTTTGTGGCGTACTCTCTGGGCAATTTCATCAGCGCGCAGGCGCAGGCGGACAACATGATCGGCGTGATCCTGGGCGTGACGATGGAAAAAACGACCCAGCCGGACGGCAGCGTGAGCGTGGCGCTCAAAGACCCCAAGCTCTACCCCACCGTGACGCAGTATGAAGCGCGGTACGAGAACATCTGCGTTTACCCCTACCCCGCCTACACCGACGAGATGGGCGCGGCGCACGGCAACTTTACCCTGACCCGCGACGAGATCCGCGGCGTGCTGGAGGACAGCATCGACACGCAGTTTCTTGTGCTGGAATAAACCACCCATACTTTACAGAGAGGAAGGGATTCAACGATGTACGGTGTCAGCAAGATCACAAGCGAGCAGAATATCATGCTCACCACCTTCCCGGGGGCGCAGTACAGCGCCCAAAGCCTGGCCGAGCACCTGGAGGTGTTTGCCAAAGCCGGCATCGTGGTGGATATGATCTGCCAGAGCGCCCCGCGCGGGACCGAAGTGGATTTCAGCTTTACAACGAGCTACCGCAACCTGGCCGCCGTGATGGCCGCCCTGCCGGAAGCCGCCAAAGCCCACCCGCCGCTGATCTCGGGCGGGTACAGCAAGCTGAACCTGTTCGGTGAAGAGATGGTGACGAGCTGCGGCGTGGCCGCCCGCGCGCTGCGGGCGCTGGCCGGGGCCGGGGTGGAGATCGTGCTGATCACGACGTCCGACCTCGACATCTCGCTGCTGGTGCGCCAGCAGGACGAGGACACCGCGCTGGAAGCGCTACAGAAAGCGTTTGAAGTGTGATTTTTGGGAGCCAGCGTTTTTACGGTTTTTACGGTATAAAAATATCCGCCCGCGCGTTTTTCGCGGGCGGATATTTTTTGTGTTGTGCCAAAAGGCGGGGCATGCGTTTCGGTGCGGCGGGCGTGAACGCCCGCCCTACAGAACGGAGCAAACGCGGCGGCCAACCGGAGAAGCGCGGCGGCGCGAGGTTTTGCGGGAGGGCCATGGCCCTCCCCTACGGACCGGGGCAAACGGTGCGGCGTGCGGGAAACCGCGAGCCCTGCCGCGCCGCCCTCTCGGTAGGGGCCGATTCCATATCGGCCCGGTCCGCGGCGGTGCAAGGCCCGCGGGCGGATATGGAATCCGCCCCTACGGAACACGGCAAACAACCGGCAAACCGGGAAAGCCGCAGCGCTTGCGCCGCGTTTTTATTTTTCCGCCGGGCAGACTTTGCGAAAGACCCCGGACGCAAGGAACGGCAGGAAGATAACGCCGTAGACGATGAGCTGGACCAGGATATCGAACCAGGTGACCGTCTGGTTGCTGACGACGGCGGTACCGCTGTAGATCAGGATCAGGCTGTTGTTGAAACAATGCAGCAGCACCGGCACCCAGATGTTCTGCGTCTTCATGTAGGCCCAGCCAAAAAACACCGCCATGACCACGCAGGTGATGATCTGGCTGGCAAAACTCTGCAGGCCGGTCTCGGGCGCATAGTAGAAGAAGTTGAGCGGCAGGTGCCACGCGGCCCAGACCAGCCCCAGCGCCAGCACGCCGCCGCGCGGCCCGAAGCGCTGCTGCAGGCGCGGCTGCAGGTAGTAACGCCAGCCGTATTCCTCGCCAAAAAACGGCAGGAACGAGAGGAAAAAGTTCGGGATCAGCAGCAAAAACGTAAGATACGGGGCGGGCGTGGACCAGTAGGCGAGGTATTCGCCCAGCTGGCCATAGGGCAGCATGCTGAGGAAAACCGCCGCCGTGCGCAGCAGAATGAACAGCGCCACAAACCCCAGCGCCTTGACGCCGCCGTGCCAGCGCAGCCCGGCGGCGGCGCGCTTTTCTTTGCGTTCGGTCAGCAGAAAGACCCAGGCCAGCGCGCTGCCCGCCACAACGATCAGGTTCGCCGCCGCCAGCCAGACATCGCCGGGGGCCAGCACCGCGCCCAGGCAGCTGGCGACGAGCGCCGCCGTATTGAGCAGGTAAAAGACAAAGAAGCGCCTGGGCAGCGACGGGCGGCGGGCGGCCAGATACGCCAGCATGACGCCCGCGGCCGGGTAGTACATCTGTGCGTTGGGGAAAACGTCGGTGTTATAGCCGCCGCGCTGGGCGATGGCCAGCGGCAGACCCATCAAAAAGGTCAGGCCGTAGGCAATGAGCCAAAAGATGAGCCGCTCCTTTTTCGGCTGCGGGGCGCTGTGTTGTTCGTTCATGCAGGTTCTCCTTGTGCTTGTAAAGTTCAGTGTTTTCCGTCCTCGTCCGCGCTGTCTTCCGGCGCATCGAGGGTGTGGCGGCGTTTGTAGTAGAGCGCGGCGATCAGCTGCAGCGCGCCGAGGCAGAGAAAAAAGACAACTACGCCGCCCAAAGCCGCGCCCCACCAGTAGCCGGGCTGCCACCAGTCCTGGCGGCTGTTGCGCGCCCACAGGTAGAGGAAAAAGCCGACGCCCGCCACGGCGGACCAGACTGCGTTTTTGCCAAAAGTGGGCCTGGCGTCGCTGATTGTCCAGATGCCGTTGCGCAGCCATTCGATGAGGCCGTAGAAGTTCAGCACCATAAAGATGACCCACTCCCCCGCCATCTGGGGCATTTCGGCCCCGGCGATGCTCTGCCCCAACAGCGCCGCCAGCAGCAGCCACCAGGCCAGCCAGTAGCCGCGGTGGCCGATCTGGTCGGCTTTCTGCTGCTGCAGTTCATCCAGCGCGTTGCCGCACAGCTGCTGCTTGAACCAAGAGATCAGTTTCATGGTGCGTCCTCCCAAAACAGTTCGTCCAGCGTCTTGCCCAGCGCCTTGCAGATGGCGCGGCAGAGCTTGATGGTGGGGTTATACTCCCCTTTTTCGATCGCGTTGATGGTCTGGCGGGTGGCCCCCACGGCCGCGGCCAGGTCCGCCTGGGTCATGTCTTTTTCGGCCCGGGCGGCTTTCATGCGTAAATTCTTGGGCACGGGCTTTCCCCCTTCTTTCTTTGTTCCCAAAAGGCAGGCTTTGTCTGCCTGTGTTTGCAGTATAGCACTCTCCTTACAATTTGTCAACTATAATTTACTTTTTGTCCGGTGAAAACAGGTTCCGCCTTGCGCCGGCTCCCGGCGCTATGGTATGATGAAAAAGAGAAAACACACCGGGGCGCGGCTGTGCCCGCGCCCCGGTTTTACGGAGGAATACGCGATGCGCGATGGTTTTATCCGCTGTGCGGTTGCCAGCCCGGCTTTGCGGGTGGCGGACTGCGCCTACAACGCCGAACAGATCGTTTCCGCCATGCGCCGGGCTGCTGCGGACGGCGTGCAGCTGCTCTGCCTGCCCGAGCTGTGCCTGACCGGCTACACCTGCGGGGATCTGTTTTTGCAGCAGCCGCTGCTGCGCGGGGCCGAGGAGGGCCTGCGCGCCGTGCTGGCCGCCAGCGAAGGGTTGAACCTTGTCACGCTGGCCGGGTTGCCGGTGCGGGCGGGCGGCAAGCTGTACAACTGCGCGGCGGTCGTCTGCGGCGGGCGGCTGCTGGGGCTTGTGCCCAAGACCCACCTGCCCAACTACGCCGAATTTTACGAAATGCGGCACTTTGCCCCCGGCCCGCGCCGCCCCGTGCCGGTCACGCTGGCCGGGCAGACGGCGCTGCTGGGCACAGACCAGCTGTTTGCCTGCGCGCAGATGCCGGAGTTTGTGCTGGGCGTGGAGATCTGCGAAGACCTGTGGGCGCCCGTGCCGCCCAGCTGCGCGCACGCGCTGGCCGGGGCCACCGTGGTGGCGAACCTTTCGGCCAGCGACGAGACGGTGGGCAAGGCCGAGTACCGCCGGGCGCTTGTAGCCGGGCAGAGCGCGCGGGTGCTGTGCGGCTATCTCTATGCCGATGCCGGCCACGGCGAAAGCACAACCGACATGACCTTTGCCGGGCACGACCTGATCGCCGAAAACGGCGCGCTGCTGGCCGAAGCCGTACCGTTCGGCCCCGGGTACGCCGCGGCCGAGCTGGACCTGGGGCGCATGGCGCAGGAGCGCATGCGCAACACCACGTTTGCCCCGCACACCGAAGGTTATACGCTTGTGCCGTTTGACCTGACGCCGGTGGAGGTCCCGCTGACCCGGGCCTTCTCCCCCACGCCGTTTGTGCCGCAAAACGATGCCGCCCGCGCCGAGCGCTGCGAGCTGATTTTGCGCATCCAGGCCGAAGGGCTGGCCAAACGCATCGAGCACACCCGGGCGAAGTGCGCGGTGGTGGGCATTTCCGGCGGGCTGGATTCCTGCCTGGCGCTGCTGGCGGCCGTGCGCGCCTGCCGGGTGCTGGGGCGCGATGCGAAGGACATTGTCGCCATCACGATGCCCTGTTTCGGCACGACGCGGCGCACGCGGTCGAACGCCGAAATATTGTGCGAGGCGCTCGGCGTGACATTTTTGGAGATCAACATTACCGAGACGGTCAGGCAGCATTTTGCCGATATCGGCCAGGGCCTGACCGATTACGACGTCACGTTTGAAAACGGCCAGGCCCGCGTGCGCACGCTGGAGCTGATGGATTACGCCAACAAGCACGGCGGGTTTGTGATTGGCACCGGCGATTTGAGCGAGCTGGCGCTGGGCTGGGCCACCTACAACGGCGACCACATGAGCATGTACGGCGTAAACGCCGGGGTGCCCAAAACGCTGGTGCGGCATATCGTGCGCTATGTGGCTGATTCCTGCGGCGACGCGGCGCTGCAGCGGGTGCTGCTGGACATCCTGGACACGCCGGTCAGCCCCGAACTGCTGCCCGCGGCGGAGGACGGGAGCATCGCCCAGCAGACCGAAAAGCTGGTCGGACCGTATGAACTGCACGATTTTTACCTGTACTATGTGCTGCGTTTTGGCTTTGGGCCGGGCAAAATCTACCGGCTGGCCAAGGCGGCGTTCGCCGGGCGGTACGCGCCGGACGTGCTGCTGTATTGGCTGCGCAGCTTTTACCGGCGGTTCTTTGCCCAGCAGTTCAAGCGCAGCTGCCTGCCGGACGGGCCGAAGGTCGGCTCGGTGACGCTTTCGCCGCGCGGGGACTGGCGCATGCCCAGCGATGCAAGCTGCGCGCTGTGGCTGGCCGAGGCGGAAGCGCTGGACGAAAACAGTTGAAACCGGGAAGCAGACCCAAGGAGCGGCGCGAACATGAGACCGGACAACAATAAGAGATGGCAGACGGCGTTGACCTGCGTGGCCGGGGGCTTTGCCGGGGCGTGGCTGGGGTACACGCTGTACGAGGCATGGGACTGCCTGGTTGCCCGCCCGGAGCTGTATGCGGCGTACTCCGCGCCGTGGTACACCGGGCCGCTGCTGCTGGCGGGCCCCGCCGCGCTGATCGTGGCGGCGGCGCTGGCAGCCAAATGGTGGCTGCGCCGCAAAAGAAAGTGAGCCGGGCCGGGTTTGGCTGCGCCGCCGACGCGGCGGCCGGCGCCAGCCCTGCGCCTTCGCGGCGGCGCAGGCGGGTGATGCCCCGCCCGAGGATTTTCCCAGCGGCGGCAGTTTATCCAAGCTGTTTATCCAAGCAGACGCCCCGCGGCGTGAAAGCCGCGGGGCGCAGAACAGGCGGCCATCGCCTGGCCGGAAAGCTGATATAAAATGCAAAAAGGACCGGGTGACCGGTCCTTTTTGACGTTTCGGGGCGTCCAAGCTCGGCTGGGCGGCTGGGTGCAGCGTCTGCTCAGTTCCCTTTATATAATTTGCGGAGCGCCTGGTAAAGCCCCAGGCGGCGCAAAGTTTTTACCGCGGCGCTGCGCAGTGTAAAGGGCGGCCGGGCATACTTATGGACGAGTTTTTCAAAGGGGATCGTTCCCAGGTTGGTGAAGAATTGCTGGCGGTTCTTGTGTGGTGCGGCCGAGTGGGTCATGGCCGGGTTGGCTTTCAGCGCTTGTTCAAGTGAGCTGCCTTTCATCTTCGCTTATCACTGCGCCGTATATCCCCACACAACACGGCCAATATATTGCGCCACTTCCAAATCTTCCTCGGTATTTATGTCAACCGCCTCAAATTTGCCAACGGTATGGATATATGGCTTGCGGCCGATGCGGCAACGGTAGCGCTCCAGTGAGGAACGGCAGATGCCGTAGAGACCGGTCGTTTCCTCTACCACCGCCAACATATCCTGGCTGCGTGGCAGAATCCCCGGCCGATAATTGATCGGGTTGTTGGCCAACCAGTAAAAGCCATGGTTCTCTGTTGCTGTAAAACAGGAGTCGTACTCCTCACTGCCGGTCAGTTTCTCAACGCAAACCTTGATCGTTTCTGGCTGCAAATAAGGCGCAGTAGCAAACAACTGAAAATAGTAATCGTATTGTGGAAACTGCAGGTAGTGATGCACCAGCAGATCATTGCCGTTGGCGGTGTTTTGGGCAAGCTCCGGTTTGCGCTCGATTGTGTGGAACCCCATCTGCTGCGCGTAGGCGGTGATTTCTTCGCTGTTGGTATCTACAAACACATCATCGAACACATCGGCTTGTTTGACGTGCTCACAAATATATTCATAGAGCTTTTTGCCGTTGAGCGGGCGGAAATTCTTGCCAGGGACGCGCTCCGAGTTAGCTTTAATTGGAATGAAGCAGGCGGTTTTCATGCGGTTTTCTCCTCTCTAAAACAATATATTTCATTAATAGTCGCTTTCCACTAAGTACAGCATATTTCTCACACGGTTTATCTTTTTCTATCTAGCACACCATTTGGTATATTCAGAACCTCATCTAAATTCACTCGCTGAAACACTTCCAGTTTTCCGCCGCGTGTGGCGTTGTATATTATTGTTCCGTTTTGTTCTGCGATTTCTTTCGCTTTTTCAAAGCATCGAATCATATTTGTTTCAGCGTCTGGTGCAAGCTTTGGTTGTTTTTGGTAATCTGCTAACTGGCTATGCCTTTGTTTGCCTGAGTAATTGCAATCCACACCAATCAGATATATTTCCGAAAAGCCCATCGTTACCGCAATTTGCAGTGCGATATAAACGACAGAAGCTCCCCCATACACTACCTTTGAAACGTCTGTACTAAATCGTCTTCCATTTTTTCTGTTTTCATTTACAATC
>DWXD01000044.1 GCA_019119365.1 Candidatus Gemmiger stercoripullorum | reverse complement strand
GAACCGCTGACCTCTTGAATGCCATTCAAGCGCTCTCCCAGCTGAGCTATACCCCCAAATAAAAGGGTGTGCTGAGTATTTCTTATTCAATTTTTCTGAGGGGTGTGTAACCGCTTCAACCGGGCTCCCAGGTGAGCTACACCCCCACGGGTTTGCTGCCGTTCGGCAACAGAGTATAGTATAGCAAAGCGGCGGGGCGTTGTCAAGCTTTTTTGCAAAAAAGCGGTCGTTTTTGCGGTTTGGGCGGACAAAACGCGCCGGCGCGGCATAGGATGGGCCGCAGGCTGAAGGGGGTGGTGGTGTGCGGCGCAACAAACTGCCGACGCCGCGCAGGCGGCGGCTGGCGCGGTGGGCGCTGGGGCTGGCGGCGCTGGCGGTGGGGGCGTATCTGTTCGTGGTGGAGACCGAGGTCAAACCGCGGCTGGAAGAACTGGCCGAGTATGAGTGCCGTGCTATTGTGGTGCAGGCGATGAATGAGGCCGTGAACGCCGAGATGCAGCGCACCCCCGAACGGTATGAAGAACTGTATACGCTGGCCTATGGGCCGGACGGCACGCTGACCGCCGTGCAGGCGGACGCGGGCGCGCTGAACGCCGCGCGGGCGGCGCTGGTGGCGGCTGTGCAGCAGGCGTTGGCCGCGCTGCCGGAGCGGGAATGGCGCTTCCCGCTGGGCAGCCTGAGCGGCTGGACCAGCCTGGGCGGGCTGGGGCCGGAGTGGACGCTGCAGCTGCAGCCGCACGGCTATGTGGAGGGCTGGATGGAGGAGGACGCCGAGGCGCTGGCCGTGAACCGCACGCGCTACAGCGTGACGCTGGTGCTGCAGGTGACGATCAACATGGTGCTGGACGGCAAGAGCAGCACCGCGCTGGTCGGCACGCACATCCCGGTGGCCAGCCTGCTGCTGAACGGCGAGGTACCCGCTTACTATGGCGCGGTTTCATAAGGAATCCGTTGATGACCCCTCCCCGCCCTTGAAACACGAGGATTCGCCGGGGATTGCAGGCTGAATTTACTGCGAACGGAAAGACCCATGATATGGAAAAAGCATTGGCCGGAAACGGCACAGAGCGGAGGGCGCAGAATGAAGATGTTTTTTTCAAAAGACGAGCTGGCCATGGTCTGCACTTCCCCCTGCGCTGGCTGCCGCCAGCTACCCCTTTGTGGACTTGCTGGGCGGAAACACCTTGCTTTGCAAACTGTCTCCGTTCAGTAAGTTTTATAGAAACCAGCTACTTTCTGACCAAATAATAAGGAGGGACTGTTGTTGACATTATTGATGCTCGGTGTTATAATCATGCAAGACCAGATAGAAAGCGAGGTGCTCAATTATGGGAAATAACAAGGTTAATATGAAATGTGAATATCTTTTGAGGACCTCGGTTGCATCGTAATAGTATTTTGTAGATTTTTTGCCGTGGTTTAATTAGCCACGGCTTTTTATTTGTTTTGGATGCAATCCTTTGTTCCTTATAGATGTTCACACAAGATCAACTTATCGATTAAGTCAGGACAATTTATGGAGGAATTTATGATTCATCTTAGAAAAATTACAGAAGAAAACTTTATTGACGCATTTAATCTGAAACTCGCACCAGAACAAGAACGCTTTGTTTCACATCCGATTCGCAGTCTCGCACAGGCTTATGTTTATAGGGATCAATGTCAGCCTTTGGGAATATATGAAGACGACATTATGGTTGGCTATGTTATGGTGATTTACGATTATGATATCCCTGAATACGATATATGGCATATGATGATTGACGAATCGAATCAAAGACGGGGCTATGGTAAAAGTGCACTGGATTGTGTGCTTGATTATATCAAGGATAAACCTTTTGGCTCTTCAAATCGAGTAACTTTAACCTGTAACAAGGATAATATCCAGGCACTAAATTTGTATAAGAGCAGAGGCTTTACAGAGACTGGAGCAGCGGACGAAGATGAAATAGAACTATCACTGATGATGCAGTAACAAATCCTAATTTATGGAGAAGATGAATATGGAAAAAATAATTGTTTATGGCAGTCAATATGGAACGACTAAGCGATATGCGGAAAAATTTTCTGAAATAACCCATTTACCTTGTATAAGCTATGAAGAAGTAAAAACACTATCAGGATATGATTTAGTAATACATTTTGGCGGCTTGTATGCGGGCGGCGTTAAAGGTTTGAAAACAACTATCAAGGCACTACAAGAAAACACAAAGTTAATCATTGTTACCGTGGGATTAGCTGATGTAACCGACAAAGAAAATGTACATAACATAAGACAGTCCATAAGCAAACAACTTCCCAACCGATTTATGGACAACACAACTATTTTCCATTTGAGAGGTGGAATTGATTATCAGAGATTGAATTTCAAACATAAAACTATGATGACACTCCTGTATAATAAAGCAAAAAAGCTTCCAGAAGAAAAGAAAAATGCCGAAGTAAGAGCAATGATAGAAACATTTAATTCAAAGGTAGACTTTGTTGATTACAACGCACTGGCTCAAATCGTAGAAGCAATACAATAAAAAACAATATGCTCATCGGGCCACCCTGACCCGAACTTTCAAAACTGAATACCAGCCGCCCACCGGCGGCACCACCGAGCAGGAAATCATGGAACGGTTTCCTGCTTTTTCTTTGCCCGGACGCCGGGAGAGCGGTTTTACGGCGGCGAGCAGTTTTTTGCAAGCCCTTTGCTTTTTTGACGCGCGCGCTCACGGCGCCTGGTGTTCCCCGCTCTCCCCTGGCGCGCCGGGCTGCGGCGCGCGGGCGTGGTGGGGGTGGATCTCGGCGCGGTATTCCGGCATGAGCTTGTCGGTCAGGAAGGTCTGGTGGCTGTACAGCCCGGTATAGCCGGACAGAGCATAGCTGATGCCGCAGGCGATGGCGTAATACAAAAGCCCCGGCGCGCCGAACAGCTCGACCGCCAGCACGATGGACGGCACCAGGCAGTTGGTCGCGCCGCAGAACACAGCCGCCAGCCCCAGCGCCGCGCCGAAACCGGCCGGCAGGCCGAGCAGCGGCGCGGCCACGCAGCCAAACGTTGCGCCGACAAAGAAGCTGGGCACGACCTCGCCGCCCTTGTACCCGGCGCCGAGCGTGAGGGCCGTGAAGAGGATCTTGAACAGGAAGTCCAGCGGCAGGGCCTGCCCCTGTTCGACCGCCTGCGCAATGACGTCGCCGCCCGCGCCGTTGTAGCGCATGGAGCCGCACAGCAGCGTGAGCGCAATGACGGCAGCGCCGCCCGCCAGCGCGCGCAGCCACGGGTTGGGCAGGTATTTTGCCAGCAGGCGGTGGGCCAGGTGCATCACGCCGCAGAACAGCAGCGTGACCAGCGCGCAGGCCAGCCCCAGCCCGGCCGTGCGCGCCGCCGTGAACAAATCCCACCCCGGCGCGGCGACGGTATAGCGCGTGGGCGGCACGCCCAGCGCGAGCGAGATGGCATACGCCACCAGCGAGGACGCCAGCGCAGGCAGGAAGGTGGCGTAAAACACGAGGCCGACATTGACCACCATCATGGCGAACAGCGTGGCCGCCAGCGGCGTGCCGAACAGCGCCGTGAAAAACGCCGCCATGCCGCACAGCGTGGCCGTGCGGCAGCTGTGCTCGCTCAGGCGCAGCAGTTTGCCGGTCTGCCAGCCGATGTCGCCGCCCATCTGCAGCGCCGCGCCCTCGCGCCCGGCGCTGCCGCCGGTGAGGTGCGTGAGCACGGTGCCGATGAAGATGGCCGGGAGCAGCAGCAGGGCCACCGGCTTGCCGTCCTGCACGGCGTCGATGACGTCGTCGGTGTTCATGCCTTCGGTCCCGGTGAGTTTATACAGCGCGACGATGGCAAGGCCCGCAAGCGGCAGCAGGTAGAGGAACCATGTATGCGTGCCGCGCAGCTCGGTGGCTTTGTCGACCGCGAGATGGAAAGCGGTGCCCACCGCCCCGCACAGCCCACCGATCACGGCCGCCATGAGCAGCCAGCGGGCCAGCGTGCGCGCGATGCGCGCGATGTTTTGGGCGGCCTTTTGCAGTAATTCCGACACGGAAGTTTCCCCCTTTCTGCACGCTTTTACAGCCGTGCCAGCGCTTCGAGCTTGCGGCGGGTCGAGTCGTAGCGCAGGCAGTAGGTCAGGGCGGTATCCTGGCTGATGCGCCCGGCCGCATACAGGCGGCACAGGCTGTCGTCCATCGTGCACATGCCTTCGGCCGCGCCCGCCTGGATGGCGGCGTCAAGCTGGTGGGTCTTGGCTTCGCGGATCAGGTTGCGGATGGCTGTGTTCGATTTCATCACCTCGAACACGGCGGTCTGGCCCCCGTCCACCGTGGGCACGAGCTGCTGGCTGACGACCGCCTGCAGCACCATGGAAAGCTGGATGCGCACCTGGGCCTGCTGGCCGGCCGGGAACACATCAACGATGCGGTCGACCGTGTTGGCCGCGCCGGTGGTGTGCAGCGTGGAGAACAGCAGCTGCCCGGTCTCGGCGGCGGTCATTGCGACTTCGGTGGTCTCAAGGTCGCGCATCTCGCCCAGCAGGATCACGTCCGGGCTTTCACGCAGGGCGCTGCGCAGGGCGCTGACATAGCTGGGCGAATCGCTGCCGATCTCCCGCTGGGTGACGATGCTGCGGTCGTGCCGGTGGATGTATTCGATGGGGTCCTCCATCGTGATGATGTGGGCTTCGCGTTCGCGGTTGATCCTGTCGATCAGGCAGGCCAGCGTCGTCGATTTTCCGTTGCCCGCCGGGCCGGTGACAAGCACAAGGCCCTTGCGTGCGCGCGCAATGTCCAGCACCTGCGGCGGGATGCCGAGGGCGGCCGGGTCGGGCAGGCCGAAGCGGATCACGCGCAGCACGGCCGCCAGCGTGCCGCGCTGGTGCAGCACATTGGCGCGGAAGCGGCCCATCTGCGGGATGGCGAAGGAGAAATCATCGTCGGCATCGCTCTGGCACAGGCGGGCCGCGTCGCGCCCGGCCAGCGCGTAGATCGCGCGCAGGGCGGCTTCGGTATCGGCGGGCATCAGGCGCTCGCCGCAGCGCCGCTGGCGGCCGTTGACCTTGTAGGTCAGCGGCAGGCCGGCGATGATGAAAATGTCCGAAGCGCCGCAGTCAAGCGCCTGCTGCAGCATCTGTCTGACTTCCATAGCGGTTTCCTTTCTGTTTTACAGGCCGTCCCAGACATCAAGAGAGGTATCCGGCTGCCACGGGGCGTCGAGCTGCCAGCGGGTAAAACGCCAGCCGCCTTCCCCCGGCGCGGCGGCCAGGCGGAGCGTTGCGCCGTTTTCCAGCGGCAGCTCCGCCGCGGCGCCGTCCGCCGTCCGCGTTGTGGCTTCGGGCAGCGGCGCGCCCGCGCGCCCGGCGGCGTCGACGGCCGCCAGCCACGCCTGGCCCGCCTGTTCGGCGGCGGCTTCGGTTGCAAGATGTTCCAGGCTGCGGCGCGCGCGGGCCAGGTCGGCCCGCGCCGTGGCCAGCGAGAGCACCCCCAGCACGGCCAGGCAGAGCAGTACGGCGGTGAACAGCAGCGTCAGCGCGCCGCTGCGCACCGGGCGGTGTTGGCGTTCCATGCTGTCTCCCCTTTCTTTACGGCGCAGGCAGGTAGTGGGCGGTGGTCAGCCCGGCCAGGCGGTCCCCGGCCGGGGTAAGGACATCGACCTGCGCCTGCAGCAGCGTTCCGGCCGGCTGCGGCGCGGGCGTGAAGGCGATGCGCACGGTGTAGGCATTGGCAGCGCCGGCCGGGGCGGGCGTGCCGTCGGCGGCAAAGGCAGCTTCGGCTGTCTGCGGCGCGCCGGTCTGCGCGGCGGCGGCCATCGCCTGCGCCCAGGGGTCCGCCCCGGCATGCAGCTGCGCCGAGGCGTTTTGCAGCAAAAGCGCGGCGTCGGTCTCCTGCCGGGCCTGCCGCCCCATCGCCTGCGCCGCGCCGAACAGATGCACAAGCAGCGCCAGCGCCAGCAGGAAAAACAAGGTCAGCAGCAGCGTTTCGACCGCAAAGGCGCGGTTCCTGTGCCGGTTCATGCGCTCCCCTCCCCGCTGTGCAGGCAGACCTGCACGACGCCCGCATCGGTCGTGACCGTGTACAGGCCGCCTGCGGCCGCCGCCGAAAACGACCCGGTGCGGGCGATGATCTGCGCGTTTTGCGGCGCCAGAGCGCTGCCCGCCGCGGCGTATTCCTCGACCAGGCAGCCCTCATAGAGATAGATGCGGGTCTCGTAGCCCTCCTCCCGCAGCAGCAGGGCCGGGCCTTCGGGGCCTGCGCCGAGCGCCACGGCCCCGGCCGTATCCGCCGCGCGCAGGCGGGCGCTGACATAGCTGAGCGCGGCGCGGCTGGCATTGTTGCGCGCCTGTGCGGCGGTAAGCGCGCGGTAGACCTGTGCGCCGAAGGCGGACAGCGCCAGCATGCAGCCCAGCAGCAGGCCGAACAGCGCCAGCGCGCAGGCGGCCGCGGGGTCTTTTTGTCGGGTCGCATGTGTGTACACGGTTTACCTACTCCTTCTGCAATACCTGCACATCGGGCAGCTGGTTGGTGGCAAAAACATCGTAGGTCACGATGTAGCGGTCGTGGTTGATCTGCACGCCGTATTCGCGTTCGAGGCGTTCGAGGCTTTCGGGGTAACGGCCCTCGACCGCATAGCACTGCACGGCGGCTTCGAGCACGGCCTGGCGCAGCGCCGCCGCGCCCTGGGCGTCCAGATCATGCCCGATGCGCCGGGCAAGCGCCGCGCCGCCCCAAACGAGCAGCGCCAGCGCCACCGCCAGCGCCGCCAGGCGCGCGCGCCGCCGGGTGCGGGGCGTTTTGTGGTACATCTGCCCGCCCCCTTTACGCGATGGAACCGAGGATGCCGACGAGCGGCAGCATGGCCGAGACCAGCGTGACGCCGACAGCGACGGTGAGGAAGGCGGAAAGCGCCGGTTCGATGCTGTCCACCGCGCGGTCGATGCGGTCCTGCGTGTCGGCCCAGAGCTGGCCGGTCAGCCGCGCCAGCACCTGCTCCAGGTTGCCGCTGCGCGCCCCGGCCACCAGCATGCGGCCATACAGCGGCTCCAGCAGCTTCTGGTCATACAGCGCCGTGGCCAGGCCCGCCTGGCGCTCGCGCATCTGGCGCAGGCAGGCCGCGGCCTTTGCCTGCAGGGCCGGGTGGGTGACAAGCCCGGCGGCGGCCGCCATGGCGGCGTCCTCGTCCATGCCGCTGGCAATGTACAGCTGCAGCACGCGCAGGAAATCGCACAAAGCGTTCTGCTCGGCCAGCGGGGCCGTGAACGGCAGGCGCACGGCCCGGCGGGCAAGCGTTTCGCGCCCGGCCGGGGTCCGCCCAAGCAGCACGCTGGCGACGAGCCCCGCCGCCAGCAGCGCCGTGACGGCCAGCGCCGCGCCGCCGAACACATACCCCGCCGCAATGTAGCGGTAGGACGAAGCCGTCAGCGAGCCGGAAAGGCTGGCGTAGACGCCGGTGAACACCGGCATGACCCGCGCAAGCAGCACGGCCAGGATGGCCGCCATCAGCAAAAGCAGCACGAGCGGGTAGAGCACCGCGCTTTTGAGCCGCGCCTGCAGGCGATCCTGCGCATCGTAATACCCGGCCAGGCTGTTCAGCACCTGCACGGTGCGGCCGCTGCGCTCGCCCGCCGCGAGCATTCTGGACACATACGGCGGGTAAAAGCCGCCGGCTTCCACGGCTTCGGCCAGCGTGCCCCCCTGCACAAGCAGGTGTTTCTGTATGGCTGCGGCGGCCTGCTGCAGCCCTTCGGCGCTGTCCCCGGCCAGCAGGCCGGCGGCTTCCTCGGCGCTGATGCCCGCGCCGAGCAGCATGGCCATGTTTTCGCAAAACAGGCTGATCGCCCGGTTTTCCAGTTGCTTGTTTGCCATCCGGCTCTCTCCTTTTTGCTGCGGTTCAGTAGGTCAGGCGGTCGGTATAATCGGTCCCGTCGCCGGTGTATTCGCCGGGGGCCCCGGCGGCGAAGGTCAGGTCGATGCGCTCCCACGCATGGGCGGGCGCTTCGATCTGCACCGTGATCCAGCCGGTCTCCTCGAGCCAGATCATGTTCCAGGCGTGGTAGAGCTCCCCCTGCGAGACATAGCCGGTGATGAGCTTGGTGGGGATGCCCTGGCTGCGCAGCATGGCCGCGGCCAGCGCGGCATAGTCAAAACAGATGCCTTTGCCCGCGGCCAGCGTGGCGTCCGGGTCCGGCAGGTAGCCGCTCTGCACCGTGGCGGCCTTGTCGCGGTCGTAGGCGATGTGGTCGCGGATATAGGCATAGATGTTGGCGACCGCCCCGGCTTCGCCGGAGGCTTCGGCGGCAAGGTTTGCGGCCAGCGCAACGCAGGCGGAATCCTGCGTGTAATCCACAAACTGGCTTGGCCGCAGGAAGGGGGCGAATTCGCTTTCGAGCTGCACGTCCGCCGTGAGCGAGCAGATCTCGATGTATTTGTCCGCGGTCGTGTTCTGCATGACGCGGAAGGTATAGCTCCCGTCGCCGCTTTGCAGCGGGAAGGACTGCGGCGTGCCGTCGCCGGGCAGGTCGTAGTTGTATTTGCTTTCACCGTATACGACCTGAAATTTGAGGCGGTTGTCGTTGACGGCGCTGGCGGCGACATAACCCTGCGCCACAGAGGAAGTGTCGATCAAAACGCCGTTTTCCCCCACGGCGGCGGCCGCGTCAAATGGGCTGAGCTGCAGCGGCGGGGCGGTGTAGCCGCCGCCCGTTGTGCCGGGCACGGTGGGCGGGGCGGTGGGCGGCGCAGCCGCCGCGCCGGAGGCAGCCGCCACCGGGCCGCCGCAGGCCGCCAGCAGCAGCGCCGCGGCCAGCCCGCACAGGCGCGCGGCCGCGCGGAATCTGGGCACGCGCACCCCTCCCTTACACATTTCTCGCATGATTTGTTGACATTATTATACGACCAAAACCGCCCCGGGTTCAAGCCTTTTGGCAAGGTTTGGCGGTGTGGACAAAGGAAAAAACCGCCGGGCGGCACAGCGGTTGGGCCGTGCCGCCCGGCGGCGGTCAGGGCAGCGCTTTTGCGGCGGCTGCCGGGGGGTTACTTATCCCTGCGGTTGGCGCGCTTGCGCTCCTGCAGGTAGATGATGAACAGGATGCCGCACAAACTCAGCGAGGCGACCAGAACAATGGGCGCGCCGTCGCCGGTCTGCGGGATGCTGCGCACCGTGTGCACAACGCGGTCGACCCGGCGCACGACTTCTTCCGTCACCTGTTTGGTGATCGTGACGTCGCGCTTGGTATCGTAGAGGTTGAGCGTCGTATCGCCGACCCACTCGGCGTCCGGGCCGCTGTGCACGGTCAGGTTGCCGTAGGCGTCGAAGGAGAATTCGGTATCCTCGGCCTTGTCATAGCCTTCGGGGGCGGTGACTTCGCGCAGGATGTAGACGGTGTCTACGTTGAGCACGCGCTCAATGGCCTGGGCGGCCGTGCCGCTGGTCCACTGGTACGCGACGGTGCCGGTGGATTTTTCGATGATCTGCAGCACCGCGCCGGTGACAGGCTCGCGGGTATTCTCGTCCAGCTTGCTGACGTAGAGCTTGGTCACTTCGTCCTGCACGCCGACCGCGCCGTTTTTGAACTCCAGCACCACAGCCTGCAGGTCTTCGCTGATCTGGCCGTCTTCGATCGCGGGCGCAGGCGCGTTTTTGGCGCGGCTGTTGTCGCTGTCATAGGCCAGGCGGAACCCGCCTTCAGTCTTTTCGACCACAAAGGTGATGCTCGGGTATTCATCGACGGTATGGCCGTCGGGGGCGAATTCTTCCTTGAAGTAGTAGCGCGAACCGATCTGCACGCCGTCACGGAAATACATGTAGCCGTTTTCGTCGGCGACCTGGTTGCCGAGGTAGACATCCTCGCCGCCGCTCTCGTTGACCATCCACAGGCCATAGACAGCGCCGGGCAGCGGGTCGTTGGAGCCATCCTTACTGGTCTTTTGCACCGCCAGGATGACCGGGTAGTAGCGGTTGACGAAAGCCGGGGTCTCGGTCTCGCCTGCCGCGTCATAATAGGTCATGGCCGCATGGAGCACCGTCGGGTTCTCCTCGTCGCGGGTGACTTCCACGCTCAGGCGGATCTCGGTCTCGTCATAGTCGAAGTGCGGGTCGCTGCCGGGCACTTCGCGGATGATGTAGGTGTGCAGGCCGATGTCATCGGCATCATAGAAGAGGGTGTCAAAGATCACATGGCCGTCGGCGTCGTTCGTCACTTCGGACAGGACCTCGCCGTTTTCATCGGCCAGCTGGAAGGTGAACTCCCCGGCGGTCAGCGCGGTCCCTTCGCGCCCTTCTACACGCTTGTCAACGGTGGGGTCGATCGTGATCGAGCCCTCGGCGTTGAGGGTGTTGGTGATGCGGTAGCTGTAGGTGGCTTCGCCTTCGATCTCGGTGATCTCGGCGGTGTAGTTTTCCACTTCCGCTTCGCCCACGGTGTAGACGATCTTCTTGCCCTGCGGGTTGCGGGCCGGCAGGTTCTCCCAGGTATAGGTCTCGCCTGCCGCCACCTTGACCGTACTCTTGGCCTCGCCGTCCGCATAGAGCGTGACCGTGACCGGCTGGTGGGTGATGGTCAGGCCGTTATCCTCCCAGACCTTTTCGACCGAAACGCTGACCGCGCTCTGGTTGACAAAGGCGTTTTCGCCGGTGATACCGGCGTTATCCACCTTGCCGTCCGCGCTGACAGTCACCACGCCGACTTTGTCGGTGTGGGTGATGCCGTCGATGGTCTGGCCGGCGTTCTGCTCCACCACGGCGAAGGTCGTATCGCCTTCGAGTTCGGTGATGCTGTAGTAGAAGGTAAATGTGCCGTCCGCATCAACCGCGGCGGTGGCGAGGGGTTCGCCTTGCAGGTAATCCTGCGCGGCGGAGCCTTCGGCATAGGGGTAGAGGTTGAAGCGGAACTGGCCTTCTTCGAGCGCCAGCGGCTGGCCGTCGCTTTCAAGGCGCTTTTCGCCGCGGATCTCGACAAAGCCGCCGTCCAGGCTCATGAGCATGATCTCGTTGTTGTAGAAGGCGACGTTTTTCTCGTCGACATCTTCTTCCATGTCTTCATAGAGCCAGGTGTAGGTCACATCGGCCTGCAGCGTGCTGCCGGGTTCCTCCGCGCCTTCCGCCACCGGTTCCGCCGTCACATCGACCTTCACAAGGTAGGTGCTCGGGTCGTTGACGAGCTGCGGGCCTTCGGCCGCTGTGGCAGTCTCCTGCTTTTCGGTGATGGTATAGTAGTAGGTTCCGGGTTCCGTATAGACGAAGGTCGCGCCGAAGTCGATTTCCTGCGGGGTCATGGTTTCGCCGTCAACGTTCAGGCTGGCCGTGACCAGCGGCAGGTTGCCGCCGTCGTCGCGGATCTCGCTCTTGCCGTCCCACTCGCCTTCCACGCGCTCGGTATACGCGCCGTCTTCGGGCGGGGTCACGGCTTTAAGCTCAAAGGTAAACGCTTTGTCGGTGACGCCATAGTAGACTTTCTTTGCCGTAAAGGCGGCTTCAGTCTTGTGCAGGGTGTTGGTGACCGTGAGCTCAATGCCTTCCGCGGGCGTCTGGGCCGGTTCGGCGTTTTCGCCTTCGGGCGCACCGGCGGGGGCCTGTGCGTCCGGGGCCTCTTCGCCGGGCTGCGCCGTGTCGTAACGGACGGTGTAGCCAGCCGGGATATCGGTCTCGTCGACGGTGTAGGTATACGGATCGCCGTCTGCGTCAAACTTGGGCAGGCCGGTCCAGGTATAGGTCCAGTTATCCTCCGCTGTCAGCGTCACTTTGCCGCCGGGGTTGCCGGTCTCATACGGTTTGTCGTTTTGCAGCAGCTGCACCGTGATGGAATCGGGCAGGACCTCCGCGTCCAGCGGTTCCCCTGTCTCGCCGTCGACCCAGTTTTTGGTGACGGTGGCCTGGGTGAGGATGAGGGTGTTGGTGATGGCATTGTTCTCGCCGTAGGCGGTCTCATAGCCGGGCACCGGCTCTTCTTCCACTGTGTAGGTGTACAGGCTGCCCTGGCGGTCGTACTTCGGCATGCCGCTGTACTTCCAGGTCCAGGTATCGGTCTCGGTGTTCTCCCAAACCGGCGTGAAGCCTGTCACAGCCTCCGGCTGTCCGTTTTCGATTGCGCGGTAGAGCGTCAGCGTCACAGTTTCCGGGCGCGTCTCATAAGCGTTACCGCTGTCAACCCAGTTCTTGGCGCCGGTCAGGTCGGTGGTGAGCAGGGTGTTGGTGATGGCGTTGTTGTCGCCGTAGGCGGTTTCATAGCCGGGCACCGGTTCTTCTGCCACCGTGTAGGTGTACAGCTTGCCCTGGCGGTCGTACTTCGGCATGCCGCTGTACTTCCAGGTCCAGGTATCGGTTTCGGTGTTCTCCCAAACCGGCGTGAAGCCTGTCACAATCTCCGACTTTCCGTTTTCGATTGCACGGTAGAGCGTCAGCGTCACGGTTTCCGGGCGCGTCTCATAAGCGTTGCCGCTGTCAACCCAGTTCTTGGCGCCGGTCAAGTCGGTGGTGAGCAGGGTGTTGGTGATGGTCACGCTGTAGTTTCCGTCAGCTTTTTCCGTTACCGCACCCACCGCAGAGGTATAGCCATTGACCGCCTGTTCCTGAACGGTGTAGGCGATCTTCTTGCCATCGGCGTCATACTTTTCCAGATCGATAAAGACGGCGCTCCAGCTGTTTTCTGCATTCAGCTCAGCAGTTTTGGTCTGTTTTCCATTGGCGAGGAGTTCGACCGTGATCGCTTCGGGGCGAATCTCCGCGTTGTCTTGCGCTTCGACCCAGACTTTGTTGACGGCAAGCTCTGTCTTTTCCGAGAGGGTGTTGGTGATCGTAAGCCCTTTAACTGTGCTTGCGTAATGCTCCGGCGCAGAGATCTCCTGTACCGAGTAGGTATACGCTTTTCCTGCCGCATCAAAAGCCGGGAGTGCGGACCAGGTATTGGTCCAGTCATTCTCCGCATTCAGAAGGACAGGTTCACCAACATTCTCCGTCCCATCGCCATTTGTGCGCAGCAGCTGCACAGTGATCTCTTTCGGGCGGGTATTGTAGGCGTTGTTGTTATCCACCCAGTTCTTGGTTACGGTGATGTCGGTCGTTTTGGTGTTGGTGATGGCGTTGGCCGCATCATCATAAGCAGCCGCATACCCCTCCGGTACGGTTTCTACAACATAGTAAGCAAGTTCGTTGCGGTCCTGGTCATACTTGTCCAGGCCGGTATACTTCCAGACCCAGTTGTTCAGGTCCGTCTTGTCCCATGTCGGTTCTGCCGCAACGATCGGATCATGATCCGGGTTGCGCGCTGCGCCTGCCAGATAGCTGTGCAGCGTCAGTTCCACCGTTTCCGGGCGGGCCGGGTCGCTGCCGTCATTCCAATGCTTGACGCCCTGCAGCTCCGTTTTGGCCGTGTAGTTGTTGAAGACAGCTGCCGGCACAGCATGATCACCATTTTTGTAGTCGACCGTCGCCTTCAAGCGCTGGCCTTCCGCCGCCGCGGGGTCCCAGGTAAGGGTAACTTTCGCCGTAAACTGCGTATCGTCGTAGACGTAGTCCTCGCTGCCGCCGTCCACCTCGCGGATCGTATAGGTGAAGGTCTTTCCGAGGTCGTTGTAGTCATACGTCAGCGCATCAAAAGCGATTTCGCCCTGCGCCGTGGTGGCTTTTTTCTGGAGGACTTTTCCGTTGCTGTCAACAAGCTCAAATTGGAACACCTGCGGCACATTTTCGCGGACTCTGTCAATCTGTTTGACGGCTGAAAGCAGAACCTCTGTTTCCTCCACGGCGTTGACGACCGGCAGCTCCGCACCGTCTTCATAACGGCCGAAGGTAACACTGTCCGCCGTGAGGCCGGTCAGGCGCTCGTCTCCGGGGTTCGCAGTAAGGATGCGCTGTACATATTCCGCCCTGGCTGTGTCCGCAGTGCGCTGCGAGAGCAGCATGAAGTAGTGGCGGGCCGTCGACTTGATATAGCCTTCCGGCGCCGTATTCTCAACGAAATAGTAGAGCGTATCCGCCGCCAGACCGGTGCGGCCGAGGACAACCTCGCCATCCGCATTGCCGGTCACCTCTTCTTCCACCCGCACCGGGTCACCGGCCAATGTATAATTGCCCGTGTTGGCGTCCACCACATCGATGCGGTAGAGGTCGAACGACGCACCGGCCAGAGGATTGTTCTGCGCATCGACCTTTGCCACGGTCAGCATGCCTTTGGCGCCGGTAACGGTCGCGCTGCCGGTGAAGTAGCGGATCTTTTCGGTCGTAGAAGTCTGTGCCTGATAGGTACCGGTCATTTCCACTGTATTGGTCAGTTCAACCGTTTCGCCGGGGCGCAGGTTCTGCGGGGTCATGCGGTACTGGATGACAATGTGCTGGTCGTCCGGCAGCACGCAGGTAAGGATGGTCTCGCCTTCCTCATTGGCGCCGAGGCTGAAGGAAGCCACGCCGTCCGGCAGGCGGACGTTGCTTGTGCTGCCATACTGGTAGCTGTCGCCCTCATAGAAGGTGACCTGGCCGATCAGCCTGGCCTCACGCGGGAGGGTATCCACCAGTGTCAGCTTACCGGCGGAATCCGGCAGAAGGTCGACGCTGCCGCGGTTGACATGGATGGTGTAGTCGATCTGATACGCATCCTGATACTCATCATCCTGTCCGCTGCCCGCGGCCTGAATCAGGTGCGAACCCTTCTCCATCAGGATGGTTTCGACATTTTCCGTATCGCTGTCCTTGCCGACGGTGACGCCATCGTGGCCGACCGTGGCATCGTTGCTGACCGTGCCGTGCGCCGTCGACTGGCCGTTGCCGTTGTTGGTGGTGTTTTGGCCGTCAAACGCCGCGCCGGTGACTTCGGTATAGTAGGTCAGGGTATAGACTTTCTTGGTCAGGGTTTTGTAGGTCCAGGTCAGGGTCTGGCCGTCCTGCACAGGGCCGCCGGAGGTGATTTCTTCGTTATCATCCCCAACCAGCACGCTGCCCAGCCCAACATAGTCGTCTCCGTCGACGAAGCGCAGGCCATCGGACAGGGTATCGGTGATGGTGATCGTATCGCCCTCTTTAAGGTCAGGCAGGGCTTTGAGGTCCAGCTTCACGGTCCATTTAACGATCTGGCGGGTCACGTTTTCCCCGTCCGGCGTTGTAACAGGCCAGTTTGCACTGTACTCCGCCGCGTTCTTTTCGACCATGTTTTCAAAGCGGACGTCGTCTTTGGCTTTGTGGTCTTCCTCCTTACCATCAAATTCATGGTGGATGTTAGCGCTGTTTTTGACGTGCACGCCGTTGCCTTCCAGCGCTTCTCCCATGTCGACGGCCGCCCCGTTGAGGGTCAGCGCCGTTTTGGTGGTATAGGTAATGGTGTAGACAAGGGTGCCGTCCACGGTATCGCTATCCTGCAGCGTGCCAAAGTTGATCGTGACCTTGTTGCCCTCGACGACCGGTTCATCATAACTCACCAGGTGGCCGGTCGTGGCTGCGACCTGCACATGCTGGATGGTCGTTTCCGCGCCGATCCCGGCAGGTTTGAAGGTGGTCATTTCATCGGTAAAGATGAAGTTTTCGATCATCTGGCCCTGCTTGAGGTTTTCGACCTTGAGCGTAACGGTCCAGCTGGCCGTGCCATCTTTGTAGGAAGTTGCCGCGCCATCCTTCGTGATGCTGACTTCCGGCGGGATTTTTGTCTCGTCGTAGTCGTTCACGAAATCGAGACCGGCTTTGTCAGCTGTGCCGGCATCTTCATACTGTTTCTTCTCTGCATTCCAGGTCTGTTTGGTGATGGCAGGGCCGGAGCAGGCAAGGCCGCCTTTCTTGTCATTATCTTCCTTGACGGTGTAGACGACCTTGTAACGGGTCGTGTCATAGGTAAAGCCGCCAATATCGCTGACCATGCTGTCATCCGCATGGGTCATTTCACGGACGTAGAAGGTGTAGGTGCCCGCCGCCGTAAAGGTCAGAGCGTCTTTGTTGGCGGTGGTCAGGTTGTCCGCGCCGATCGAGAAGGAGCCATTCGCAGCAATGCCGACCTTGTTGGTCAGGCGTTCGCCGTCTGCGCTGAACAGGGCTACATAGAAATCATCGTTCTGCATTTCGTATTTGCCCTGGGTCGTGTGGATGGTCTTTTCGCCGGACAGTGCCAGGCTGCCGGTAACTTCGCGGTGGGTGTACTTGTTTTCAAACGTAAAGTTATTTACGGGTTTTCTGCTGTCCTCAACGAACGCACCATTTTCAAAGGTTCCCGCCGTCGGGGTCGCAACGACTTTGTGGTTCGTTTCATCCAGCGCAACTCTTACGCGGATGTAATAAACGTTCGTATCGTAGGTGATCTCTTCATTGGTGCCCGGGATCTCTTCCGAAATGCGGAAATAGTAGTCCTTGCCCGCGTTATCACGGTAGGTGATGGACTCGTAGCTATGACTCCATTTGCCCGTTTGGGGATTAGGCTCCAACGTCTGGTTCAAGGAACTGTTCGGCACATCTACGCCGTTGGCGTCCACTTCCTGGATCTTGATTTTGAAAGAGCTGGGCGCAGGCTTGCCGGTATCGCTGAAAACAGACGTGACCTCCTTGGCGCCTTCGATGGTGAACTGTGCGGGCGCATAGTAGGTGTTGTCAAACCGGATCTCTCTGTTATCCGCTACCAGTTGGCTGTTCGGGTTTTTCGGCTTTTGGATCTGCTGCCAGCTGACGTTCAGCGTGTTGTCCGCGTTTGCAGTGATCGTGGCCGCAAACCAGTATTCTGTTGTATCAAACTTGGTGTTGGGGTCCTTGTTGCTGCGGTCTTCCTCATAGAGGCGGTAGAAGTAGGTTTCACCGATGTCGTCACCCGTAAAGGCGAACGAAGCGCCGTTGTGCAGCTTATCCAGCTGAATGATGAACTTGCCATTGTCGGAAGCCGACCAGGTCCCGTGGGCATGGTCCCAGTCGGCGGTCCAGCCGTTGGTTTCATCCCAGTTCTGGCGGATTAGCCAGTAGCCGTAGGTCGGGTAACCGCTGGTCGTGTTATACTTCTGGCCGTTCACATACTTGGTACCTTCCACCTTGCCGGGGCCGACACTGCTCTGGAACGCGTTTTCAAAATCGAGTTCCGGTTTCCCGTCCTGGAATACTCCCTCGGCGTACCGGTAGCCCCCAGCATCTTGTAGCTGTAGGTAATGGTTTCAAGATCTTCACTCACCGAAACACGGACCCAATAGCCGCCTGTATTGTTGACCATGGTCGCGCCATTGATGGCAATTTCGACCACTTTATAATAATAGTGGCGGCCCCCTTCCGTGATCGTGATTTCGGGATACGGGATCGCACCGGTTGTCGCGTCATCCGCCAGCGCGTTGCTGTCAATGGTGATGTTCCCGCTCTTATAGCCGTCCGTCAGCTCGGTCCCGTTTTGGTCCGTCTCGATGATCTGGAACTGCAGGTATTTTGCATTGTCCTTGAGCGTGCCGCCCAGTATGGTCTTGCTGCCCTCGAACTGGATGGTCGTGCTCTGGTAGGTATTGGTAAACTCGAAGCTCTCCTTGCCCTGCGGCAGCCCCGTGACCGTCGCCGCCAACGCGCCGCTTTGGTCTTTGCGCACCTTGACCGTGACGGTATATTGCGTCTTGTCATACGTCATGCCGGGGACAGGGTTTTGCGGCGTGGCTTCCTTAAGGGTATAGGTATAGTCGCCCTCCTCGTAATAGACAAGGCCGGTCAGGCTGCCGCCCTGATTGGCGCCGACCGAGACAGTCTTTTCCGTGTTCGGGTCGGTAATCGCATTGTCATTCAGGTCTTGCGCGCCATTTTCCTTGGGCGTAAGCACAAACTGGTAGGTATCGTTTGCATGCCCGGCCGGCAGCGGATCGCCGGTCAGGTTTTTCTTGACCGGGAGCGAAACCTCTGCCTTGTCGTACTCGTTTTCAAAGGTGAACATGCTCTGGCCCTGGGGCAGCTCTTTACCGTTCTGGTCACACACTTTGGCCGTCAGCTTGCCGGTCTTCTTATTTTGTGTGAGCTTGACAAAGAAGTGATATTCGTTACTGTCATAGCTTGTGCCGGGTTTGTGCTGGCTTGAATCGTTTGCCAGGTTCTTTTCCGTGACCACAAATTCGTAACCACTGGTTGGCTGGTTTATATAGTCCTGCTGCGTGAAGGTCAGAGCTTTGAACCGAATCTCCTTCTGGGAATCTGCTGCGCTAAACCAGACCCGCTCATCAACCTGGTTGCTGTTGCCATCTTCACCCACCTTGGAAAGCGTAAAGACAAAATTCTGCCCCGGGAACTGTTTGCCGTGCGTCTCCAGCTTCTTGACGCCCTGCAGGGTCACTGTGGTGTTGCGGCCCACCGTCCAGGTGGCTTCAGCGTCGTCCGCGAGCTGTTCCTTGCCGTCCAGCAGCAGTTTGACCGTGTTGCGCAGGGTGTAGCTGCCATCCGCCAGGGCGGCGTCGTCAATGTTTGTGCGGTAGGTAACGCGGTAGATATTCGTATCCGAGACATCGCTGTCAAACGTATAGCTGAAACCATCGTCCGTCAACTGGTCGATGGCTGCCACTTGCTGCCAGGTCCCCTCCGCGCCGGTCGCGCTGCGCTCAATGAGGACACTGCCCGCCAGGGCGACCGTGCTGCCCTGCGGCTTGGTCATTGCATCGCTCAGCGTCATGCCCTTCAGATCCGTGCGCGGCATGGCGTCGTTGAGACGGATGGACCATTCCACATACTTTTTGCCGGTATCATCCTCCTTGACATCCGACGCTGTTTTGAGCAGGCGGTTGGCGCTGTCCGACCAGGTAACGGTGGTATTACCAGCTGTACTGCCGCCGTCCCAGGTGATATCGGCCCGGTTTTGGCGCGCGGCCTCCGAAGCCGAAGGCGTCGCCACAACATTGGCGGTGTAGGTCAGCTCATAATGCCCGCCCGCCAATTCGCCAACAGGGACGGTAGCCGTGTTGCCGGCCGGCGAAACGGTGAAGATTTTGCTGTAGCCATCCGGCCCGGTGAGGGTAAATTCCGTGGGATTGTCAAATTTGAAGGCTTCGCCCATCGTATCAACAATTTGGACGTTGTTGGCTTTCTTGTTCAGATCCAGCGTGATCGTAAACTTGACCTTGCCATCCGCCGTGATGGTTCTGGGGTCATAGGTCTTTTGGGCGGTGCCCTTGGCTTTTTCCAGCGTGATCGGCAGGGTGTGGTCCTCGCCGCCGAAGTCGATGGTCACACTGTCTTCGCCCTCGAAAGTCTCATCATCAACCCAGCAGGTGAAATCGAACGTGCCGCTGATGTCGGATTTGTTAACTTCAAGGTATGGCGCATTATACTGGAAGACCAGCTCCCAGCGGTCATCGTCATTTTTCTTGACTTCAAAGCGGCCGGGAACGCCGACACCGGTATAGCTGGTGTCGATCAGCTCACCGCTCGTCGCGCCCAGCTCCAGTTCCTCCGGGAACAGCCAGTGGATCTGCGTATTTTCGTCGATCTGCGGCAGGGCCCAGTTGTCCAGCGTGTAGGAAATGTTCAGCGTGAAGGATTCGTCCTCGCCAATGATGCCGTCGTCATTGGCGTCCCGGATCGTAAAGACTACGCCGCTGCCGCCTTCGTCGGCGCCAAGGGTAATGTCAAGCAGATCAAGGTCCTGCGCGGCGGCAGGCTCCGCCGTCCCGTCGCCGGCGCTCAGAAGGGCGCTGTTGGCGGCGGGGGGCGGGGTGGGTTCGGGGGTGGAGGTGGGTTCCGGCGTGGCCGTGGGGGCCGCGGTCGCGGTGGGCGCCGGTGTGGCGGTGGGGGCCGCGGTCGCCGTGGGTTCCGGCGTCGCTGTGGGGGCCGCGGTCGCCGTGGGGGCCGCCGTGGGCTCCGGCGTGGCCGTGGGGGCCGCGGTCGGGGCCGGGGTCGGCGCTTCCGTGGGCGCCGGGGTCGGCGCTTCCGTGGGCGCGGGGGTCGGGGCCTCCGTGGGTTCAGGCGTCGGCGCTTCCGTGGGCGCAGGCGTCGGGGCCTCGGTGGGCGCAGGCTCCGGCGTGGGCTGCTGTTCGGGGGTGGGGTCCGCCGTATAAAGCTCCGTTTCATCCGGTGTGGCCGGTGTGGCCGGGGCCTGCGGCGCGGGCTCGCTGGCCGGGGCGGGGCTGGCGGAGGCTTCCGCCACTTCCGCCAGGGCCGACGCGCCGCCGGAGGAAGCCAGCATGAGCAGGACCAGCGCCATGGCGGTGATCCGCTTGCCCAACTTCTTGTACAATTTCTTCATCTCTGGTTCCGTCCTTTCTGGAAAGATTCAGACGTTCAGCGCCGTTCGGCGCGGTTGCGTTTGCGCTGCGTGACGATCAGCACAGCCAGCACGGCGGCCATGCCCAGCGCGGCGACGGTGCCGCCGATCATGAGCCCGGTGCGGATGCCCGCTTTGGCGGCCGCATTCTCCTCTATGGTCTCTTCCTCCGGCGCCGTGGGGGTCTCGCCGGGGGCTTCGGCCAAAGGCGTCTCGCCTTCGGCGATCTGTTCCTCGCGCTCCTCGTTGAGGGTCTGGCCTTCTTCGTTGAGCATCTCGTTGAGGCCGGTGGTTTCGTCGGTGATGCCGGTGACGCCGGTTCCCGCCGCCGGGCCGGTGGCGTAAGCGCCGCCTGCGCCGCCAGCCGCGCCGGTCCCGCCGGCCGCGCCGGCCGCGCCGCCGGGCACAAGGCCCGCGTCCTCGATATAGGTCACGCCCTCCTCCACGCGCTCGGTCGTGACGACCTCGGTGTTGGTGATGACGGTGTTGGCGTGCAGCACATCGTTGATGTTGCGGTAGTAGATCGTATAGGTACGCTTGGGGCTGTAGTAGCTGTGGCGGTAGCTGTCGTTCTGGCCGTCCAGGCGGACATAGGTCTGGCCATTGACGCTGAAATCGGCCGGGCAGGAGATGATGGTGTCTGCGCCGGGGGCGACCATGACCGATTCGCTCTGCAGCACGGCGTTGTCCGCAATGTTGACAAAGCGCAGGTTGACGGTATAGCTTTCGGACGGAACATAGCCCGCCGGGGTATAGTAGACATACTGGACAAGGTTATCGCCGCCGTAGGTATAGCTGTAGCTGTCCTGGGTGGGGGCGTACCCGGCCGGGGCGTGGGCGGCGGCGTCGAACTCGACGGTCTCGCCCGGTTCGACCGGCACCGTCTGGGCGCCGATGCGGGTATTGGTCGTGCCGTCGACAAGGATCAGATGCCAGTCGATGGCGGTGGCGGGGTCATGCGGGAGATAGTGGATCGTGTATTCCTCCGCCGCTTCGCCGGGGATCAGGGTCAGGGTGGTCTCCTGGCCGGGCTGCACTTCATACAGCGTGGTCACGCCGTTGCTGGTGTTGACGAAGGACTGCGGCGCGATGTAGTAGAAGGCCGTGTCGGTCAAGTCGATCGTATCGGTGTGGATGGTGGCTGCGCCGTCCTCCCCGTCCGCGACCAGGTGGATCTTGACCTGGCCGGAAACGCCCTCCACCGTGCGGAAGGCGCGGCAGAGCACAACAAAGTCGACCTGACCGTTGTAGGCGGCCGTGACCTGCTGAACAGACGGATAGTAGGTCAGGGTCTTGCCCTCGGCGTTCGCCGCCGTAAACGAGGCGGGCAGCGCCTGCGTGACGTTCTCCGCGCCCGGGGCGACCGCAAAGCCCGTGCAGACCTCCTCCGGCGGGGTCAGGATAAAGCCGGTGCTGTCCACATAGGTGATGCGAGCGTCCAGCGAAGGCGCCGTATAGCGGGTATAGGGGATCTCGTAGTTGCCGTTTTTAAGCGGCACGCTGACCGTACCCGGGGCCAGGTCATAGTCGCCGGTCGCATCGACAAAGGTTGCCGCCAGCTCTTCCAGGTCCGGGGCCGTCCCTTCCGGCACAGCGACCGAACCGATCCGGGTCCTGCTGCCGCCCTCCGGCACGGCGTAGATCCCGGCTATGCGGGCGCTGGCTACTGTGTTTTCCGGCTTCGCCGTCCGGCCCTCATACACGACAAGGCTGTACCCGGCCGGGTCCTGGCCGTCTTCCAGCTCGATGGCCACCGGGTTGACGCCGTCGCCGTCCGGGTCCGTATAGCTGACGTGCTGGTAGATTTTCGCCCCGTTATACAGCACGTCATAGAACATATCGTCTGCGCCGCGAATCTCGAACTGGACATAGTCGGTCCCGTAATAGGGCTCGCCGGTGACAGACGCGCCGGACGCATCGCCGCCAACGGCCAGGGCGGGCGATGACAGCACCGCTGCCATGCCGAGCGCCAGCACCAGGGCCAGCGCGCGCTTTTTCATGGGTCGTTTCATGTTGGACTCACCTTTCTATATGGTTTCGGGGCCGCGCCCCGCCGGAAGTGGCGGTCATTCGCCGCCGATATATTTGGCACTGACAAGCAGTTTTCCTTCGCCGCTGACGGTGGCGCAGGTGCTCAGGCTCAGCACCTGATCCTCCTGGCTGACAGCGACGCCGGTATCATAGAGAGAACCCGCCTTGACCTGCTGCAGAAACGCGCCGAAGGCTTCGTCGTTGGCAAAGCCGAGCGAGTAGAGCGGGCTGGCGTCGTCCGCAAACTGCACGGCAAAGATCTGGTAACGCCGCACGCCGTCTGGCGTGTAGAGCGTAAAGCAGCCGCTGCCGCTGCGGTAGAAGTCTTCGTCCTGGTATGCAAGCAGACCGGCAAACATGCTGCCGTCCTGCATGTGGTGGCCATAGACGAGGACATACGGGTCGGTGACGGCGGTGTTGAAGGCGTCAACAAACAGGCTGCCGGACTCCGAATGGCTGCCGTCCGGCGCGCGGCGCAGATAGTAGCTGTTGTCCGCCGCGTGCATGACCGGGTAACTGATGCGGGGCAGGTCGTCCATCTGCAGCCAGGCGGCCGCGTCCGGGTATTGGGCCTGCAGCGCAGCAAAGTCCACGGTGAGGCTGCCCGCCGCGGCCGGGGCGCCCTGGCCCTCCTGTTCCGGCTGCGGGGCGGCGGCCGTGTAGGCCGTGGCGATCTGCCGGTAACCGGCGCGGGCGCGGGCGTAGCCGAGCAGGCGCGCGGCGATCCACAAAAGCCCCGCCAAAACCGCCAGCCCGACCACGACCTGGAGCAGGGTCAGCCAACGGTCGGCATTTTGGCTTTTCTTCGCTGTTTTCAACGCAGACGGCACCTCCCTTGCGCCGGTTTTATCGAGTTTGTTTCCGAACTTTATTGTAAAGCGGCGGCAAAAGCGCCCGCCCGGGCCGACACCGCGGGGCGGCGGGACAAAAGGCAGGGCTGCCAGCCAAGCAGGAGCTGCTACGAACTTTATTTGAAAAAGGGACAGAAAGCCCCCTAAAGACAGCTTTACCTATACAATATTATACCAATAAATACCAGAAAAGCGAGCCCCTGCGGGTGTGGTATCTTGCACAAACTTTCCGTGTAAATCCTGTTACATTTTTCGTATTTCGTCCGAAAATAACGTTCTGTATACCACAATAGCTGGGGCTCTTCATTTTGTATTATGCCTATATGTAGAACCCTGCCGCCGCTTTCCATTTTGTTGTTTTTCCGCCGCGCCAAAAGAAAAGCAGCCCCTGCAGGGTTGCAGAGGCTGCTTGTTTGCATTTTTGCGGCGGCGCGGGCGCGCCGGGCAAAGAGGTTCTTAGCCCTTGATGGCGGCGGCGACTTCGGCGGCGAAGTCCTCGCTGCGCTTCTCCAGGCCCTCGCCCTTGACGAAGTGGGTGTACTCGGCAATCTCGATGCTGCCGCCCAGCTCCTTGGCGGTGGTCTCGACGTACTTCTTCACGTCCATGCTGCCGTCCTTGATGAACGCCTGGTCGACAAGGCAGTTTTCCTTATAGAACTTGCCCAGCTTGCCGATGGCCATTTTTTCCTTGATGGCGTCGGGCTTGTTGGCGGTCTTGGGATCGTTGGCCATCTGGGCCAGGATGATCTCCTTCTCCTTGGCGATGGTCTCGGCGGGGACGGCGGCCTCGTTCAGATAGCCGGGGTTGGCCGCGGCGATCTGCATGGCGATGTCCTTGCCGAAGGCGGTGAAGCCTTCCTTGGCAGCGACGTCGTCGCTGGTCGCGAACTTGACGATGACGCCGTGGGTGCCGCCGCCATGGACATAGGCGGCGCAGTGGCCCTCATAGCGGGCGAAACGGCGGACCTTGATGTTCTCCTTGATGACGAGGATCAGAGCCTTGAGGGCGTCGTCCACGGTGCCCTCGCCCATCTTGCAGCCCATCAGGGCCTCGACGTCGGCGGGGTTCTGGTCGGCGATGACCTGGGCCAGCTCCTTGGTGAACTCAACGAACTTGTCGTTCTTGGCGACGAAGTCGGTCTCGGCGTTGACCTCGACGACGACGGCGCAGTTCGGGTACGCCACAGCGTAGACCATGCCCTCGGCGGCGATGCGGCCTGCCTTCTTGTTGGCGGTGGCCAGGCCCTGCTCGCGCAGGATCTCGATGGCTTTCTCAAAATCGCCGTCGGCCTGGGTCAGCGCCTTCTTGCACTCCATCATGCCGCAGTCGGTCTGCTTGCGCAGTTCCATAACGTCCTTAGCAGAAATAGCCATAGGTTGTGTATCCTTTCTGTATAAAGATAATGGTTTTGTCCGTATCGGTCGCTTATTCAGCGGCGGCCTCGGCAGCGGGCTCCTCGGCGGGGGCGTTCTGCTCGCCCTGCTTGCCTTCGAGGGCGGCGTCGGCCATGGCGCCGGAGATCAGCTTGACAGCGCGGATGGCGTCGTCGTTGCCGGGGATGACGTAGTCGATCTCATCGGGGTCGCAGTTGGTGTCGACGATGGCGACGATGGGGATGTGCAGCTTGCGGGCCTCGGAGACGGCGATGCGCTCCTTATGCGGGTCGACGATGAACAGGGCCTTGGGCAGGGTCTTCATGTCCTTGACGCCGCCGAGGTACTTGTTCAGCTTTTCCATCTCGAGCTCGAGCTTGACGACTTCCTTCTTGGGCAGCAGGTCGAACGTGCCGTCCTCCTGCATGGCCTTGAGCTGCTCCATGCGGTCGATGCGCTTGCGGATGGTGCGGAAGTTGGTGAGCATGCCGCCCAGCCAGCGGGCGTTGACAAAGTGCATGCCGCAGCGGGTGGCTTCGTCACGGATGGACTCCTGCGCCTGCTTCTTGGTGCCGACGAACAGGATCTCGCCGCCGTTGGCGGTGGTCTCGCGCACGAAGTTATAAGCCTCGTCCAGCTTCTTCACGGTCTTCTGCAGGTCGATGATGTAGATGCCGTTGCGCTCGGTGAAGATGTACTTCGCCATCTTGGGGTTCCAGCGGCGGGTCTGGTGACCGAAGTGAACGCCCGCTTCGAGAAGCTGTTTCATAGATACGACTGCCATAGTGATTTTCCTCCAGAAATTTAGTTTTTACCCTCCGCACTGCGTGGTCCGTTTTCTAACCTTTGGCGGGAGTATACCCGCTTTTGGGCACAAAAAAACAGCGCAATGCGTGCGTATTGCCGAATTATCATACCACACATTGCGCCGGTTTGCAAGAACTTTTTTCTTTAGAGTTTAGAGTGAAGAGTTTAGAGTTAAGATTTGGTGGACCGGCGGCTGCGCCGCCTCAAAAAATGTAAGGGCAGCTGTCCGGCCCTTTCTTTTGTGCGCGCCTGCGGCGCGCACGCCACCTCATCTAAACTCTGAACTCTAAACTCTAAACTCTTTTCAAAGGACTCTAATCTCTGAACTCTTAAATTTAAATGGAAATCGCGTTGGCGATCTCGATCTCGTGGTCGTCGATGGTCTTGTGCATCGAGAGGGCGACGTTGACGTCGTAGTCGACGACTTTGCCGCCGGAGACCGCCACCACGCGGTTGTAGATGCCGCGGTCGAGCAGGTCGACGGCATGGTAGCCCATGAGCGAGGCGTTGACGCGGTCGCGCACGGTGGGCGAACCGCCGCGCTGGATGTGACCGAGCACGGTGGCGCGGGAATCGACGCCGGTGGCCGCCTGGATCTGGTTGGCCAGCTCCTGCGCGCCGATGACGCCCTCCGACACGATGATGATGAAGTGCTTTTTGCCGGTGGTCTGGGTGGTGCGCATGCGCTGCAGGATATCGCGCTCGAAGTCGAACGGGCGCTCGGGCAGCAGCACGGCCAGCGCGCCGGTGGCGATGCCCACGTTGAGCGCGATGTACCCGGCATGGTGGCCCATGACCTCGACAACGCTGCAGCGGTCGTGGCTCTGGGTGGTGTCGCGCAGCTTGTCGATGGCTTCCACGGCGGTGTTCATGGCTGTGTCGTAGCCGATGGTGTACTCGCTGCAGGCGATGTCGTTGTCGATGGTGCCGGGGATGCCGATGCAGGGGATACCCTGGTTGGCCAGCGCGCGGGCGCCCATAAACGAGCCGTCGCCGCCGATGACGACCAGCGCGTCGATGCCGAGCTCCTTGCAGCGGGCCAGACCCTTGGCCTGGCCTTCGTGGGTTTTGAACTCAAGGCAGCGCGCGGTGTAAAGGATGGTGCCGCCGCGGTGGATGATCTCCGAAACGCTGCGCACGTTCATCTCGTACACTTCGCCGTTGATCAGGCCGTTGTAACCGCGCTGGATGCCCATCATCCGGTAGCCTTTGGTGATGCCGGCGCGCACGATGGCGCGCACGGCGGCGTTCATGCCGGGGGCGTCGCCGCCGCTGGTCAGCACGCCGATGGTCTTGATCTCCTTGGCCATTGTTTTCCCTCCCTTGGCGGGCAGGCGCGCTGCGTTCGCACGCGCTGCGCCGCCGTATTTCCACATATCTCCGTAAAACAGCGGCCGTTTCCCCCGGCCGCCGGGCGGGCCTTGTTAAAAGCGTAACAAGCGCCCGTATCTCTATTATAGCATACGCCGCGGCCGTCTTTATAGACGATTCGCGCAAAAGAATGGATTTATTTTGCAGCCCGCGTTTTCACATGCCCCGCGCCGAGGATGCGCTCGAGTTCGGCGCGCAGCAGCGGGCCGTCGTTGGCCCACAGCGACTGCGGCGCGCGCATATACTGGCCGGAATCCTCGAACTTGAAGTAGACCGGGGTATGGCCGTCAAAAATGTTGCGCAGGAGGTTTTCGATGCGCGCCATCTGGCGGCACTGGCGCGAAGGCACCAACAGCCACAGGCTGCCCGCGCGCTCGGCCGCGGCTTCGCGCCGGGGGCCGCCCGCGTTCTCGGCAAAAGAGCGGTCGGGGTCGTAGCCTTCGGCGGGCAGCACGTTCTCGACCAGCAGGCGGGTGCCTTCGTCCTCTTTGTAAGAGACGCGGCCCTGGGCGATGACGACGGCGTTTTCCTGCAAAATGCCGCGGCAGGCCGCGAACACGCGCGGGAACACGAGCAGCTCCATCGTGCCGGTCAGGTCCTCGACCGTTGTGAAGGCCATCAGCGTGTTGGATTTGGTGGTCATGACCTTGTTCCTGACGACGGTGCAGAGGATCGTGACCATCTGGTTGTCCAGGTCGCGGGCCTGCTCTTCGTCCGAAAGGCCCGCCAGCGTGGCGGTGGAGACCCGGGCGATCAGCGGGCGGTAGGCGTCCAGCGGGTGGCCGGACAGGTACAGGCCCGAGACCTCCTTCTCCATCTTGAGCAGTTCGGCGGGCGGATACTCCGGCAGGGCCGGGACCTGGTAATCCTCGGCCGTCTGCGCGCCGCCCCCGCCGGACAGCGCGGCAAACAGGTCGAGCTGGCCTTCCAGGTTCTGGCGCGCGTCGGTCTCGACGCTTTTCAGGATCGGCTCCACGCTCTGCAGCATGCCGTGGCGGCTGGGTTCCAGGCCGTCGAACGCGCCGGCGCGGATCAGGTTTTCCAGCGCGCGGCGGTTGAGTTCGGCCCCGTGCATGCGCTTGCAGAAATCATACAGGCTGCGGAACGGGCGCTGCGCGCGTTCGCGGATGACGCCCTCGATCAGCCCGCGGCCGACCGATTTGACCGCGTTGAGGCCGAAGCGGATGCTCTCGCCGTCCACCGTGAAGCCGCCGCGCGAGACGTTCACATCCGGCGGCAGCACCTTGATGCCCAGGCGCTGGCATTCGGACGAATACTCGATGACCTTGGCCGTGTTGTCCAGCACGCTGGTCAGCAGCGCGGCCATGAACTCGCGCGGGTAGTGGCACTTGAGGTAGGCGGTCTGGAACGCGACATAGGCATAGCAGGCCGCGTGCGATTTGTTGAAGGCATAGGACGCGAACGAGATCATCTCGTCGTAGATCTCGTTCGCCACCTGTTCGGGAATGCCGTTTTTGACGCAGCCGGGGCATTCCTTGCCGGGGTCGGTGCAGCCGTGGACGAAGTGGGCGCGCTCGGCCTCCATGACCTTGAGCTTTTTCTTGCTCATGGCGCGGCGGACGTTGTCGGCCTGGCCGAAGCTGAAGCCCGCCAGCTCGCGGCAGATCTGCATGACCTGCTCCTGGTAGACGATGCAGCCGTTGGTGACGTCGAGGATATGCGCGAGCTGCGGCGTTTTGTAGCTGACCTTGTCCGGTTCGCGGCGGTTGCGCAGGTAGGTGGGGATGGAGTCCATCGGGCCGGGGCGGTACAGCGAGATCAGGGCGATGATATCCTCGAGGTTTTTCGGGCGCATGCCGGTCAGCACCTGGGTCATGCCGGTGGATTCAAGCTGGAAGATGCCCTCGGTCTCGCCGCGGGCCAGCATTGCGTAGGTGGCGGGGTCGTCGTAGTCGATGCTCTCGTGCGTAAACGCGGGCTCTTTCTGCTGCACGGCGGTCTCGGTGTCGCGGATGACGGTCAGCGTGCGCAAGCCGAGAAAGTCCATTTTAAGCAGGCCAAGGCGCTCGATCTCGGTCATGTTGAACTGCGTGACCGGCACGCCGTTGTTGGAGCCGAGCGGGACATATTCGGTCGCGGCTTCGCGCGTGATGACGACGCCGGCCGCGTGCGTGGACGCGTTGCGCGGCATGCCCTCGACGGCCAGCGAGGTCTCGATCAGCTCATGCACCTGCGGGTCGGCTTCGTAGAGGGCCTTCAGGTCGGGCGAGACCTCCAGCGCGCGGCGCAGCGTCATCTTGAGCTCCATCGGGATCAGCTTGGCGACCTTGTCGACGTCCTGGTACGGCATGCCCATGACGCGGCCGACGTCGCGCACGGCGGCGCGGGCGGCCATGGTGCCGAAGGTGACGATCTGCGCGACATGGTCGCGGCCGTATTTTTCGTTGACGTAGTCGATGACTTCCTGGCGGCGCTCGT
The DNA here is from genome assembly GCA_019119365.1 of Candidatus Gemmiger stercoripullorum. Classification (GTDB taxonomy): domain Bacteria; phylum Bacillota; class Clostridia; order Oscillospirales; family Ruminococcaceae; genus Gemmiger; species Gemmiger stercoripullorum. The sequence continues at coordinate 77,453 of DWXD01000044.1, read as the reverse complement.
AGCAGAAGTCGACGTCAAAGTCGGGCATCGAGACGCGCTCGGGATTCAAAAAGCGTTCAAAGATGAGGCTGTAGCGGATCGGGTCAATGTCGGTGATGCCGACACAGTAGGCGGCCAGGCTGCCCGCGCCCGAACCGCGCCCGGGGCCGACCGGGATGCCGCGGCTCTTGGCGTAGTTGATAAAATCGTAGACGATGAGGTAGTAGTTGGTGTACCCCATCTTGCGGATGACGCCGATCTCATAGTCAAGGCGCTCGCGCAGCTCGGGCGTGACACGGCCGGGGTAGCGGCGCTCGAGGCCGTCGCGGCAGAGCTTTTCAAAATAGACCTGGTTGTCCAGGCCGTCGGGGGCTTTGAAATAGGGCAGCTTGGTCTCGCCGAAGTGGAAGTCAAACTGGCACTGTTCGGCGATTTTGTTCGTGTTTTCGCAGGCTTCGGGCGCCATCGAGAACAGATCGTACATCTCGTCGGTGCTTTTGACATAGAATTCGTCGGTCTGGAACTCCATGCGGTCGGCGTCGGCGATGGTCTTGCCGGTCTGGATGCACAGCAGGATGCTCTGCATCTTGGCGTCCTCGCGCCGCAGATAGTGCGCGTCGTTGGTAGCGACAAGGGGGATGCCGGTCTCGCGCGAAAGGCGGATGAGCTGCGGCAGCACGACGTTGTCTTCCTCCAGGCCGTGGTCCTGCAGCTCGATATAATAGTTGCCGGGGCCGAACAGGTTGTGGTAGTACAGCGCCGCCTGTTTGGCACGCTCGTAATCGCCCGAAAGGATGGCCTGCGGCACTTCGCCCGCAAGGCAGGCGGACAGGCAGATGAGGCCCTCGTGGTGGGCTTCGAGCAGGTCTTTGTCGATGCGCGGCTTGGAGTAGAAGCCTTCAAGGAAACCGGCCGAGACCATTTTGATCAGGTTCTTGTAGCCGGTCTCGTTTTTGCACAGCAGCACAAGGTGGTTGTTGCCGTCGATGCGGTTGACCTTGTCAAAGCGGGTGCGGGTGGCGACATAGACCTCGCAGCCGATGATGGGGCGGATGCCCGCGGCAACGGCGGCGTCATAAAACTGCACACAGCCGTACATGACGCCGTGGTCGGTGATGGCGACGGCGGTCTGGCCCAGCTCCTTGATGCGGTCGAACAGTTTGTCGATGCGGCAGGCGCCGTCCAGCAGGCTGTACTCTGTGTGCAGGTGCAGGTGGGTGAATTGGCGGGCGGATGGTTCAGCCATGGTGTTCCTTTCCCGGCGCGGCGGCCGCGGACTGGTTTTCCTGCAGGCGCCGGGCGGCCTGCTGGATGCGCTTGAAACGGTGGCACAACCCCGCCTTGCTGACCGGCGGGTCAAATTTCTGCCCCAGCTTGGACAGCGGCAGATCCGGGTAAGCCAGCCGCAGGCGGGCGGTGTCCGGCAGCGGGGCGGGCAGGGTGTCCAGCGCGCCGGCCTGTTCGAGCGTTTCGATGGCCTGGCGCACCTGTACGGCCGCCTGCACGCTCTTGCCGAGGTTGGCGGTCTCGCAGTTGGACAGGCGGTTGGTCTTGTTGCGCATGTCGTTGTACATGCGCTGCTCCATGATGCGCATGGCCGCATTGCCCGCGCCCATAAAGGTCAGCAGGTCCTCGATATGGTCGCCCGCCTTGACATAGACGGTGCTGGCCCCCTTGCGCAGCGCGCGGTGGGGGTGGAACTCGTGCTCGGCCAAAATGGCCTCCAGCTGCTGGGACAGCTGGTAGCGCGTGGACAAAAATTCGATGTTATAGCCTTTTTCAGGGTCGTTGACGGTGCCGCAGCACAAAAACGCCGTTGAGACAAAGCAGGACACGCAGTTCTGGCATTTGAAACTGTCCGGGCGGATGCGCAGCGCCGGTTCGCGCCCGGTGTGGCCGAACAGTTCCAGCGCTTTGCGCACGGCTTCGGGCTCCTGCACATGGAACTCGAACACCGGCCCGGCCGGGCGCTCCTTGCGCACGACCTCGCCCGCAATGCCGCAGCGGCTGTACATGCGCTGCACAAAGTGGGCGACGCCCTCGGTCTCTGTCTGCAGCACGATGCCGCGCTCGTCAAAATATTTGCCGAAGCAGGCCGCCGCATAAGCCGCGGCCCGGCAGCAGCAGGGGCGGGTGATCTTGCGGCGCAGGATCTCGTTTTTGACGTCCTGTGAAAAGCTCATCGCTCTCCCCTCCTCCCCTCTCGGCGTGTTTTTTATGCAGGCAGCGGCACACGGCCTTTACATCGTGCGCTTGGCGTCGCGGTGCATGACGACGGGCTGGTAGCCGAGCCCTTCGCAGAATTCGCCCAGCTTGCGGGCAAAGGTGATCGAGCGGTGCTTGCCGCCCGTACAGCCCACCGCCACGACAAGCTGGCTTTTGCCCTCCTTGACATAGAGCGGCAGCGAGAATTCGAGCATGCTCTCGTACCGGCGCAGCAGCTCCTGCGAGTCGGCGCTCTGCATGACGTAATCGACGACCGGCTGGTCCAGGCCGGTCAGCTCTTTGAGTTCGGGCACATAGAACGGGTTGGGCAGGCAGCGCACATCGAGCACGATGTCCGCCTCCTGCGGCAGGCCGTACTTGAAGCCGAACGAAATGATGTTGAGCGACATGGCGCACTGGCCTTTGTTGAGGAACAGGCTGCAGATGCGCTCGCGGTTCTGCGCCGCCGAAAACTGCGACGTGTCGATGATATAGCGGGCGCGCTCCCGCAGCGGCTGCAAAATTTCCCGCTCGCGGCAGATGGCCTCGTCAATGGGCAGCTGGCCGTTTTGGGCCATCGGGTGCAGGCGGCGGGTCTCTTTGTAGCGGCGGCGGATGACCGCGTCGGAGGCGTCCAGAAAAAGGATGTCGTAGTCCATCTTTTTCTCGTCGAGCGCCTGCAGCGCGCTTTCGGCCGCCGCGCGCGAGCGCAGGCCGCGGATGTCCATGACGACGGCCACACGCTGGAGCTGGTTTTCGCCCTGCAGCGCAAAATCGACCAGGCGGGGCAGCAGCCCCGCCGGGATATTGTCGATGCAGAAAAAGCCGATGTCCTCCAGGGCGTTGGCCGCCATGGATTTGCCCGCGCCGGACAGGCCGGTAACGACAAGAAAGTTCATGGACAAAGTTCCTCCCAAAACGCGTTTCAGCCGACCACGCGGATCTCGCGTTCCAGCGTGTAGCCGGTCTTTTCCTTCACGATGCGGCACACTTCTTCGGTCAGGGCCAGCACGTCGGCGCAGGTGGCCCCGCCCTTGTTGACGACAAAGCCGCAGTGTTTTTCGCTGACGGCCGCGCCGCCGACGGCAAAGCCGCGCAGGCCGCACTGGTCGATGAGCCGGCCCGCGAACGCGCCCTGCGGGCGCTTGAAGGTGCTGCCCGCCGAGGGCAGGTCCAGCGGCTGCTTGTCGCGCCGGCGGGCCATGAAGTCCTCCATGCGCGCCTGGACAGCCGCCGGGCCCTGCGGGTCGGGTTTGAGCAGGAAGGTCGCTTCCAGGATGCACCAGTTTTTTGTCTCGAACACGCTGGTGCGGTAGCCGAGCGCCAGCGCGGGGGTGGGCAGCGTCTGCAGGCGCAGGCGTTCGTCCAGAAAGGCGGCCGACGCCAGCGCGTCCTTGATTTCGCCGCCGTAGGCCCCGGCGTTCATGTAGACGGCCCCGCCCAACGTGCCGGGGATGCCGTAGGCAAATTCCAGCCCGGTGAGCCCGGCCGCGCAGGCGGCGCGGCACACGGCGGCCAGCGTCACACCGGCCCCGGCCTTGAGCGCCACGCGGCCGTCCGGCTGGCGTTCCAGCGTCGGCTGGCTGGCCAGCGCGGTCAGGCAGACGACCGCGCCGGGGAACCCGGCGTCGGCAAACAGCACGTTGGAACCGTTGCCCAGAAGATAGGTGCGCACATGGTGCGCGCGGCAGAGCTCCAGCGTGCGCATCAGCTCGGCCGCCGTGCGCGGCTGGCAGAACACCGCCGCCGGGCCGCCGATGCGGAAGGTCGTGTGCCGGGCCAGGGGCTCGTTTTCGGTGCAGGGCAGGGTTTCTGCCCGCAGGTCCTGCAGCAGTTCGGGGATGGATACCGCCATAGTTGCCTCCTTGGGGCTCAGATGGATTCGGCCAGACGGGCCGCGCCGATCACGCCGGCGTCGTTGTGCAGCTGGCAGGCGCAGATGGCCGGGCAGCTGCCGCTGGTGATGTTGCGGGTCTCCTGCTCCACGATCGCGCGGACGGGCGCGAGCAGGACCTCGCCCTGGTTGGACACGCCGCCGCCGATGCAGACGACCTCCGGCTGGAAGGTGTTGACAACGTTGGCCACGCCGCAGGCGACATAGCCGATCCAGTTGTCCACGACCTTGCGGGCCGTGGCGTCCCCGGCTTCCATCGCGTCGAAGGAGGTCTTGGCGTTGACGTGGTCCAGGTCGCCCGCAATCTTCCACATCAGCGTGTCGGGGTCCTGGCGCATGGCCTCGCGCGTGTCCTCGCTGAGCGCGCGGGAGGAGGCGTAGCGCTCCCAGCAGCCGCGGCGGCCGCAGTTGCAGGGGCGGCCGTCCTTGACGATGACGGTGTGGCCCATCTCCCCGGCGGCAAAGTTGAACCCGCGCAAAATCTTGCCCGAGAGGATGATGCCGCTGCCGATGCCGGTGCCCAGCGTGATGATGACGGCGTCCTGATAGCCCTTGGCGCCGCCCGCAAGGTATTCGCCGAAAGCGGCGGCGTTGGCGTCGTTCTCGACATAGACGCGGCAGCCGAGCAGCGCGGCCATGTCGGGGCCGAGGTTCCAGTCATAGTAGCCGAAGTTCGTGTTGTAGCCCACGAAGCCGGTGGTGAAGTTGACGCTGCCCGGCGTGCCGATGCCGACATACTCGACATCCGAAAACGAGACGCCGCACTGGCCGGCGACGGTGCGGCACAGCTCCGTCATCGCCTTTTCCAGGTCCTTGGACGGGCGCGGCAGGCGGGTGGGCCAGGTCAGCTTGCCGACGATCTCACACGCTTCATTGACGACGCCGGCGGTCATGGTGGTGCCGCCCAGGTCGATGCCGATGGTGTATTTCATACGAATATTCCTCCGATCTCCCGTGCGCAGGCGCGGCCGTGGCGCGCAAGTTCCGCCGCAAGCGCGGCGGTGCTTGCGTTGACGATCCGCTCCGGCGGGAAATGTTCTTCCTCCACAAGGGCGCACAGCGCCGCCATATTTTCCTGCATCTGGCGGATGCTGTGCGCGTCGCTGTTGAGCGCAATGCGGCAACCGTTGTCCCGGCAGGCGCGCAGCAGCGCCCGCATGTTGGCGGCGCCGTCGCGCCGGACCTGGAACGAATTGCCGTTGAATTCCACCACCTTGTTGTTTTTGGCAAAGGCTTTGGCAACAAGGTCGTAGTCGTATTTATAGTGCTGCTGCTCCGAATGGCCGATGCAGTCCACATAAGGGTTTTCGGCCACGCCGAGCCACAGGCGGGTGGCCTCGCGCTCGGTCAGGATGCCGGGGATGCAGGGGCTGTGGATGGAGGCCACGACCCAGTCCATCCCGCGCAGAAGGCTGTTTGGCAGATCGAGCCCGCCCAGCGTGTCCATCACGTTGACTTCCGCGCCGTAGAGCATGGCCACGCCGTCAATGACGCGCGGCAGCGCGCTGAAGTTGCCGAAATGCCACAGATGCGGCGCATCGGGCATGGCGGGCGCGTGGTCGGTCACGGCCAGGGCGCGGTAGCCCATGGCTTTGGCCGCCGCGGCCATCTCCAGCAGCGTGTGAAAGGCGTGGGTGGCGCACAGCGTGTGGGTGTGCAGGTCTGCGATGATTTGCATAGATCCTTCCTTTTGTGGCGGTCACAGGCCGACGCCGATGTCGCCCTGCAGCCCGAGGCTGTTGATGAGCTCCTGCGCGGCGTTGTAGCCCATTTCCTTCTGGCGGTTGTTGATGGCCGCCGTCTCCAGGATGACGGCCAGGTTGCGCCCGGCCATGACCGGGATCAGCATGCTGGGCACCGGCACGCCGAGAATGTCGTAAGTATTGTATTCAAGGCCGGTGCGGTCGTAGTTTTTGGTGCGCTCCCACGGTTCGAGCTCGATGACCATCTCGACTTCGACGCTGTTTTTGACGGCGCCCGCGCCGAACAGGCGGGCCACGTTGATGATGCCGATGCCGCGCAGTTCGATGAAGTGGCGGATGTTGGCCGGGGCCATGCCCATGATCTTGTGCGAGGAGACCTTGCGCAGCTCGACGGCGTCGTCCGCCACAAGGCGGTGGCCGCGCTTGACCAGCTCGATGGCGGTCTCGCTCTTGCCGACGCCGGAATCGCCCAGGATCAGCATGCCTTCGCCCGCGACTTCGACCAGAACGCCGTGGCGCGTGATGCGCGGGGCCAGCTCGGTGTTCAGCGTCGTGATCAGGCTGCTCATCAGCGGGCTGGTCATCTCGCCCGAGCGCAGCAGCGTGACACCGTAGGTTTTGGCGAACTCGATCATTTCGGGCAGCGGCTCCAGCCCGCGGGAGAGGATGACGGCCGGGGGCGCAAAGGAGAACAGCTTTTCAATGTGGCTGCGGCGCACGGCGGGGTCCAGCTCCTGCAGATAGGAAAGTTCGGTCAGGCCGATGATCTGGATGCGCGTGCGGTCAAAGAACTGGTAGTACCCGGCCAGGAAGATGCCGGGGCGGTACACCTCGGCCGTGACGACCTTGGTCTCGGCAAGGTCCCTGGGGGCGTAGAGGGTGATCAGGTTGGATTCTTCCGCGATCTTGGCGAGGGTGACGGAAAATTGCGGCACAGTCGGTCTCCCCTTTCATATTCCGGTTTTGCGTTGCCGATGCGCCGGGGCGCGGCGCTTTACAGTTATTTTCATTATAGCCTACCGGCCGGGTTTTGTACATAGGCCGCGCCAAAAAACGCCGCAAAAGCAGCGCCCCGCCGGGCGGCGGGGCGAAATCCTTCAGCGCGGCGCGCCGCGCCAGAGCGCCGCGGCCCCGGCGCGCACCCTGGCGTCCAGCCAGAACAAAAACGCCGAGACGGCGGCCGTGGCCACAAGGTAGGCAAAGAACAGCAGCACTGTGTCCCGCCGGGTAAGCAGCGAGAGGTCGAACCCGCGCACAAGGCGCTGGATCAGAACATGGTGGCACAGGAAGACCGCGTAGGAATATTTACCCAGCAGCGCGCACAGGCGCTCAAACGGGCCCCGGCGCAAAAGCGGCGAGACCAGGGCCAGCGCCGCAAACACGGCGGCGCTGAACAGCGCGCAGAGGATCTTGCTGTCCGCCGCGCCGCCGCCCAGCCCCCACAGCGCCGCCAGCCCGGCCAGCGAGACGCCGAGCGCCGCCGCCTGGGCGCGCCGGGCGAGCGAGACGAACAGCATGCCGAAGAAAAATTCCGGCAGGTGGATGGCGACAAGGCGCGCGTCCCACCCGGCCAGGTGCACGGCGACGCCGAGCACGCAGGCCGCCGCAAAGCCGCCCCAGCGCGCCGCGCGGCCGCGGCGGCACAGCCACAGGAGCAGCGGGAACACAAGGTACAAAAACAGGATGCTGCCCAAAAACCATTCGCCGACACAGGCGAAGTCGGTGTGCACCCAGCCGGCCGCAACGGCAAAGTGGTCAAGCCCCAGCGCCGTGAGCAGGAGCGTGGCCCCCTTTGCCCCGGCAAAAGCGCCCGGGACCGTTGTAAAGCGGACCGTGAAGCACAGCGCCCAGGCCAGCCAGAACATGGGGTAGACCGCGCGGGCCCGCTTTTTGTAAAAAGCGGGAACCGAGAAAGGCTCCGGCGACGTATAACACAGCGCCGCGCCCGACACGATGAAAAACAGCGAGGAACCGAAATCGCCGAGGTAGATGCCGAACGGCAGCGTGCTGCCGAACAGGTGCGACGGCAGCGTGAAATACCCCGTGACCGTGGCGTTGAAATGGATGATGAGGATGCTGACAAGGGCCACAGTGCGGATGAAATCCAGGTAAAACAGCCGCGGCTTTCTGGCGGTCATTCGGTATCCTCCTTTGCAAGCAGGGCGTGTTTGGCGGCGCGCACGCAGCTTTTGGCGGCCTGCGGCCAGCTGAGCGCCTGCTGCAGCACCGGCTGCAGGTCAGCGCGGGCAAGGGCCTGGGCGGCGTCCTCGGCCGTGGCGGCGCCCCAGCCCTGCTGCTGGGCGGCCAGCGGCAGCAGCCAGGCGTCGGCGGGCGTGCGCAGCGGCGGCAGGCCGTGCGGGAAAGCCGCCCCGCGCACCACCGCGCAGCCGCAGGGCAGCGGCGGGGCGTCCGCCGTGAGCGGCACGTTCAAACCGAGCGCCTGCGCGGCGGCGCGCACGGCGGGGGCTTCGCGCCGCCAGCGGCGCAGGCGGCCCTGCACACAGCCCGGGTAGAGCGGCAGCGCCGGGCCCACGATGCCGAGCAGCGGCTGCTGGGCAAGCAGCGCCGCGGCCGCCTGCCGCTGCGCGGCGTCCCACACGGCCGCCTGCGCATAATAGCGGGCGGGCTGGGTTTCGGGCAGCGGCAGCGGCAGGAAATAGAACTTCTGCGCATCAAGCGCCGCGCCGCCCGCAAGCTGCTGCGGCGTGAGCGGTTCCAGCGCCTGCCCCGCCCCGGCCGCAGGCAGCAGAAAATGCCAGTGCAGGTTGCGGGCCAGGTCCGCCAGCGGCTGGGCGGGCAGCAGCGCGCGCAGCAAAGCGTCGACGGGATACGTTCCCTCCGCCTTGAGCCAGTCGTACAAACGGCGGGCGGCCAGGCCGTCGGTGCGGCGCAGTTCGTCCGCCCAGGGGGTGAAGAAGCTGCGCCGCTTGAAAAACGGGCAGCCCTCCGCCGCAATAAGCTGCTGCGGGCAGGCCATGAGCGGGTTGACAAAGACGCCGCGCCAGCGCTCGCCGTCAAGGAAACTGTCCCAGCGAAAGCCGAGTGCGGCGAAGTGGGCGGTGAAGCGCGTCTCATGCCCGGCGACCGAGCCCTCATAGCTCTGGGGCAGTTCCATCGCCTGCCAATACTGCCAGAACGCGTCGTACATCGGGCGACGCACCGCGATAAAATGCGACTGCAGATGCTCCGGCACCGCCCCGCGCCGCCCGCCGAACCGGCGGCTGCGCATGGCATAGTGGCGGCTGAGGCCCCAGAAATCAAGGCCGGCGCGCGCGTCCATCGCGGCGAACATCGCCCCCAGCGGGCGCACCGGCCCGGCCAGGGTATAGTTCATGAGCACGATCTCGTCATAGGCGTCGAGCGCCGCGCGCCCCAGGCAGTTCAGCGCCGCCTGGTAGGCCCCGACGTCGAAACCGGCGTTCTCGCGCTCGAGCAGGCGCACGCCGGCGCTCTGCGCCCAGGCGCGGCTTTCGGCGTCCAGGCGGCCGTTTGTGACAAAAAAGACGGCCTGCGCCTGCCCGAGCACCGCGCGCACCGCAAAACGGCAGGCCTCGTCAGCCTGCCCGCGGGGGTCGTAGTGGAAGTAGATCACAAGCCGTTTTTTCATAGGGTCTCGCTGCTGTCTCAGTCTTCGTAGGGCGCGCCGTGGGGGCCGAAGACGGCGCGTTTGGCGCGCATCATGTTCTTGTATGCCCCGGGGGACATGCGGTCGCGCAGCCAGTTGCGGGCGCGGCGGCGCTTGCTGTTCGCATAGGGGCCATAGGTCTGGAACAGCCCGAAATGCCGCCTGGCGGCAAAGCCGACCGCCGACATGGCGGCGTTGCCGAAGGTCGTGCAGTCGAACACGCGCGCCAGCGGGCGGATGAGCCCCGCCGCATACGCCTGCATCGCATCCAGGCGGGCGACGGCGAAATCGGCGCTCATGACCTCGGCCGGGTAGTAGCCCGCGCCCTGGGCCACGAACGGATAGACGCGCTCGATGGCGTGGCTGATCGTGCCGTCCTGCGGCAGCGGTTCGGGCGGGAAATCGTCGTGCTGCCAGCCGCCGGCGCCGCCCCTGGTGAACAGCGGCTCCAGCGCGCGCACGCGGAACCAGAACACGCTGCCGAACGGGGCGAGCGGCATTTTTTCACCCGAGACCGGCACATCCAGGCCGAGGGTCTTGATCAGGGCTTTGGTGTTGTCAAAGTTGGGGCCCCAGCCGTTGGAACACATGTTCATGAAATACAGTCCGTGCGTGGGGAACGGCGGGCACAGCAGGCCCAGGCGCGGGTCGCGCTCGAATTCGCACAGGATGTTCTGCACATGGGCCGCGTTTTTGCAGATATTTTCGTTGCAGACATAGCCAAAGCTGGCGCCGACGCTGCCGGGCTTTGTCTGGATGGCCTTTTTGTCGTGCATGAAGCAGGCGTAGTCATACCCCTGCAGGCGCGGGGCCAGGTCGCACAGGAAGGCGGCCACATCGCGGCCGCGGTTTTCGACCACGAGCACCGTGACGCTGTGCAGCCCGCAGGCGGCAAACGCCTGCTCGATCTGCTCCTTCTTTTCCTGTGTGTCGGTCGAGATGAAGACGTCGGTCTCGGGCGGGAAGTTGGCCGCAAACGCAAGGCTCTGGGGCAGCATGTCCATGAAATAGAGGTGCATGGCCAGCGCGATGCGGCGCGCCGCGCGCAGCCGCTGCGCCAGGTCCGGATCCTGCAGCTGCGGCTGGATCACCCGCGTGAGGCCAAGGTTGCGCGTGAAGTCGAACGGGTGCATCGTGCGGATCATGTTGGACCAGACAAGGTCGAGCGGGTAGGAGGTCTCGTCCCGCAGGTAGGCGTAAAGCTCGCGCACCGGCTCGCCCGCCGTGTCGTTGAGGTAGGCTTCATACGGGTGCATGAAGCTGCGGCGCTTGAACAGCGGGCATTTTTTGTCCCGCAGCAGGCGCGCGGGGCAGACAAGCAGCGGGTAATCGGTAAATTCCCGCAGATCGTCCGTCTTGACATAGACGTCCCACTTATAGCCCTTGTCGGCAAAGATCTTGGTGAACACCGCTTCGTACCGCTGGACCGAGTCGTTGTAGCTTTCGATCATCGGCATCTCGTTCCAGTATTTCTGCAGGTCGGGGCTTTGCAGGAACTTTTTGCGGTAGACGATGAAGTGGGACTGGATGTGCACGGGCAGGTAGCTGAAGATATGCTTGCCCTTAAAGGGGTTGCCCTCGGCGCCGTGGTGGACGGTCAGGCCCCAGAAATCGAGGTCCGGGTTTTCCGCCATCGCGTCAAACATCTCTTTGAGCGGGCGCACCGGGCCCATCAGCGTCGCGTTGGTCATCACGACCTCGTCAAAGGCGGCCAGGCGGTCCCAGCCGTACTGGTCCAGCGCGGTCTTGTAGGCCCAGACGTCCAGGCCCTTGTTTTCGCGCACGACGATGTTGCCGGTGAAGCGCTCAAACGCCGCGCGGCCGCTCTCGCTGAGCTTGCCGTTGCAGACGATGACGAGCTCGCTCAGGTTTTTGACAAGGTCGGCGAGGTAGTAGGTGACAAAATCGTCGACATAGCCGTTTTTTTCAAAAAAGAAAAAGATTCCCAGGCGTTTCATGGACATTCCTTTCGGGTGTTCGGGTTATTGCAGGCCCGCGTCCTGCAGGATGGCGTTGATCTGCGCCGGGTCGCCCCAGACGCCGGGGCTGTCGTAGGGGCGGTCGGGGAAAGCGCCGTAGTCCAGGCGGATCTTGTACTGTTTTTCGCGCAGGAACTGCTCGACCCGGTCGGCCAGAGACTGCGGCTGCCCGGTGCAGACGTTGATGATGCCGCCGACCTTGTCCTGCACGCTGGCCGCGACGATCATCTGCGCGAGGCGGTCGACGTCGATAAAGTCGTATTTGTTTTTGCCGGTCGTGAACGGGAAGGTCTTTTTGCCGTCCAGCTCGGCCTGGGTGATCTTGGCAAAGATCGAACTGCCGTGCGCTTCGTCGCCGGTGATGTAGTACGCGCGCAGCCAGTGCAGGCGGCAGCCCGTGGCGGGCAGCGAAAGCATCAGGCTCTGGCGCAGCGCGTTTTTGGCGATGCCGTACTGGCTCTGCGGCGCACAGGGGGTGTCGGCCGTGATGGCCCCCTCCCAGTAGCCGACCTCGTGCATGGTGCCCATGACGGTCAGCAGCGGCAGGCCGCCCGCAGCCATGTTGTTGCAGAACACGACATGGCTGGACAGGTCTTTCATATGGCTGGAAGCGTTGTGGCGGAAGCCGTCGCGCCAGGCCAGGTGGATGCAGACATCGGGCGAACCGAGCGCCTTATAGATGTTCTTGTCGCCGCTGAACAGCGGAACGTCGCAGAATTCGGCGCGCTCATCCACGCCCTTGAAGGCGAAATCCGCGGCGATGACCCGGTGGCCCATATCCAGCGCGGTCTTGACGACATGGCGGCCGATGTACCCGGCGGCGCCGGTCACAAGGATGGTTTTCATTGCAGTGATCTCTCCTCCTGGTTGGGAAGGTAGCGGTAAAGGCCGGTTAGGCGCAGCGCGTACAGCGCCAGCGCGGCGGCTTTCTTTTTATTTTGCCCTGCCACGCGCAAAAAGTCAAGGCCCGGGGCCGGGTTCGCATAGGGGGCCAGCGCCCGGCGCAGCGCCTGCCAGGCGGCTTCGGCCGCCGGTTTTTCGGCACGGCTGTCCCGCAGCTGGTGCAAAAGGAACGTGATGAGCTCCGCCTGGCGCGAAGCCCAGACGCCGGGCAGTTCGCCGTGCGCGCTGCGGGCTTTGGCCGCGGCGTGTTCCGCCGCGGCCCAGGCGGGCAGCGCTTCAAGCCGGGCCGCCACGGCGGCGGCCACGGCGCGGGAGGTGCTGTCCGCATTTTCAAAGTGGCGGCAGGTGGGCGCGGGCGTGTAGACGGCGCGCGGGGCGGCCGCATAGACGGCGGCGTTGAAGATAAAATCCTCGAGCCCGCTGCGGCAGCGCTCGTCAAAGCGCAAATCCCCAAGGAACGCGCGGCGGTACCATGCGTTCCACACAAACTGCGGCCCGCTGTGCGCAAGAAACGCCAGATAGGCCGCGCCGTCCGGCGCAGGGTCCAGCGCGCAGGGCTCCCCGACCGGGTGGGGCAGCTGCACGGGCCGCCCGGCGGCGTTCTCGCGCCAGAGCTCATACCCGGCACGCACGACGTCGGCGCCGGTCTGGCGGATCTGCGCGGCGACCGCGTGCAGCGCCCCGGGCAGGTAGAGGTCGTCGTCGTCGCAGAAGCCGACGTACTCCCCCCGTGCCGCCGCGAGCGCGCAGTTGCGCGCGGCGCAGATGCCGCCGTTCTGTTGGGCGAACACCCGCACGCGCGCATCGGCCGCGGCAAGGCGCCGGGCGATGGCGAGGCTTTCGTCGGCCGAACCGTCGTCGACAAGCAGCAGTTCCAGGCTGCGCTCGCCCTGGTCCAGCACGCTGCGGGCCGCGGCCTCCAGCGTGGCGGCGGCGTTATAGACCGGCATGATGATGCTGAACAGCGGCGCTGTCCGTTTTTCCATCGGGATCACCCGCCTTTTCGTGTTTTGAGCGCCGCATACACACGGCCGTAGGGCAGCGGCAGGCGCAGCGCCCGGCGCAGGAACGCGGTCTTCCACCGCGCGGCGGCCAGGTCCTGCGCAAAGCGGCGCGGCGCGCGCAGGTAGGCCCGCCAGGGCTGCGGCGCGGCCAGCGGCCAGACGCCGCCGTCCTCGACGGTCAGGTCCCCGAGGACGTCGGCCTCCGCCGTTTGCGGGTCGCGGATCAGGCGCAGCAGCGCTTCGGCCGCATAGTCTGCGGGCGGCGGCAGCGCGCCCCAGGCCCCGGCGCGCCAGGCGGCCGCGAAATCCAGCGCGCCGCGGCGCGCGGCTTCAATGATGCGGCGCTGCGGCGCATCGGCCGCGGCGGCGTCCGCCGTTTCCCCCGCCTGCGGCTGCACGCCCGCCGGGGTCTGGGCGTAGCGGGCGGTGGGGGCGCAGGGTTCGGAGATCAGCCGCTCCAGCATCGGCTGGCCCGCCCAGTACCACAGCGGCGCGGGCTGGCCGCCGAACAGGAACGCCTGCGCGCGCTCCGGCGGCAGATGCCGGTGCAGGCGCGCATCGCAGGCAAGGTAGAGCCCGTGCAGCGCGCAGCCGGTGAGTTCTTCCAGAATGCGCTGGGTCGTGCCGCCGCTGCCGATATCGACAAGCAGCAGCGGTCCGCGGCCGACGCCCTGCTCCGCCAGATAGCGGCGCACAAGCTGCGCCTGGCGGCGGACCTCCTGCCCGGCCGGGCCTTTGCCCAGCGCCGCCGCGGCGCGCAGGAAGTCCCGCGTGGCGGCGGGCAGCGGGCGGGTGCGCAGGTCGACCGCTGCGGTATCCGCCATGCCGGGCAGCGCCGTGCCCGGCGCAAAGCCAAGATAGCCGAGCGCCTGCGCGGCGGTCAGCCGCTGGCGGGGCAGCGCGTCGGCCAGAAGGTCGAGCGCCGCTTCGCCCAGCGGGCGCTGCAAAAGCGCCGGGCAGAGGCTGCGCCGCGAAACGCGCAGGTAGCCGGTTTCTTCGCCCGGGGCCGCCTGCGCGTACAGGCGGCGCACAAGGTCCATATCGCGCGCAAGGAACACAAGCCGCGCGCCGGGATGGCGTTCTTTTTGCTGGCGCAGCCAGGCGGCGAACCCCGCCAGCAGCGGCCCCAGCAGGCCGAAACCGACCCGGGCGGCCGGGCCGCCCGCGTTTGGGCGGTTCTGCACAAACGCCCGCAGCGCGCCCTGTTCCGGGTTTTGCGGCGGCGCGTAATAAGCCGGGGCGGCGGGCGGCGGGACCAGCAGGCAGCGGATGCCCGCCAGCGCCGCGCCGAGGGCGTCGGCCCGGCGGTCGTTGCCGACAAACAGCACCTGCCGCGGGTTGAGGCCGGTCTTTTGCAGGAACAGCCGGAACAGCCGCCCGCTGCGCTTCTGCACGCCATATTCCGAGGAGACGAAGACGCCGTCGAGGAAATCGAAGCCGCAGCGGCGCAGCATGGCCGTGACCTGCGTTTCGGGCAGGTACATGTCGGACACGACATAGACGGCCAGGCCGCGCGCCTTGCACGCGCGCGCCGCGGCCAGCAGGGCGGCGTCGGCATGCACGGCCCGCAACTCGGCCGCGCACTCGGCGGTCGGGGCAGCCCCCTGCAGCGCGGGCTGCGCGTAAATTTCGGCGAGCGTTACTTCCGCATGCGGGCGGCGGGCGGCGGCCTCGGCGTCCAAGCGGCGCTGCGCAAAGCCGGGCGCGGCTTCGCCCGTGCGCTCCATCAAGCGGAACACATCGGACGGGCAGGCCGTATCCCGGAACAAAAGCGTATCGAACACATCAAAAGCGACCGCCCGGCAGGGACCGGCGGTCTGCGAAAGGATGTTGAGGAGACGTTGTTTTTTCATTGCGGTTCCGATGGCGGCGCCAGCGCGGGCACGGGCGGGGCAAAGCGGACCCCGGCGGCAAAACCGCCCCAGATGATGCCCAGGCGGTAGGCTTTGCGCGCGCCGGGGCGCACAAGCACCTGGGCGCTGTGCCAGAGGTCCTTGCAAAGCAGCCACAGCCACCCGGCCGGGCCTTCGCGCCGGTAGAGATAGACGTCGTTGCGGTAAAAATAGCGGTACCGCTCCCAGCGGGCGGGCACGTCGAGAGCGATGTTGCAGGGCGCTGTGTTCTGCATTGCGTGGACGACGCGGCTGGCCGGGACGGTGTAGCAGGGCAGCGCGCGGGAGATGCGGCGGGTATACTCCCAATCGTCGGACCAGATGAAGAATTCGGCGATGGGCACGCCGTATTCCTGCACAACGTCCCCCGGCACAAACAGCGAGACAAAGCTCGCCATGACCGAGGGCACGAGCGCTTCGCCGTACCCGGCGATGTCGCGGTAGGGCGTGCGGCGCTGGCGGTTCATGGGCTGGTCGCAGCCCTGCGGCGTGAGCGCGCGGGAGGAAAGCCAGCCGTACCGGCCGCCCAGCCCGGCGTGGGCCGCCAGCAGCGCGGCCAGCGCGCCGGGTTCGGGCAGCGTGTCGTCGTCCATGATCCAGTAAAAGTCATAGGCTTCGGCCGCGGCGGCGCGCAGGCCCCAGGCAAAGCCCCCCGCCCCGCCCAGGTTGCGCCCGGTGTTGCGGTAATGCAGGCCGGGGTCCTGCCAGGCGGCCAGCGCCGCGGCGGTGCCGTCGGTGCTGGCGTTGTCCACGACCCAGATATCCAGCGCCGCGCCCGGGCACGCCGCGCGGCAGGCGGCCAGCGCCGCCAGGCAGCGGCGCAGCAGCGGCAGCCGGTTGTAGGTGACGACGACGGCGGCGATGCGTTGCGTTTGCACGTTCGTTCAGTCCTTTTTGGGGAACAGCTTGCGCCACACAAAGGCGCTGCCCTTGCGCAGCCAGTGCTGCGGCTCCATGTAGAGCACGGCGAGTTCCTCGTAAGAGATGTTGTTGGTGCTGAGCCAGGCGTCGAGCAGGCGCTCGCTGACAAAGCCGAACACCCGCTTGTCGTTGACCGAATAGTGGGAGATGTCCAGTTCGCGCTCGAGCTCGAACAGGATATCGAACAGCCAGGTGCAGTAGTGATCCAGCAGTTCCCGCTTCATCACAAACATGTTGAAGTGGTGGCCGTGGGTCTTGGACATGTAGAGGTCGTAGGCGGGCAGATACTCCGGGCATTTGCGCGCAATGATGGCCCGCGTGACCACGAGGTCCTGCTTGTGGTGGGCGTGGATGTACTGGGTGTAGTTGGTCTCGATGTAATAGTGGCGCTCCTGCGGCAGGATCACGTTGGTGGTGGCGAGGATTTGGTCGAGCTCCTCGTGCCGGATGACGCGCTGGCGCTTGGGCGCAAAGCGGTTGGCCCGGCTGGCAAAGTAGCGCCGGTAGTGCACAAGGCCGATGTAATCGGCCTCGATGTTTTTCCAGGCCCAGTACAGCCCGGTCAGCTCGCAGAAATTCCAGTTGCGGTCGGAGATGTTCTCGCCGGTATCGTCGCCGGTATAGCCGATATCCGGGTGGATGGCATGCCCCATCTGTACCGGCAGATACATGGGATCGTCCGGTATCCAGTAAGGCTTATGCGTAGCGATGATGATCTTCGTTTCCAACTCGGTTCCCCGTTCGCAGTTTTGCGGCGCAGCGCCGCGTTTTGGGCACAGTTTACGGCATTTTTAAAATTAGTATACCGCGTTTTGACCAGAAAGCAAGTTACAGTTGCGTAAAAGTATCAGGCGTCCTCGGCTTCCAGGCGTTCCTGCTCCTCGCTCAGGCGTTCCCACTCGTCAAATTTTTCCTGCTGGTGGAAGCGCGCGTCGTCCAGTTCGTCGCATTTATCGCGTACGAGCAGATGGTCGCGCAGGACCTGCGGGTCGTTCAGCTCGTTTTCCAGTTCAACGATGTGCGCGCCGAGGTCCTCGATCTCGTCCTCCAGTGCCTTGATGCGGGCGCGCAGCTCGGCGCGGCGGCGGCGCTGCTCCTTGCCGTAGCCGCCGCGCGCCGGGGCATCCTTCGGCGCGGCGGCGCGCGGGGCGGCCGGGGCAGTGTCCTGCGCATGCAGGGCGGCAAAATCACGGTAGAACGTCGCTTTGCCGTCTTCAAGGTAGAGGATCGGGCAGCCGAGCGTCTGCATCAGGTAGCGGTCGTGGGTGACGAGCAGCAGCGTGCCGGTGTAGGCGGCCAGCGCCTGGGTCAGGCTTTCGCGCATATAGATGTCGAGGTGGTTGGTCGGCTCGTCCAGAAACATCAGGTTCGGGCGTTCGAGCGCGAGCTCGGCAAAGCGCAGGCGGGCGGCCTCGCCGCCGGACAGCGTCGCGCAGTCCTTGAAGACTTCCTCGCCGCGGTAGCCGAAGCGGGCCAGGTGGCTGCGGACTTCGAGCTCGGTAAAGCGCGGGTACTGGTTCCAGATCGCGTCGATGACGCGGCCGGCGCGGCGCGCCTGCTGCTGGGTGAAAACGCCCGCCTTGGCCCCGGAGCCCAGGCGCACCATGCCGCCGGAGGGGCGGCGCTTGCCGTCCAGCACCTGCAAAAGCGTCGATTTGCCCGTGCCGTTGGGCCCGGCAATGACGAGCTTGTCGCCGCGGCGGACCGTGTAATCCAGCGGTTCCAGCAGCGTGCGCTCGCCGATGCGGATGGTCAGGCCCTTCATGATGACGAGCTCCTCATACGGCTCGATGTCGTATTCAAAGCGGAAATTGAGCCCGCGGCCGGGGCGCTCGGGCGCGTCGACGATCTCGAGCTTTTCCAGCTGCTTGCGGCGGCTCTGGGCCATTTTGGTCGTGGAGGCGCGCACAAGGTTGCGGTCGATGTAATCCTGCAGCTTGGCGGCCTTTTCGACGGCGGCGTCGTGCAACTTCTGCTGGCGTTCGTCGGCGGCTTCGCGCTGGGGCAGGTACGCCGAATAGTTGCCCTTGTAGGTCACGATGGTCTTGCCCGCCAGCTCCCAGATGCGGGTGCAGACGGCGTCGAGAAAATAGCGGTCGTGGCTGACGACAAGCACCGCGCCGCGGTAGGCCTTGAGATAAGTTTCCAGCCAATCCATCGTGGTCAGGTCCAGGTGGTTGGTGGGTTCGTCCAGAATCAGCACGTCGGGGCGCTCGAGCAGCAGGCGCGCCAGGCGCAGGCGGGTCTGTTCCCCGCCCGAAAGCACGCCGGCCTTTTTCTCCCAGGTGTTTTCCGGGAAGCCCATGCCGTTGAGCACCTTGCGGATCTGGGTGTCCATGTTGTAGGCGTCCATCGCGTCAATGACGGCGATACAGCGGGCGATCTGTTCCTCGATGGCGGGGATCTGGTCCGGCGCGGCGTGGGCGAGCTGCTTTTGCAGCGATTCCTGCTGCTGCATGGCGGCCAGCGCCGGGGAGAACGCCTGGCGCATCGTGTCGTAGATATCGCGGCCCGGCTCCAGGCGGCCGGTCTGTTCCAGGTAGCCGCAGGTGACGCCGCGGGCGAAAGCGGCCGTGCCCGTATCCGGCGCAAGTTCGCCGCACAGGATGCGCAGCAGCGTGGTCTTGCCGGTGCCGTTGGCACCGATGATGCCGATGCGGTCGCCTTTTTCCACGTTGGCCGTCACACCGGCCAGGACCTCGCGCTCGCCAAAGCTGCGGCCAAGGTCCTGCAGTTCGATCAGCATGGTATTCAAACCTTTCGTTGTTTCGTTGGATGCGCCCGCGCCAAAAATGCCGCTGCCCGGGGCGGCAGCGGCATCGCGTCAATCGTTGCGGTGGCGGCGGTTGCGGGCGCCAAGATTTTCAAGTTCTTCGGGCTCCATGACGATGTGGTACAGCGCCTCGTAGGAGCCGATCGTATATTTGGGTTCCACACCGCTTTCGTTTTCGCGGCCGTCAAAGTTGACCCAGCAGGTGTCCAGCCCGGCGCTCTGGCCGCCGCGGATGTCGGCGAGCAGATCGTCGCCGACGACGAGCACGCGGCTGCGGTCGTTGACGCCAAGGTCGCGCAGCGCGGCGTCGAAGATGCGGGCCGACGGCTTGGAGGCCCCGACCTTTTCCGAGATATAGACGCCGTCCATAAAGCGGGCGATGCCGGAATCGGCGATGCGGGCGCTCTGCACCTTGTACGCGCCGTTGGAGACGATGGCCAGCGTGGCGACTTCGGCCAGTTCGTCCAGCGCGGTCAGCGCGCCGGGCAAAAGGTCGGCGTGGGTCGAAAGCAGGTCTTCGTAAAATTCGTTCATTTCGCGGCCTTTGCCGTTATCCGGCAGGCCCATCGCCTTGAGGTACTGGCCGAAACGGATGGCAAACAGCCGGTTTTTGTTGAGCTCGCCTTTGGCCAGGCTGTCCCACAGGCGGCGGTTGACCTGGTGATAGGTGTCGAGCGCCGCTTCGTCGTGGGGCAGGTCGTAATGGATGAGGGTGTCGGCCAGCGCCTTGCGCTCGGCCGCGTCAAAATCGAGCAGCGTGTTGTCTGCATCGAGCAAAAGACAGGTATAGTATGCCATGGTCTGCTCCTGTTGGGATCAATCTTCTTCGTCGTCGTTGTCGTCCTTGTGCTCGTCGCCGCGGTCCGGCTCCGGCGTCGGGGCGGCCTCGACATTGAGCTCAAATTCGCTGCTGGCGCCGTTGTTCGTCGCCTTGATGTAGTAGCGGCCCACCGAGTCGGCGCTGAACTGCGCCGTAGAGCCGGTGGCGGACCAGCCGGGCAGCTGCTCGCAGGACCAGGTCGTATCGCCGGAGCCGTTCTCCACTTTGGCGGTGAGGGTGACAGACTCCCCGGCGCGGATCGAATCCGAGCCGCTGATCGAGATGCTGGTGGCCGGTTTTTCGACCGTGACCGTGACCTCCTGCGAGGCGTAGACGCCCTCGATCTCGATGCCCGCGCGGATGGTGTAGGTGCCTTCGGCCTCGGGCTTGAACTCAAAGCTGTAGCCGTTGCGGACAAGGTCGCCGTTGACGGCCCACTGGACGTTGTCGGTGTTGCCGTCCTTATCGTCGACCTTGAGGGTGGAGTGGAAGACGACGCTCTCGCCGAGGCGGATGTTCCGGTCGCCCTCGTTGATGGTCAGAACAACGGTGACCTTTTTGTTGAACATCGCCGTGACTGAGATATCGCGCGTGACGATGTCGTAGCGGGTGGCGCTGGTCTGGTTGTCGCTCCACTGGTAGAACTCATAACCTTCGGCCGGGACGGCTGTGACCGAGATCGGCTCGCCGGGCTCCACATCCTCGAACGAAAGCTCCGAAACGCCGCTCTTGTCGCCGCTCTTGAGCGAGCCCGTGTCGGGGTCCTCGACCTCGTAGCTGGCGGTGAACTTGCCCGGCGTGGCCGACGGCGTCGGCCCGGCTGTGGGCGCGGCGGCGGGCTGCTGGGCGCGCACGGGGATGTCGTTGGTATCGGGGCGGCGGTCGTCCGACTGCCAGGCGTGGGCCGCGGCGTAGTCGAGCACCGTGCGTGCGCCGGAGGCGTTGTAGCCGTTGCCCTCAAAATAGGTCGGGTCGGCAAAGCCGGTGTCCGCCTTGAGGACCTCGGCGCTGTTGAGGAACTTGTAGCCGTCCTCGTTGCAGACGATCGCCAGCTGCTGGTTGATCTGGTCGATCAGCGTCTGGCGCGCAGCGGCGCCCTCGCTGGTTTCCGCCACCGGCGGCAGCGCGTTGACGATCAGATCGCAGTAAGAGTAGGCGGTCGAAAGCGAGCGCAGCACGTTGCGGTAGTCCATGATGAAGCTGTCGACGGTCGCGCCGTCCAAATCGGCGCCGCCCAGCGTGATGATGGCGCGGCGGGGCTTCATTTTGGCAAGCGCCTGGGGCACGGTATAGGTGTTCGAGTCCTGGGCAAAGCTGATGCAGGAGCGCTGCAGGATATCGCCGATGGTCAGGCCGTCGGCGCCCAGGTACTGGTCCAGCGTGATCTGGCCGGTGGTGTACAGAGAGTCTGTATACGGCCCGCCCACGAACACGGTCGAGGACAGGTAGCTGCCGTCGGCGGCAGAGGCGGGCAGAACGCTGCCCAGCGTGGTATCGACAGGGTACTGGTCCGGGTCATAGTCGCCGGTCCGGCCGCCGCCGCGGCCGAGCAGACCAGGCAGCAGCCCCCAGGAGAACACGGCGCTGAGGATGACGGCCAGCACGCACAGAACAAGCACGATACAGGCGCGGCGCTGGGTGGGGCTGAACGAGCCCATACGGGAATTGTGGCGGCTCATAGCTTGGGTATCCCTCCGTTTGTTTCTATCGCGCCGTGTCCCCTTGCAGGATACGGCGGGTCAGTTCTTCGCAGTCCTCTGCCAGGAAAAGCGGGCGGCAGGCTTCCAGCTCCGCCCGGCTGCCGTAGCCGTACAGCACCCCGGCGGCGGGCAGGCCGCAGGCGGCCGCGCCCTGCAGGTCGTCCTGCCGGTCGCCGACCATGAGCACCCGCCTGCCGGCAAGGCGCGCATCGGCCAGGTCCTGCCGGATGACGGCGGCCTTGGTGTCCACGCTCGCGTCCATGCTTGCGCCGCCGATGAGATCAAAATACGGCGCAAGGCCCTGTTCGGCCAAAATCGGGCGCACGACGTCGACCGGCTTGCAGGTGGCGGTGGCCAGGAACACCCCCGCCGCGCGCAGCGCCGCCAGCATCGCCCTGACGCCGGGGAACGGCGCGCATTCATGCATGCCGGCCTCCGCATAGCGCGTGCGGTAGTGTTCGACGGCGCGCTCGACGTCCGCCTCGCTTGAAAAGTGCTGCGCGAAGCTCCAGCGCAGCGGCGGGCCCAGATACCGCGTACAGTCGATGCCCGCGGGGTCAAGGCCCATTTGCCGGAACGCATAGGCGAACGTGTGCAGGATGCCGGGGCGGGAATGCAGCAGCGTTCCGTCCACATCGAACAAAACGGCGTCAAACGCAGGCATGCGCCCCTCCCCTTTCTCACCAAAGCGGCAGAATACTCGTGCTTATCATTATAGCACAAACCCGCGTGTTTGAAAATTGTTTGCAGCCAAATTTACGAATTCTTTCACCATTTCGTAATCATTGCGCAAAAACCGGCAGCGCCCGAACGGGCGCTGCCGGCTGTGTATCGAAACCAATGGAAAAGCAAACCCCGGCGCAGCCTCAGCTCAGCAGCATGCGGTCGTTGGCGGCGGCGTCGCCGCTGATCTGCTCAAAGCGGGCCAGCAGGTCGGACACATGCAGCGCTCGCTTTTCCTCGCCGCGCACGTCGTAGATGATGCGCCCTTCGTACATCATGATCAGGCGGTTGCCGTACTTGATGGCGTCCTTCATGTTGTGGGTGATCATCAGCGTGGTCAGGTGGTGTTCCTGCACGATCTTTTCCGAAAGTTCCAGCACCTTGGCCGCGGTCTTGGGGTCCAGCGCGGCGGTGTGTTCGTCCAGCAGCAGCAGCTTGGGCTTTTTCAGGGTCGCCATCAGCAGCGTGATGGCCTGGCGCTGCCCGCCCGAAAGCAGGCCGACCTTGCTGGTCATGCGCGTTTCCAGCCCGAGGCCGAGGCTTGCGAGCTGGGCGCGGTAGCCTTCGCGCTCCTTTTTGCTGATGCCGGGGCGCAGCGTGCGGGAAGCGCCGCGGCGCGCGGCCAGCGCAAGGTTTTCGTCAATGCCCATCGTGGCGGCGGTGCCCATCATCGGGTCCTGGAACACGCGGCCGATGTATTGGGCGCGCTTGTGCTCCGGCAGGCGGGTGATGTCCTTGCCGTCGATGAGGATGCGGCCCATGTCGATGGGCCAGACCCCGGCCACGGCGTTGAGCATGGTCGACTTGCCCGCGCCGTTGCCGCCGATGACGGTGACGAAGTCGCCGTCCTCCAGCGTGAGGTCCAGGCCGTTGAGGGCCACCTTTTCATTGACGGTGCCCGCGTTGAAGGTCTTGTAGATGTTTTTCAGTTCAAGCACGGCCGCTGCCCCCTTTCCGCACGTCGACACGGGTGAAGTATTTGGCCTTCCAGTACGGCACGGCCAGGAAGATGGCAACCACGACGGCGCTGAACGCCTTGAGCAGGTCGGTGTCCACCTTGCACCAGATCACGACCTGATAGACAAGGTAGTAGACGATGCTGCCCACCGCCACCGAGACGAGCTTGAGCGCAAAGTTGCGGAAGATGCGGCTGAGCAGCGCTTCGCCGATGATGACGGCGGCCAGGCCGATGACGATGGAGCCGCGGCCCATATTGATATCGGCAAAGCCCTGGTACTGGGCCAGCAGCGCGCCGGACAAAGCGACCAGGCCGTTCGAGATCATGAGGCCGAGAACCTTGTTGCGGTTGGTGTTGATGCCCTGGGCGCGCGCCATGGCCGCGTTGCAGCCGGTGGCGCGGATGCCGCAGCCGAGCTCGGTGCCGAAGAACCAGTAGAGCACGGCGATGAGCACGGCGATGATAACGGCCACCACAAAGATCGTGTTCTGGTACAGCGGCACGCCCTTGATGTAGCGCAGCGAGACGATCAGGTCGTATTTATCGACATTGATGGCCTGGTTGGCCTTGCCCATGATCTTGAGGTTGACGCTCCACAGCGCGAGCTGGGTCAGGATACCGGCCAGGATGGCCTGGATGCCCATGAAGGTGTGGAAGATGCCGGTGACAAGCCCGGCCAGCAGACCGGCGCAGGTGGCCGCCAAAATCGCGACCCAGACGTTGCAGCCGTTCATCATGCAGACGACGCAGACCGCGCCGCCGGTGCACAGCGTGCCGTCGACGGTCAGGTCCGCAATGTCGAGCACGCGGTAGGTGATGTAGACGCCGATGGCCATGATGGCCCAGATCAGGCCCTGCGCCGCCGCACCCGGCAGCGCGTTGACCAATGCCATGATATCCAAAAGAAACATTCCTCCCTGCACAAAGGCCGCATGGGCCGAAAAATAGTTACAGACTTTTAAAGTATAGCAAAAAAGCAGGAAAAAGGGAAGCACTTTTTCCCTTTTTCCTGCCGTGGGGTCTGTTTGGGGCGGTTTACTCGGCGGCGATGGCCTCGTAATCTTCGGGGATGGCAACGCCGAGCGCTTCGGCGTTGGCGGCGTTGTACTTCTTCGTAAAGTTGGGGGCGTATTCGATCGGCATTTCGGCAATGTCCGCCTCGCCGGAGAGGACCTTCACCGCCATCTCGCCGGTGGCGTAGCCGAGGTCATAGTAGCTGATCGACAGCGTGGCGACGCCGCAGCCGCCGCAGATGCCCTCCTCACCGGCGATGATGGGCACGCCGGCCGGCAGGCAGATGTTCTGGATGATCTCGGTGTTGGAGGCGGCGGTGTTGTCGGTCGGGACATAGATGACGTCGCAGGCCGTGGAGGCGCTGGTCACAACGGTGGCGAGGTCGTTGGAATCGCTGAACGAGTAATCGGTGCAGGTGTAGCCCATCTCGGTCAGGAAGCTGGAGACCTGCTCGACCTGGTAGGCGCTGTTGGGTTCGGCGCTGCAGTAGAGCATGCCGACGTTGGGGTATTCGGCCACCGGGAACAGGTCGGCCAGCATCTGGGCCTGCTCGTCGAGCGGGGCCAGGTCGCTGGTGCCGGAGACGTTGCCGCCCACGGTGCCGTCAAAGCCGTCGATGCCCAGCGCGACGCCGTACTCGGTGACAGAGGTGCCGAGGATGGGGATGTCCGCCGTGCCGGCCTGCGCGGCCTGCAGGGCGCTGGTGCCGTTGGCCATGATGAGGTCATAGCCGCTGGACACAAAGCTGTTGACGATGGTGTTGCAGGTGTTGGAATCGCCCTGGGCGTTCTGTTCGTCAAATTCGACGCCGCCCTCGCCAAACGCTTCGACCAGCGCATCCTTGAAGCCCAGGGTCGCGGCGTCCAGCGCGACATGGGGCATCTGCTGGCAGATGCCGACGGTGAAGGCTTCGCCGGTGGCGGCGTCTGCGCCTTCGGCAGCGTCTTCGGCTTCTTCGGCGGCCTCGGTCGTGCCGGTACCGGCGGCCGTGCTTTCGGAAGCAGCCGCCGAGCTGCCGGCGGAGCCGCAGGCCGCCAGCGAGACGGCCAGGCTGGCGGCGGTCAGCGCCGCAAGGATACGTTTTCTCATGGGGGTTCCTCCTCTTTCACTTTCTGCACTTGGAGCCAAAAGGTCCGGCCGCCCGCAGGCCGCCCGGCACTCTTTCGCTTTAATGTGATAAAGTATACCATGCCAAAGCGGCCCGTGCAAGATGCAATTCAACAAATTAAAGCAGCGAAGCGCCGGTTTGGCTGTACAGGTTGCACAAGAATGTACAAAAACCACCCCGGAACGCACATGCATTCCGGGGCGGGGGTACGGTTTTCAGGCGAAGCGGGAGGCTTCGGCGCGGGCGAGGCGGCGGATGAAATCCTCCGGCGTGAGGCAGGTGCGCAGTTCTTCGACCAGCGCGGGGTCGGACACAAGGTTGACCAGCCGCGCCATGATCAGCAGGTGGCCGCCGGGGTCGTCCGCCGGGGCGGCGACCATGAACACGAGATCGACCAAGCGGCCGTCCGGCGCGCCCCAGTCGATGCCGCGGCGCAGGCCCAGCGCGGCCACGCCGGGGGCCGCCACGCCCGCGTTGCGCGCATGGGGCAGGGCGATGCCCTCGCCGATGGCCGTGGTGCCGCCGGTGGCTTCGCGGCGGCTGATCTCGTTATAATAGGCCGTGGCGTTGGTGATCACGCCGTTGGCTTCCTGCAGGTCGACCAGCAGGTCGATGGCCTGGTCCCGCGTGGTCAAATCGGCGTGCAGCAGCACGCTGTTCCGGTGTAAAAGCTCGCTCACCCGCATGGGGCCCGCCTCCTTTTGCGCCGCCGCTTACAGCGCGGTGGCTTCCTCGATGAGTTTGTAGAGATATTCGCCGACAGCGCCGTCCGAACAGGTGCAGTTGGTCACTTCGTCGGCCGCGGCTTTTACTTCGGGCGGGGCGTTGGATACCGCGACCGAGTAGCCCGCCGCCTGCATGATCTCGAGGTCGTTGTAATAATCGCCGATGACGACGGTGTTTTCGACCGGCACGCCGAGCAGCGCGCACAGGTCCCGCAGGGCCGAAGCCTTGCCGACGCCCGCGGGCATGATCTCGTAATAAATGCTGTTGGTGGCCAGGAAATAATTTTCCCGCCCGTAGTAGCGGGTCTTGGCATACTGGCCGACCTTGCGGATCATTTCGGGGTCGCCCGCAAACACGACCTTGACCCAGCCGTCGGGCACGGCGTCCAGCGGGCAGGCCACACCGGACAGCTGTTCGTCCACCTGATGGGCGTGGGTATAGGGGTTGGCGCGCACGACGTACATATCCCCGGCCCCGGCCATGACCTCGACGCCGACGCGGGGGAATTTTTCCGTGATCTCCAGGATGGCCGCCGTGGCCTGGCCGCGCTCAAGCGTGGCGTGGCGCAGCACGCGCTCTGTGGAAAAATCATACAGCAGCGAACCGTTGCAGCAGATGGCGGGCAGCGAAAGGCGGATATCGCCCAGCGCCGCGCGCACCGATTCCGGCGGGCGGCCGGAGGCCACCGTGAACCGCCCGCCCATACCGGTGAACAGCTTGATGACGGTGCGGTTGCACTCCGGGATGCCCTCCTTGGCGGTCAGCAGGGTGTTGTCCATATCGCAAAAGACGAGGGTATCTTTGAGGTTCCGTTTCATTCGCGACGTTCCTTTCTCAAGCGTTCGAGAAATGCGGTGAACCAGGCGGGCAGCGGGCTGTCAAAGCGCAGCGCTTCGCCGGTGACGGGGTGGATGAAGCCGAGTTCTTTGGCATGCAGGCACTGGCCGTGCAGCCCGGCGATGACGCGGCGCGGGCCGTAGACGGGGTCCCCGGCCAGCGGGTGGCCGATATGCGCCATATGCACGCGGATCTGGTGGGTGCGGCCGGTCTCGAGCTTGCAGGCGATGTAAGTAAAGCGGCCGAACCGCTCCAGCACCTGCCAGTGTGTGCAGGCGTATTTGGCGTTCTGCTGCGTGACCGCCATCTTTTTGCGGTCGCGCGCATCGCGGCCGATCGGGGCTTCGACCGTGCCGGCGTCCTCCTTGATGTTGCCGTAGACGACGGCATGGTACACGCGGTGGATGGAATGGACGGCCATCTGCGCGGAAAGGCCCTGGTGGGCGGCGTCGTTCTTGGCGACGACGAGCAGGCCGCTGGTGTCCTTGTCGATGCGGTGGACGATGCCGGGGCGGATGGCCCCGCCGACGCCGGAAAGCGAGGGACCGCAGTGGTAGAGCAGCGCGTTGACCAGCGTGCCGTCCGGGTTGCCGGGGGCCGGGTGCACGACCATCCCCTTGGGTTTGTTGACGACGAGCAGGTGCGCGTCCTCATAGACGATGTCGAGCGGGATGTCCTGCGGCTGCGCTTCGATCGGCTGCGGGTCGGGCAGCGCCAGCGTGACGGTGTCGCCGGGGGCGATCTTGTCTTTTTTGTTGGCCGGCGCGCCGTTGCGCAGCACCTGCCCCTGTTCGATCAGCGCCTGCAGCGCGCTGCGGGAAAGCTCCCCCGCCTGCGCGGCCAGCCAGCGGTCCAGCCGCTGGCCCGCATCGGCCGCGGCGGCCGTGAACTCAAGCGTCTCCATGGGGCGGAGCCGCCTTGGCGGCCTTATGTTCCTGCCAGAGATCGGCCGCAAGCAGCAGCACGAGCAGCGCCACCCCGACCGTGACGCAGATATCGGCAAAATTGAAGACCGGGAAGCTGATGAACTGGAAGTTGAGATAATCGACCACGACGCCGCTGCGGGCGCGGTCGATGAAGTTGCCGACACCGCCGCCGAGCACAAGCACCCAGGTCAGGCGCTCCAGCCGCGGCATGCGGCGGAAAAACAGCATCAGCAGCAGCACGGCCAAAATCGCGCCGGTGCCGCCCAGCAGCAGCCAGCGCCGCCCGCTGAGCATCGAGAACGCCATACCGTCATTGAGGACATAGCGCAGCTCCAAAACCCCGGGCAGCAGCGGCGCTGCGCCGTCCGGCGCGAGCGCGGCGGTGGCCCAGACCTTGCACAGCTGGTCGACGGCGGCCAGCGCGGCCGCCGCCAGCACCGACACCGCCCCCGCGCGCAGGTCCGGGGCAAGTTTTTTCTGTTCTGACATAGAAAATATCCTTGTGTGGGGGATAAGACGCTGAAGGGCGGTGCGCGAAGCACCGCCCCGGGCAGCGTGTATCGAAATAGGGACAGCGGTCAGCGGCCGAGCACCTTGGCGCAGCGCGGGCACAGGCCGTCTTCGCCAACCTGTTCGTCAAACTTCCAGCAGCGCAGGCACTTCTGGCCCGCGGCGCGGGCGGCTTCGACGCCGAGGCCCGCGACAACGCCCTGCGCGCCGCCCTGGCCCTTGACAAGGCGGACCTGCGAGACAATCATCAGGTCGGCCAGCTCGTCCATCGGGATGGCGTTCAGCAGGTCGTAGACTTCGCCTTCGGCGTACAGCGTCAGCGCGGCTTCGAGCGAGGAGCCGATCGCCTTGTCGGCGCGGACCTGCTCGAGCACCTTCTTGACGTCGTCGCGCACGGCCATGATGCGCGCCCACTTTTCGGTGAAGGCGGCGTCGGCGGCGGGCTTGGCTTCGGGCATCTGTTCGAACACGACATAGTCCTTCATGCCGGGGAGCTTGGGCACATAGCTCCAGATCTCCTGGCTGGTGAAGCAGAGGATGGGCGCGAGCAGCTTGGTGAAGTCGACCAGCACGCGGTACAGCGCGGTCTGCGCGCAGCGGCGGGCGTGGTCGTCGGCACAGTACAGGCGGTCCTTGATGACGTCCATATAGAAGTTGGACATATCAATGACGCAGAAGTTATAGATCGCGTGGTAGGCGCGGGAGAAATCGTAGCTGTCATACGCCGCGCGCATCGTGCGGGTCAGCTCGTTGCAGGCGTTGAGCGCCCAGCGGTCGATCTCGTAGAGCTGATCGTCCGGCACCATATCCTTCGCGGGGTCAAAGCCGCCGAGGTTGCCGAGCATGAAGCGCGCGGTGTTGCGCATTTTGCGGTAGGCTTCGGACAGCTGGCGGAAGATCTCCTTGCCCGCGCGCACGTCCACCGTGTAGTCGCTGGAGGCAACCCACAGGCGGATGATGTCGGCGCCGTAGTCCCGGATGATCTCGGCCGGTTCCATGCCGTTGCCCGCCGATTTGTGCATCTGCTTGCCCTGGGCGTCCACAACCCAGCCGTGGCACAGCACGCCCCGGTACGGGGCGATTCCCTCGGTGGCGACGCAGGTCAACAGGCTGGACTGGAACCAGCCGCGGAACTGGTCCGCGCCCTCCATGTAGAGGTCGACCGGCCAGGTGAGCTCGGGGCGTTCGCGGCAGACGGCGCTCCAGGTGGAGCCGGAGTCGAACCAGACGTCCATGATATCGCCGTCTTTTTCCCAGTCGGACGCGCCGCATTCGCAGATTTCGCCCTTGGGCATGATGTCGTTGGCGTCGTATTTGTACCAGGCGTCGCTGCCCTCTTTGCGGAACAGGTCGGACACGGCCTGGATCGAGGCTTCGGTGATGTGGTACTTGCCGCACTTTTTGCAGTAGAACGCCGGGATGGGCACGCCCCACACGCGCTGGCGCGAGATGCACCAGTCGCTGCGGTCACGCACCATGCCCGCCATGCGGTCATGGCCCCAGGCGGGCTGCCACTTGACGTTGTCAATGGCTTTGTAGACGTCTTCTTTGAAGGCGTCGATCGAGCAGAACCACTGCTCGGTGGCGCGGTAGATGATGGGGTGGTGGCAGCGCCAGCAGTGCGGGTACTGGTGGATGATGTGCTCCACGCCCAGCAGGTGGCCGGTGCCGCGGATATGCTCCAGAATAGCCTTGTTGGCGGCCCAGACCTTCATGCCCGCAAACTCCTTGCCGCCTTCTTCGGTCAGGCGGCCGGCCGCATCGACCGGCATGACGAACGGCAGCTGCGGGTAGGGCACGCAGGCGTTGAAGTCGTCCTCGCCGTGGCCGGGCGCGGTGTGCACGCAGCCGGTGCCGCTTTCCAGCGTGACGTGGTTGCCGAGGATGACAAGCCCCTTGCGGTCGAGGAAGGGGTGCTGATACTCGAGCAGTTCGAGGTCGCGGCCCGGGATGCGGGCGTCCAGCACGGTGTAATCGCTGATGCCGCAGGCGGCCATCGTGGCTTCAATGCGGCCTTCGGCCATCAGGTGGTAGTCTTCGCCGATCTTGACGACGGCATAGTCAAAGTCCGGGTGGACGCAGGTCGCGACGTTCGCGGGCAGCGTCCAGGTCGTCGTGGTCCAGATGACGATGTAGGCTTTGTCCAGCGGAACGCCGGCAGAGGCCAGCACGCCGTTGGGGTCGGCGGTCAGCTTGAAGCGGACATAAATGGAATCGCAGGGGTCCTCGCCGTATTCGATCTCGGCTTCGGCCAGGGCGGTCTGGTCTTCCGGGCACCAGTAGACGACGCGCTTGCCTTTGTAGATATAGCCCTTGAGCGCCATCTTGCCGAAGATCTCGACCTGGCGGGCCTCAAACTCCGGCTTGAGGGTCAGGTAGGGGTCGGCAAAGTCGCCCTGCACGCCGAGGCGCTGGAACTGGCTGTTCATCAGGTCGATGTGCTCGGTGGCGAACTCGCGGCAGATGCGGCGCAGTTCGAGCTTGGAGATATCGGCCTTTTTATCGCCGAGAGAACCGAGGGCCTTGAGCTCGATGGGCAGGCCGTGGGTATCGTAGCCCGGCACATAGGGCGCGCAGAAGCCCGCCATGTTCTTGTAGCGCAGGATGATATCCTTGATGATCTTGTTGAGCGCGGTGCCCATGTGGATGCTGCCGTTGGCATACGGCGGCCCGTCGTGCAAAATAAAGCGGGGCTTGCCCTCGTTGTTTTTAATCATCTGCTCGTAGACATGGTTTTTCTCCCAGTCTTCCAGCATTTTGGGTTCCTTTTTCGGCAGCCCCGCCCGCATCTCGAACGGGGTCGCCATCTTGTGGATGGTATCGTTATAGTTCTGCGCCAAAGTCGTGCACACTCCCTCTATGTCTATGTTAAAACTCCGCTTTGCGGCGGAGGCGCAAGCCAAAACAAAAGCTCGGGCGGCGCGCCGCCGCCCCGGCTTTTTCGCTTTTCAGCGCTCAGTCGTTATAATCGACGCCCTGGAACGAATCGAAGGCGGCGGGCAGGTTCTCCTGCTGGGGCTGGGCCTTCTTGCGGGTCCCGGTCTTTTTGGCGGCTGTACCGCCGCGGCTGCGGGGGGATTTCTTGGGCGCGGCGGCGGGCTGCTCAAACAGCGCCGAAGCGTCGGGCAGGTCCTCCTGCGCGGGGGCGGGTTCCTCCTCCGGGGTATCGGCCTTGGGGGCGATGGCAAATTCCACCGTGCTGATGCGCTGGCCGCCCTCGGCGGGCTGTTCCTCGTAATACTCCGGCTCGGCGTATTCGGGTTCCGGCGCGGCGGCAGGGGCCTCGGCCTCCGGCTCCTGGTCCGGTTCCGCAAACACGGGTTCCGGCGCGGGCTCGGTATACGGCGCGGGTTCCGCGGCGGCGGGCTCCGGCTCGGGCTCTTCGATGTGTTCGGAATATTCGGGGATCTTGCTGAGCACCTCGATATGCTCGCGGTACATGCCCATCAGCGTCTTTTTGAAGCTGGTGGCCTCCTTTTTGAGCGTGATGAGCTCCTGCTTGGCCAGCTCGACTTCATCGCGGGCGTGCTGCTCGCGGTCCTCGGCCTTGATCGTGGCGGCGCGGATGGTCTCGGCCGCCTTCTGCTTGGCTTCCTTGATGACGTTTTCGCCCAGGCGCTGGGCGTTGATCATGGTGGTGCGCAGGGTATCTTCCTCCGCGCGGTACTGGTCGATGCGCTGGGCCAGAACGACGAGCTTTTTCTGCAGGTCCTCGTTCTCGGCGGCCAGGGCGTCCATGCTGTCGGCGACCTGCTTGAGATAGTCGTCCACATCCTCGCAGCGGTAGCCGCGCATGGCGCGTTCAAACGTCACGCGGCGCACGTCCTCTGATGCGATCATCCGTCATTCCTCCTGTTCAGGGCCAATGGCCGGGGTTTGGGCGGTCAATACCGAAAAAATGTGATAAATATACGGTCCTTGCGGCTTTTGCCGCCGACGGCCTGCAGCCGCCAGCGGCCCTGCCCGCGCACGGTGAAAAGGTCGCCTTCATAGACAGGCTCGTGCGCCGTGCGCAGCGGCAGGTGGTTGACTTCAACCTTTCCGGCGGCGATGGCCTGGGCGGCCAGCGCGCGGGAGGTGTTCATCATGGCGCCCAGCACGGCGTCTGCGCGCAGGCTGGGCACCGTCGCTTCCCGCAGCGCGCGCTGCGGCGCGGCGAGCACATGCTCCGGCACGGCGGCGCAGCGCGCTGCGCACACGGCGGCGCGCCCGGCCTGCGTGAGTTCGGCGGCGAGGAAATCGGCCTTTTCTTCCAGCACAAAGGCGTAAAAGACGGCCGGGTCCTGCGCGTCTGGCAGGATATCGCCAACGCAGACCCGCTCGATGCCAAGGCCGAGCATCGCGCCCAGAAGGTCGCGGTGGCCCGGCAGCAGCTCGCCTTTGGCGGCGATGCGCAGCGCGGCGACCGGCTCGGGCGCCCAGGCGCCGGGCGGCTCCAGGCAGAGCACCCTGCGCTCCGCACCCGGCCACCCGCCCCAGAACCGCCCGCAGCCGCACTGCGCGCGGTTCATGGCCGCGGCGGCCAGCGCCTGCTCGCGGTCAGACAAAAAGCCGGTGCTGCGCGCAATGCCGCGGTTTTCCGCCGTGCGGCAGAGCTCCTCGACACGGCGCATAAGGAAGCGCTCGCTGTCGTTCTGCGGCGGGATGAAACCGCGCTGCCCCCTGGCGGCATCAGAAGAAGACGCCATTGTTTTCGAGTTCGTCGATCAGATCGCCCATGATATCGACGTTGTAGGGCGTGATGATGAAGGTGCTGGTGGCGACGCGCTTGATCTGGCCGTTGTTGGCATAGGCCACGCCGGACAAAAAGTCGATCAGGCGGCGGGAGACCTCTTTGTTGGTGGACTCCAGGTTGAGCACGACGGTGCGCTTGGCGTTGAGCTGGTCCGCAATGGCGGAAGCGTCGTCAAAGCGTTCCGGCTTGACCAGCACGACCTGCAGCTGGGTGGTGGCGTTGATGTTGACCACCTTGTTGCGCTGCTGCGGCGGTTCGGGCTGGGCATACTCCTGCGCGGGCGCGCCCCCCTGGCCGCCCGCAAAGATCTCGTCTTCGGCGTCGTCAATATAGGCGTCCCCATCGGGGTCCTGATTGATGCCCAGGACATTTTTCAAGCCATCAAACATGGACATGGTCAAATTCTCCTCTGCATATGTTTCAAACCGTATGCCGGGAACGGACAATACTCCCAGCGATACACATAAATCATTATCGCCTTTTTTGCGCGTCTTGTCAATATGAAAACGCCAAAAGTTCGCGCACGCACGCGCCGGCCGTCAAACCAGCCCGCCGTCCTGCAGGTTGGGACCTTCGACGATGATCTCGTCGTACAGGCGCACCTCGCTCGCTTCGCCGACAGCGCCGTCGGCGGGCAGCAGCAGGTAGCTTTCGTCCTCGAACTCGATCTCGATGCGGCGGAAGCGCTGCAGGCTGCCGTACTTGACATAGACGCCGCGCTCGCCGTCGACGATGTGCAGCGCCTCCTTGTTGACGCGGATGCCCTTGTAGGTGGCCAGCACGATCTCGGCCTCCTCCTGCGCAAAGTGCAGCACATTGGCGTTGATCGTGTTGCATTCCAGCGTGACCTTGGCCAGCCCGCTCTCTTCGTCCGGCAAAACTTCAACCACCGTGGCGTCCAGCGCTTCGTCCTGCTTGCCGGGCACGCGGATCTGCACGCGGGTCACGCCGTCGAAGCGGTCGGCCTGCGCCAGGGTGCAGACGCCGTAAAAGCGCCAGGAAAAACCGGTGACGATGCGCCCGGCCCAGTCAGCCCCGGTCGTTTCAAGCGGCTGCTGCAGGCGGGCGCTGAGCGCGGCGGGAGTATCGTTTTTGAGCTCCTCCTCGCTGAGGGCGAGCGGCCGGGCGGCGGCGGTCGAGATGAAATAGCCGTTGCGGTCCGCCGTGATCTCGGCAAGGCCCTGCAGGGCGGCGGCCGCGGCGTCGCGCTCCGCCTGCAGGGCGGCGATGGTCGCATCAAAACCGCCGCTCTGGCCGGTCGAGACCTGCAGGCGGTTCTGCGCGAGCAGGAATTCGTCGATGGCGTCGCGCATGCCGGTGTAGGCCGCCGTGTCCAGCTGGTCGAGCAGGTCGTAGAGGGCGTTCTGGGTCTGGGTGGTCAGCAGCGTCAAGTCGCTGCCGACCGAATTTTCCGACTTGGTCAAAAGGTCGATCTGGCGGTCAAGGCGGTCGAGTTCTTCGCGCCGGGCGCCCTGGGCGGGGTCGGTATAGACTTCGGCCAGCACGGTGCCCTCGGTCACGCGCTCGCCGTCTTCGACAAGATAGCCGAGGTTGCCGCTGCCGGGCACACCGGCCGAATCGAACATGGCGATGCCGGGCAGCTCGAGCGTGTCCTCCATCGTGTAGGCGATGGCGGTCTCGGTGCGGTAGGTGCGCCCGAGGATGGCGTACAGCTGCACGATGATGTACACAGCGGCCAGAATGAGCAGCAGCACGCTGAGCGCGATGGCCGCGCGCTTGGCGGCGCGGCGGCGGGTTTCACGGTCCTGCACGGCCCGGCACCTCCTTTCTTTTTTGAGTGTTCAGGCAGGGATATGCCCGCGGCGTTATGGTTCAGCAAGCGGCGTTCTTTTCAAGAAACGCCCGCACAAGCGCTTCGGCGCGGGCGGCGGGGGGCGGCGCGCCCGGCTCGTCGAGGGCGAGCCAGGTGACGTCGCCCTGGTGGCGGAACCAGGTCAGCTGCCGTTTGGCATAGCGGCGGGACGCCTGCTTGAGCGCGGCCACGCAGGGTTCCAGTTCGCTCTGCCCCGCCAGATACGGGAACAGCTCTTTATAGCCGATGGCCTGCGCGGCGGTGGCGAAGCGGCCGCGGTTTTCGTACACATAGCGCGCTTCCCGCACAAGACCCTGCGCCACCATGCTGTCGACGCGCGCGTCGATGCGGCGGTAGAGCATTTCGCGGTCGCGGAAGGTCAGGCACAGGCACAGCGCGCGGTAGGGCGCTTCGGCCGGGCGGGCGGCGGCGCGCTGCTCGCTCATGCGGCGGCCGGTGGCGGCGTAGAGCTCCAGCGCGCGCAGGATGCGCGGGCGGTTGTTGGGGTGCACCGCGGCGGCATACGCCGGGTCGATGCGTTCGAGCTCGGCATAGAGCGCGCCGAGGCCCTCTGTTTCAGCGCGGCGCTCGAGCGCCGCGCGCAGGGCGGGGTCGGCCTTTTCGGGCGAAAACGAGAGGCCGGTGAGCAAACTGGTCAGGTAAAGCCCCGTGCCCCCGGCCACGATGGGCAGCCTGCACGCCGCGGTCAGGCGGCGGATGCAGGCGCCGGCCGCCGGGACAAAATCGGCGACGCTGAAAGGCTCGGCCGGGTCGAGGATGTCCAGCAGATGGTGCGGCACGCCCCGGCGCTCTTCTGCCGTGGCCTTGGCGGTGCCGATGTCCAGCCCGCGGTAGACCTGCATCGAATCGGCGCTGATGACCTCGCCGCCAAACGCCCGGGCCAGGTGCACGGCCAGCGCGGTCTTGCCGGTGGCCGTGGGGCCGCCGACGGCGACGACCACGGGTTTGTCACACAAGGCGGCCAAACTGTTTTTCCAGCTCCTTCCGGGTGATCTTGAGCACGCAGGGGCGGCCGTGGGGGCAGAACGGCGGCACGCTGCCGTCCAAAATTTTCTGCGCCAGGGCGACCATCTCCTGTGCGCCGGTGCGGTCGCCCGCCTTGACGGCGGCGCGGCAGGCGATGGAGTGCAGCACCCACTCGGTCTTTTCGCGCAGCGCGTCATGGCCGCCGTTTTTGAGGCGGTCGGCCAGCTCGAGCAGCATATCGGACACATCGTCGACCGGCACGTCGGCCGGGACCGCGCGCACGACGACGGTGGGGCCGCCGTAGTCTTCGGCTTCGATGCCCGCGTCGCGCAGAAGTTCGAGGTTGTCCATCACGGCCTGCTTTTCCTCGGCGCTCAGGTTGACCTGCACCGGCACAAGCAGCAGCTGCGCGGGCACGTCGCCGTACTGTTCGGACAGCTGCTCAAACAGGATGCGCTCGTGCGCGGCGTGCTTGTCGATCAAACAGAGCTCGCCTTCGCGCTCGGTGATGATGTAGGTTTTGAACACTTCGCCGACAAGGCGCAGCGGCACGCTGGCCGGGGCGGGGGCGAAGGTCTGCTGCTCTGGGTCCGGCAGCGCGCGCAGGCCGTGCGGCGGTTCGGCGTCCTGCGGCCCGGGCTCCGGCGTTGGGACCGGGGGCAGGTCGTTCAGCACATCGGGCAGCACGCCGGCCAGTGTGCGGCCCTGCGCGTCGGGCAGGGCTGCCAGACCGGCAGCCGCCGCGGCCGGGTGCTGCGCGGCGGGCGCCTCGGCCGGGTCCGGTTGGATATCCAGCACAGTTTCCGGGGCGGTGGCGGGGGCGGATTCCAGGTGGATCACATCGGGGATAGCCGCCGTGTTGAGCCCCGGCACCGCTTTGGTGGGCACGGGGTCGGTCAGGCCGCGCAGCGCGCGGAATTCGGCGGCCGACAGCGTCGAAAAATGCTTTTGCGGCGCGGGCGCGGCGGCGCGGGGCGCAGCCGGGGCCGCGGACGGCTGCGGGGCCTGGGGCTCCGGCGGTTCCGGCACGGTCTGGCCGAGGGAAAAGCGGCGCTCGCCGCTGCCCGGCGTGGCGAGCGCCGCGCGCACGGTGCGGTAGACTGCGTCGAACACATCGCTCTCGCGCGCAAAGCGGATCTCGGTTTTGGCCGGGTGTACGTTGACGTCGACGAGTTCGGCCGGCATTGAAAGCATGAGCACCGCGCCGGGGAACTTGCCCTGCATGACGGTGCCTTTGTAGGCGTTTTCCAGCCCGGCCATCATCGTGCGGTTTTTGACATAGCGGCCGTTGACGTAGAAATGCTGCGCGCTGCGCGAACCGCGGCAGGCGCGCGGCGGCGTGATGAGGCCGGTGACTTTGTACGGGCCGCTCTCCCCCGCCGCGTCGAGCAGGTCGCGGGCAAACTCGCGCCCAAGCACGGCGTACGCGGCGCTGCGCAGGCTGCCGTCTCCGGGGGTGACGAACTGCTGCTTGCCTTCGCGCACAAAGCGGAAGGAGATTTCCGGGTGGGACAGCGCCGCATGGGCGACAGCGTCGGCGACAAAGTTGCCTTCGCTGACGTCCTTTTTCAAAAACTTCATGCGGGCGGGGGTGTTGTAGAACAAATCGCTGACCGTGATGGTCGTGCCGCGCCCGCGCGCGCCCGGCTCCAGCCCCTGCGGCACGCCGCCCGCGATGCGGTAGCACAGCGCGAATTCATCGGCGTCGCTCTTGGTCAGCAGTTCGACGCGCGCCACGCTGGCGATGGAGGCCAGCGCCTCGCCGCGGAAGCCCAGCGTGTGGATGTGGGCCAGGTCCTCGGCGGCCGCGATCTTGCTGGTGGCATGGCGGATGAAGGCGTTTTCGATGGAGTCCGATTCGATGCCGGAGCCGTTGTCGGAGATCTGCAGCTGCTCGATGCCGCCGCGGCGGATCGAGAGCGTGATCTGCGTCGCCCCGGCGTCGATGGCGTTTTCGAGCAGTTCTTTCGCCACCGAGGCAGGCCGCTCGACAACTTCGCCCGCGGCGATGAGCTCGGCGGTGTGCTTGTCTAAAACGTGGATCTTGGGCATAGGGTCACCTTGGTTTGTGTAATGAGGAATTAGGAATTGGGAAGGCAGGCAACGCCGTTATTTCAGATATTCCCCCGAAAGTTCCGCAAGCGGGATGCCGCAGAGCTTCCCGCGAGGAAATTCCTCATTCCTCATTCCTAATTTCTAATTTTTCTCAGTTTTTGTCCAGCGCCTGCTTGAGTTCGTAGAGGAAGTTCAGCGCCTCAAGCGGGGTCAGCGTTTCGATGTCGATGGCGTGCAGTTTGTCCACGACCTCGCTGGGCACGGCCGGGTTCTGGTAGGCTTCGACCGTGTCAAAGTCGAGCTGCAGCGCCGTGCGGCGGCCGGGGGCCTGGGCTTCCAGGCCGCGCAGCACGGTGTGGGCGCGCTTGATGACCGCGTCGGGCAGGCCGGCCAGCTTGGCGACCTCGATGCCGTAGCTGTCGTCCGCCGGGCCGGCGACGATGCGGCGCAGGAAGGTGATGTCCTCGCCGCGCTTTTTGACGGCAATGTTGTAGTTTTTCACCCCGGCCACGTCCTTGTCCATGCCGGTCAGCTCGTGGTAATGGGTGGCAAACAGCGTTTTGCAGCCGATGTTGTCGCAGATGTATTCTACCACGGCGCGGGCGATGCTCATGCCGTCAAACGTCGAGGTACCGCGGCCGATCTCGTCCAGGATGACCAGGCTGCGGCGGGTGGCGTTTTGCAAAATTTCCGCCACCTCGGTCATCTCAACCATGAAGGTGGACTGCCCGGCGGCGAGGTCGTCCGAAGCGCCGACGCGGGTGAAGATCGCGTCCACAACGCCGACATGGCACTGCGCCGCGGGCACAAAGCTGCCGATCTGCGCCATCAGCGCAATGAGGGCGTTCTGGCGCATGTAGGTCGATTTACCGGCCATGTTGGGGCCGGTGATGATGAGCATGCGGTTTTCGCCCTCGTCAAGCGTTGTGTCGTTGGGCACGAACAGGCTGCCCTTGAGCATCTGCTCGATGACCGGGTGGCGGCCTTCGGCAATGTCGAGCACGTCGCTGTCGTCGACGGTCGGCTTGGTATAGTTGTTCTGCACGGCGGCTTCGGCAAAGGCGGCGAGCACATCCAGCTGGGCGACGGCCGAGGCCGTGCGCTGCAGCTGCAAGATCTGCGCGGCAATAGAGCTGAGCAGGTCGGCAAACAGCTGGTGCTCCAGCACGAGCAGCCGTTCGTTGGCGCCCAGAATTTTATTTTCAAGCTCCTTGAGTTCGGGCGTGATGTAGCGCTCGCCGGTCGTCAGCGTCTGCTTGCGCGTGAAGGTGTCCGGCACGCTGCCGACATAGCTGCGGCTGACCTCGATATAGTAGCCGAAAACCTTGTTGAAGCCGATCTTGAGCTTGGGGATGCCGGTCTCCTCGCGCAGCTTGGCCTCCATCTGCGAAAGCACGCCCTTGCCGCCGTGCATGATGTCGCGCAGTTCGTCGACTTCGGCGTTGTATCCGGCGCGGATGGCGCCGCCGTCCTTGAGGTTGGCGGGCGGGTCGTCGACCAGGGCGCGGGTGATGTTGTCAAGGATGTCGGCCAGCGGGTCGATGGCGCCGGCCAGCTGTGTCAGCAGCGGGGCGTCGGCCGCCGCGGCCTGCGCCTTGACGGCGGGCAGCTGCAGGCAGGTATCGCCCAGCGCCTTGACCTCGCGCGGGGTGGCGGAACCGTACAGGATGCGGGTGGTCAGGCGCTCGATGTCAAAGACGTGGGAGAGCGCGTCCTTGAGCTCGGCACGGCCGACATTGGCGTTGTACAGCGCTTCGACAGCGCCGAGCCGGGCGTTGATGGCCGCCGGGTCGACCAGCGGCTGTTCGATCCAGGAGCGCAGCATGCGCTTGCCCATCGAGGTCTCGGTCTTGTCCAGCACCCAGAGCAGCGTGCCGCGCTTTTCCCGTCCGCGCATCGTCTCGGTCAGCTCAAGGTTGGCGCGCGTGACCGGCGACAGGCGCATGTACTGGGCGTCGGCATAGTTCTGCACGGCCTTGATGCGCTCGATGCCGTGCTTCTGCGTCTCTTTCAGATAGCCGAGCAGCGCGCCGAACGCCGGGGCGGCAAAGCCGTCGGCCGCAAAACCGGCCGACGCGCGCCAGTCGGGGCCGAACTGCGCCTGCAGGGCTTCCTCAATGACGGCGGGCTTGTAGCAGGCGTCCTCCCGCAGTTCGACGAGGGCGTTTGTGTGCTGCTTGATGTAGTTGGTCAGGTCCTTGAGGTCGAGAACGGCCGGGTTGATCAGAATTTCGCTGGGGGCGAAGCGGCACAGCTCGGCAATCAGCGCGCCGCCCATCTTGTCGGCGTCCAGCTCGGTCGCATAGGCTTCGCCGGTCGAGATGTCGGCAAAGCAGACGCCCGCTTTCCAGCGGCTGCGCGTGCGTTTGGCGCAGATCGAACAGAGGTAGTTGTTCTTGTCCTCGGCGAGCATGCTCGATTCGATGACGGTGCCGGGCGTGACGACGCGGATGATGTCCCGCCGGACAAGCCCCTTGGCGAGCGCGGGGTCCTCCATCTGCTCGCAGATGGCGACCTTGTAGCCCTTGGCGATGAGCCGGGCGACGTAAATTTCATACGAGTGGAACGGCACGCCGCACATGGGGGCGCGCTCCTCCCCGCCGCAGGCCTTGCCGGTCAGCGTCAGCTCCAGCTCGCGCGAGGCGGTGAGGGCGTCGTCGTAGAACATTTCATAGAAATCGCCCACGCGGTAGAACAAAATCTCGTTGGGGTGCTGCTTCTTGATCTCAAAATACTGCTGCATCATGGGCGATACAGTTTGTCCGGCCATGGTTCACGCTCCCAAAACACAAAAACAAAGTTTAAAAATTCGTTCTGTTGCCGTGTCTAATTTGATACAACATAACGGCAGCCTATTTCTACCCCGTAACGATGAACACCCCCGTGTGCATTTTTGCACACCCCTCATAACGATGCCGTATGCACCGTTACGAAGTAAGGGATTCGGTTGTATCGCTGCCTGTGCATACATTGCGTTTTCCTCGTAAAGCTATTTTATAGAGATTGTCCATATGTCCCCATCGACCAGGTACTGAAATTCCGTCAGAGTCGGATCGTTTATCACACGCATCAAGTCTTCAAAATCATCGACCGTGTTTATTTCTGACAGACGATTGCTTTCCACCCATTCCATCTGCCCCTCATCAGAAGACACAACCGTGCCGCTAT
This sequence comes from Candidatus Gemmiger stercoripullorum, assembly GCA_019119365.1. Taxonomy (GTDB): domain Bacteria; phylum Bacillota; class Clostridia; order Oscillospirales; family Ruminococcaceae; genus Gemmiger; species Gemmiger stercoripullorum. The sequence continues at coordinate 36,495 of DWXD01000044.1, read as the reverse complement.
ATTCTGTAGCCTTGAACAGTAGAACAACATACCGTCCGTCTTTGATTGGAAATTGCTTCACGCCAACAAGGCGGGGATTTTTTATGTCCAGCCCCGTTTCTTCTTTCATTTCACGAATCACCGCGTCAACGAAAGATTCTCCCGGTTCCACATGACCGCCCGGAAGCGTATATCCCTGCCAGTCATTTTTTATTCTGTTCTGAAGGAGCATTTTGTCTCCATCCGTGATGAGACATAATACCGTCAATTCGACATTTTCTGTTCTGCCCATATTGTTCTCACTTCTTCTTTTTCGGAGCGGGAAGCTCCTCATACATTGATTCCAGCAATTCCCGCAGGAACTCCTTATTATCAACATCATCCACGAGCAGCATTTCCTTTGCACCTTCATACGGAAGTTCCAAATCCGCATTCGGCATCATCGCCACAGCAGATTTTGTCGGCTTCACAAGAAGGCGGTCATCGTAAATGCCGCCGACAATCTTGCCGCGATAGTAAATGATGTATTCTCCCATCATTGCCCGATAGGTCACATCATGCAGTTCCGAGAGCTGCTCCAATATAAAATCCAGGTATTCCTTTTTTCTAAAATTAGAAATTAGGAATGAGGAATGAGGAATTTCCCCGCGGGTAAGCCCTGCGATATCCCGCCCACAGAATTTTCGGACTTATATTCCGAAACCTGCCCGGCGCCGCCCACCCGCTAATTCCTAATTCCTAATTTCTAATTCCTCATTTCCAAATGTTTCTCAGTGGCATCCGCCGCAGGTGGCGCAGCTGCCGGTGCAGCCGCCGGCCGGCGGGTTGACCGTCATGGGGTCGCCGCCGTTCATGGCGGTGTTGATGATCGCGTCGATGTGGCTGATGAGCGCTTCGCACTCGCTCTTGGCGGTGTTGTAGCGCACCATGCCCTCGCTGGACATGATCTGGGTGTACAGGTCGTTGACGCGCTGGTTGAGCTCGGCCGTGCGGGCGGAGTCCGGTTCCTTCTTGGACGTCTCGTTGTTGAGATCGAGCCGCGCGAGGTTGAACTCCCCGATCAGGTTCTGCAGTTCTTCGTCCATATCGTTCTGGCGGCGCGCCGCGTCCAGCTCCAGGTAGCGGGCGTCAGTCTGCAGCGCGACGGCGGCTTTTTTGAAAAGATCGATGCAATCCATGTTGTGTATCTCCTTTTTGTACTATTTTAATTCTATATTCCTGTTTGTTAATAACGCAGCACAAAGTAAATCACATACACCCAGCTCAGCAACCCGTGGAAGATGGCCCAGCCCACCGACTCCCAGGTGGTGTAGCTGATGACCATAGCCAGGGCGCTGCCGAAGGTGATGCCGCTCTTGACGGTTTTTTGTACGATGGTCTGGTTCTTTTCTTCCATGGCGGTGCCCCTTTTGCCTCAGGCCAGCGTGCCGACGAGCATGGCGGCGCGCGCAGCGGTCAGTTTGACCTGCGCCCACTGGCCGATGAGGCTTTCGTCAGCCGGGAATTCGACGACAAGGTTGTTGTCCAGCCGCCCGTTGACAGTGCCCGGCGTGCGGCCCGCGGCCTCGACAAGCACGCGCACGGTCTGGCCGACAAGGGCGGCCACGGCGGCGTGGGAGTATTTTTCCTGCACGGCCAGCAGCCGCTCCATGCGGGCAGTCTTTTCGGCGCGCGGGGTGGGGTCGTCCATTTTGGCGGCCGGGGTACCCTCGCGCTTGGAATAGATGAAGGTGAACAGCTGCATATAGCCGACCGATTCGACCAGGTCGAGCGTGGCCTGAAAGTCTTCTTCGGTCTCGCCGGGGAAGCCGACGATGATATCGCTCGAAAAGGTCACGCCGGGGATCTTTGCCCGCGCGTAGTCAATGAGTTCCCGGTACTGCGCGGCGGTGTAGCGGCGGTTCATCTGTTTTAGCAATCGGTCGCTGCCGGACTGCACCGGCAGGTGGATGTGCTTGCACAGGTGCGCCTGCGCGGCGATGGTGTCGATGAGCTTGCGGCTCGCGTCTTTGGGGTGGCTGGTCATGAAGCGGATCTGATAGTCCCCGGGCACGGCGCAGAGCAGGTTGAGCAGGTCGGCAAAGTCGATGGGCGCGGCCAGGCCCTTGCCGTAGCTGTTGACGTTCTGGCCCAGCAGCGTGATCTCCTTGTACCCGGCCGCGACAAGGCCCCTGAACTCGGCCAGGATATCGGCCGGTTCGCGGCTGCGCTCCCGCCCGCGAACATAGGGCACAATGCAGTAGGTGCAGAAATTGTCGCACCCGTACATGATGGGCAGCCAGGCGCGGAAGCCCGAATCCCGCCGGATGGGCAGGTCCTCGACGACCGCATTGCGGGCGCGGGGTTCTTCCAGGTAACGTTTGCCGCGGCGGAAACGCTCGGCCAGCATGGCGGGCAGGCGGTCGATGCCGTCGACGCCGAACACAAGGTCGACATACGGGTAGCTGCGACGCAGCTTTTCGACAATATGCGGCTGCTGGGCCATGCAGCCGCAGACGCCGATGACGAGTTTGGGATTTTTTTCCTTGAGCTGCTTGAGCGCGCCGACGTTGCCGAACACGCGCTGCTCGGCATGTTCGCGCACGGCGCAGGTGTTGAACAGGATGAGGTCGGCCTGCTCGAGCGTATCGGTCAGGCCGAAGCCGACATCCTGCAGAACGCCGCGGATCTTTTCGCCGTCGTTGACGTTCTGCTGGCAGCCGAAGCTGTGGACGTAGGCCATGGGCGGCGCGTCCGGGTAAACGGATGCGATGACGGCGGCGGCCGCCGCATCGTGGGTATAGGTCAGCTTTTCCAAAATAGCCCCTCCGGGTGCAGTTTTGACAAATGGGCACACGCCCAGATATACTGTTATAGTATACAGCAACGCCGGAAAATGCACAAGATGCCCGCCGCGCAAAATTTGGCGCAGCAAAACCGCAGGCCGCCGCCCTCTGGAAACCGCAGCCCGCCCGGCCCCAAACGGGGCCGGGCGGGCTGGTTTGCATTTACACAGGCGTTTGCCCGGGTTTATTTGGCTTTTTTGGCGGCGAGTTCCCGCGCGCGGGCGAGGGCGGGGCCAAGATACTGGCCGGTGAAGGAGGCGGGGTTTTCGGCCACCTGCTCCGGCGTGCCGGTCGCAATGACCAGCCCGCCGCCGCTGCCGCCTTCGGGGCCGAGGTCGATGATATGGTCGGCGCGCTTGATGACGTCGAGGTTGTGCTCGATGACGATGACCGTGTTGCCCGCGTCGACGAGCTTGTCCAGCACCTTGACCAGGCGGTGCACATCGGCCACATGCAGGCCGGTCGTGGGTTCGTCCAGGATATAGACGGTCTGGCCGGTGTCGCGGCGGGCCAGCTCATTGGCGAGCTTGACGCGCTGCGCCTCGCCGCCCGAGAGCGTCGTGGCCGCCTGACCGAGCTGGATATAGCCGAGGCCGACCTCCTGTAAAGTCTGCAGCTTGCGGGCGATCTTGGGCTGGTTCGCAAAGAACGCGCAGGCTTCCTCCACGGTCATGTCGAGCACGTCGGAGATGTTCTTGTCGCGGTAGTGCACCTCCAGCGTTTCGCGGTTGTAGCGCTTGCCCTTGCACACATCGCAGGGGACGAAGATATCGGGCAGGAAATGCATCTCGATCTGCAAAATGCCGCCGCCCTCGCAGGCTTCGCAGCGGCCGCCCTTGACGTTGAAGCTGAAACGGCCGGGGCCGTAGCCGCGGGCCTTGGCGTCCTGGGTGTTGGCGAACAGGGTGCGGATGTCGGTGAAAACGCCGGTGTAGGTGGCGGGGTTGGAGCGCGGCGTGCGGCCGATGGGGCTCTGGTCGATGCCGATGACCTTGTCGACCCACTCCATGCCCTCGACCTCGTCGCAGGCGCCGGGGCGGCTGCGCGCGCCGTTCATGGCGGCGGCCAGGGTCTTGTACAGAATCTCGTTGACCAGCGTCGATTTGCCGGAGCCGGACACGCCGGTCACGCAGATGAACTTGCCGAGCGGGAAGTCGACCGTGATGTTCTGCAGGTTGTTTTCCCGCGCGCCGGTAACGCGCAGGAACTTGCCGTTGCCGGGGCGGCGGGTCTCGGGCGCTTCCACATACCGGCGGCCCGAGAGGTACGCGCCGGTGATGCTGCGTTTGGCCCTGCAGATATCGGCCACGCTGCCGGCGGCGACGATCTCGCCGCCGTGCACGCCCGCTCCGGGGCCGACGTCGACGATATAATCGGCCTGGCGCATCGTGTCCTCGTCGTGCTCGACGACGATCAGCGTGTTGCCGAGATCGCGCAGGCGCTTCATCGTGGCGATGAGCTTGTCGTTGTCGCGCTGGTGCAGGCCGATGGACGGTTCGTCCAGCACATACAAAACGCCGGTCAGCGCGCTGCCGATCTGGGTGGCCAGGCGGATGCGCTGGCTTTCGCCGCCCGAAAGCGACGACGCCCCGCGCGACAGCGTGAGGTAGCCGAGGCCGACGCTTTTGAGGAAGCCGAGACGTTCGCGGATCTCCTTGAAGATCGACGCGCCGATCATCTCGTCCCGTTCCGAGACTTTGGCGGTCTCGATGAAATCGAGCTCCTGCTGGATGCTCTTGTCGCAAAAATCGGCAATGTTGATGCCGCCAACCGTGACGGCAAGGCTCGCGGGTTTCAGGCGGCGGCCGCGGCAGGCCGGGCATTCCTCGCTGGACATTACAAGCGCGATCTCCTCCTTGACCCACTCGCTGCCGGTTTCGCGGAAGCGGCGCTCAAGGTTGGGCACAATGCCCTCGAACTCATTCTGATAGGTGCCGGAGCCGAACATGTTCTCGCGCTGCATCTCGATGCGCTCACCCCTGGTGCCGTAGAGGATGGCGTCCAGCCCCTCTTTGGGGATGTCCCGGATCGGCGTGTCCAGCGTAAAGCCGTAGCGCTTGCCAAGGGCTTTGTAGTACATTTCGGAGATGGAGCCTTCGGCATAATACCAGCCGCTGGCCTTGATGCCACCCTCCCGGATGGACTTGCGCTTATCCGGCAGGATGCGGGCGGGGTCCACCTTCATGAAGGTGCCCAGGCCCGTGCAGGTCTCGCAGGCGCCGAAGGGGTTGTTGAAGCTGAACATGCGGGGGTTCAGCTCCTCGATGGAGACGCCGTGCTCCGGGCAGGCGTAGTTCTGGCTGAAGGTCATCGGCTCGCCGCCGATGACGTCCACCGTGACAAGGCCGCCGGTCAGCGCCAGGGCGCTTTCCAGCGAATCGGCCAGGCGGCTGCGGACGGTATCGGTGATGGACAGGCGGTCGACGACGACCTCGACCGTGTGCTTGATGTTTTTTTCGAGTTTGATCTCCTCGTCCAGGTCGTACATGTTGCCGTCGACACGCACGCGGGCGTACCCGGCGCGGCGGGCGGCGTCCAGCTCTTTGGCCTGGGTGCCCTTGCGGCCGCGCACGACCGGGGCCAGCACCTGGAAGCGGGTGCGCTCGGGCAGGCGCATGACTTCGTCCACCATCTCGTCCACACTCTGCTGGCTGATGGGCCGCCCACAGACCGGGCAGTGCGGCACGCCGATGCGCGCGTACAGAAGGCGCAGGTAGTCGTAGATTTCGGTCACGGTGCCCACGGTCGAGCGCGGGTTGTGGGAAGTCGTTTTCTGGTCGATCGAGATGGCGGGCGAAAGGCCGGTGATCTCATCGACATCGGGCTTTTCCATCTGGCCCAAAAACTGGCGCGCATAGCTGGACAGGCTCTCCATATAGCGGCGCTGGCCGTCGGCATAGATCGTGTCGAACGCAAGGCTCGACTTGCCGGAGCCCGAAAGCCCGGTCATGACGATCAGCTTGTTGCGCGGCAGCGTCAGGTCGATGTTTTTCAGGTTGTGTTCGCGCGCGCCCTTGATGACGATGCGCTGGTTTTCGTCGATCTGGATCTTTTTCTGGGGGCTCACTGTGCTTTTTTCCTCCTGCCTTTGCGTTTCTTGCCCGCGGCGCGGCGCTCGCTTTCGTCTGTATCGGGGTCTTCGCCGCGCTGCAGGCGCTCGATCTCATCGCGCAGGAAGGCGGCGTGCTCAAACTGCAGCAGCTTGGCGGCCTCCTTCATCTCGCGGGTCAGGCGGGCGATGGTCTGTTCGCGCTCGGCGCGGCTCATGCGGCGCTGGCGCAGGCGTTTGTTTTCGTCCGACATGCTGATCTCCAGCCCGTCGCCGATGGCCTTGACGATGGTTTTGGGCGTGATGCCGTGCTCTTTGTTGTAGGCGTCCTGGATGGCGCGGCGGCGCTCGGTCTCGCGGATGGCGCGCTCCATGCTGGGGGTGACTTCGTCCGCATACATGACGACCATGCCGTTCGCGTTGCGGGCGGCGCGGCCGATGGTCTGGATCAGGCTGGTCTCGCTGCGCAGAAAACCTTCCTTGTCGGCGTCCAGGATGGCGATGAGCGAGACTTCTGGCAGATCGAGACCCTCGCGCAGCAGGTTGATGCCGACAATGACGTCGATGGCGCCGGTGCGCAGGTCCTTGATGATCTCCATGCGCTCGAAGGTATCGACTTCGTGGTGCATATATTTGGTCTTGACGCCGTGTTCTTCCAGGTAATCGGTCAGGTCCTCGGCCATCTTGACGGTCAGGGTGGTGACAAGGGCGCGCTCGCCGCGGTCGATGCGCGTGCGGATCTCGCCGAGCAGGTCCTCGATCTGGCCTTCGACCGGGCGCACGCTGACAAGCGGGTCCAGCAGGCCGGTGGGGCGGATGACCTGCTCCGCCACGCGGGAGGAATGCTCGCGCTCATAGCCGCCGGGCGTGGCCGAGACAAAGATGGTCTGGCCGACCTTCGCCTCAAATTCCTCAAATTTGAGCGGGCGGTTGTCGAACGCCGAAGGCAGGCGGAACCCGTATTCGACCAGCGTTTTTTTGCGGCTGTAGTCGCCGCCGAACATGCCGCGCACCTGCGGCAGCATGACGTGGCTCTCGTCCACCATCAAAAGGAAGTCTTCGGGGAAATAGTCGAGCAGCGTTGTCGGCGTGGAGCCGGGCGCGCGGCCGGACAGAACCGCCGAATAGTTTTCGATGCCCTTGCAGGTACCGACCTCCTGCAGCATCTCCATATCGTATTTGGTGCGCTGGGCGATGCGCTGCGCTTCGATCAGCTTGCCCTGCTCGGTGAAAAGGCGGACCTGGGCCTCCATCTCGTCGTTGATCTTGGCCAGGCCCTGCTGCATCTTTTCCGGCCCGACGATGTAGTGCGAAGCCGGGAAGATCGCGACATGGCGCACCACGTTGCGCCGTTCGCCGGTCAGGGGGTCGAACTCGCAGATGCGGTCGACCTCATCGCCGAAAAACTCGACGCGGATGGCGAACTCGTCGTTGTAAGCGAGGTGGATGTCGACGATATCGCCGCGCACGCGGAACTTGTTGCGGATGAAATTGACGTCGTTGCGCTCATACTGCAGCTTGACCAGGCGGCGGCAGAGCTCGTCGCGGTCCAGACGCATGCCGGGGCGCAGGCTGATGACCATGCTGCGGTAGTCGATGGGGTCGCCCAGGCTGTAGATGCAGGAGACGCTGGCGACGATGATGACGTTGCGCTGCTCCGACAGCGCCGCCGTGGCCGAATGGCGCAGGCGGTCGATTTCATCGTTGATGGCGCTGTCCTTTTCGATATAGGTATCTGTCGAGGGGATGTAGGCTTCCGGCTGGTAATAGTCGTAGTAGGAGACAAAATACTCGACCGCATCGTCCGGGAAAAAGCCGCGCATCTCGGTGCAGATCTGGGAGGCGAGGGTTTTGTTCGGCTCCAGGATCAGCGTGGGGCGGTTGCAGCGGGCAATGATGTTGGCCATCGTGAAGGTCTTGCCCGAGCCGGTCACGCCGAGCAGCGTCTGCCCCTTGTCCCCCGCCCGGATGCCCTGCACAAGCGCTTCGATGGCCTGCGGCTGGTCGCCCGTGGGGGCAAAAGGCGCCTGGAGATGAAAGATGCTTTCGCCGGTCTGGTCCATGCCGTCCCCTCCTTTTTGCAACAACTTATATTTGTTTTTACAACTAATAGTAGTATCTCGGCTGTACCCATTATAATGCACGCCGGGTGAAAAGTAAAGTGGCCTGACAGCGAAACGCGCCCTGCCCTGTGGTCATTTTTCCGGTTCTTCGGCAAGATAGGCGGCGATCTCGCGCAGGAAGGCCGGGCCGTAGCGGCTGGCCTTGGCGCTGCCGACGCCCGAGATGCGCATGAAGTCCCCCGCCGTGCGCGGGCGTTTTTCGGCCATTTCGGTCAGCGTGGCGTTGGAAAAGATCAAGTAGGCGGGCACATGGTGCTGCTGGGCCAGTTCGGCGCGCAGCGCGCGCAGGCGGTCGAACAGCGTTCCGTCCCCTGCCGCATAGGCGGCTGCGGCGCGCGCGGCGGTTTTGCGGCGGGAGGCGCGGCGGCCGGCCTGTTCCTCCCGCCCGGGGGCGGGGCGGCGCTCGGTCATGGTGACTTTTTCGCCGCGGAACAGCACGCCGCCCGCTTTGGCCCCAAGGCGCAGCACCGGGTACTCGCCGCCAGCGGGCAGGATGTAGCCCTGTTCTTCGAGCGCGTCGAGGTACAGGCGCATGCGGGCGGGGGCGGTGTCCTTCATAATGCCGTAGGTGGGCAGTTCGTCCAGCCCGCGGCGCAGCGTGTTCTGGTCGCGGCTGCCGCGCAGCATCTGCACCAGCGCAACGACGCCGAGCCCGCCGGGCCAGCGCTTTTCGATGCGGGCCAGGCCGGAGAGGATCTTCTGCGCCTCGGTCGTGATGTCGGTCTCGACGAAATCGCCGCAGCAGTTGCCGCAGTTTCCGCATTTGCCGGTATGGGTCTCGCCGAAATAGGCAAGCAGATACCCGCGCAGGCAGCGCGTTGTCTTGCAGTAGCCGACCATGCGCTCCAGCCGTTCGAGGTCGCGGGCCTCGGCGGCTTCGGCTTCTTCGGGCGTGAGCTCGTCGTTTTCACGGCTGTTTTTTATGAAATAGCGCGCGGTCTGGATATCGCCGAGAGAGAACAGCAGGATGCACTCGGCCTTTGCGCCGTCGCGCCCGGCGCGCCCGGCCTCCTGGTAGTAGTTTTCGAGGTTCTTGGGCATGTTGTAGTGCAGCACAAAGCTAACGTTCGATTTGTCGATGCCCATGCCGAACGCGTTGGTCGCAACCATGACGCGGCGGCGGTCGTAGACGAAATCCTCCTGGTTTCTGGCGCGTTCTTCGGCCTCCAGCCCGGCGTGGTAGCGGGTGGCCCGGATGCCCGAGGCCTGCAGCTGGCGGCAGAGGCTTTCGACGCTTTTGCGCGTGGCGCAGTAGACGATGCCGCTTTTGTCGGGGTGGTCAAGGACGTATTCTTCTATATAACGTTCTTTGTCGCGCGGGCGGGCGACCGCAAAGTAGAGGTTGGGGCGGTCGAAGCCGGTGGTCAGGCACAGGGGGTCCCGCAGGCCGAGCAGGCGGATGATGTCCTGCCGGACCTGTTCGGTCGCGGTGGCCGTGAACGCGCCGACGGCCGGGCGGCGCGGCAGCCGGGCCAGGAACGCCGCGATTTTGAGATAGCTCGGGCGGAAATCCTGCCCCCACTGCGAAACGCAGTGCGCTTCGTCCACCGCCACAAGGCGCACATCCAGGCGCTGGCACAGGGCGGTGAAACTTTCGGTCTCCAGGCGTTCGGGCGCGGCGTAGAGGATGCGGAACGCACCGCCGAGCGCCTGTTGCACAAGGGCGCGGTAGGTCTCCTCGTCCTGGCCGGAATGCAGGCAGGCGGCGGGGATGCTCTCCTCCCGCAGGGCGGCGACCTGGTCCTGCATGAGCGAGATCAGCGGCGAGATGACCAGCGTGACGCCGCCGAGCAGCACGGCCGGGATCTGGTAGCAGGCCGATTTGCCCGCGCCGGTGGGCATGACGGCCAGCACATCCCGCCCGGCGGTCAGCGCGTCGATGATGGGCTCCTGCCCGGGGCGGAACGCGCTGTGGCCGAAATAGGTCTGCAGGGCGGTGAGTTTGTCCATATCGTTCCCTTTCTGTGGTGACAGCCGCCGCGGGCCGCCTTTGTGAACTTTTTACAAATCTGGTGTTTTTTGTTGGAAAGTATTTTACTTTTCGGCCAAGGCTTGCTATAATATAGGTACGGTATCCGCCCGCACCGCAAGGCGCCGGGCGGGGGCCGATGAGGCGCCGTGCCGCCGGGTGCGGCGCATAAGGGAGGTTTTCCAATGAAAGTCACATGTACCGGTCGCCGTGTCACCTTAAAGCAGAGTTTTATCGACCTGGCGGAGAAAAAGCTGGCCAAGCTGGACAAGTTCTTCCCGCAGGAGCCGGCGGCCCAGGTCACCGTCACGGTGGAAAAAAGCGGCCAGACGGTGGAGCTGACGCTGCGCAGCGGTTCGCTGACAATGCGGGCCGAAAAGACCGACGAGCGCATGGAGGACGCCCTGAACGACGCCGTGGACCTGCTGGTGCGCCGGGTGGTAAAACACCGCAAGCGCCTGGGCGACAAGCTGACGGCCGCAGCCGCGCAGGAAGCCCCGCAGGTGACGGAGGAGCCGATGAACGTTGTGCGCGAAAAGCACTTCGCGGTCAAGCCCTGCACGGTCGAGGAAGCCATTTTGCAGATGGACCTGCTGGGCCACAGCTTCTATCTGTTCCGCAGCGTCGAGAGCGGCGGCATTGAAGCCGTGTACCGCCGCGCCAACGGCGGCTACGGGCTGCTGGTGCCGGAAGAATAAGAAGCGTAACGCATAAAACGTAAAACAGGCATAACGCCGCCGCCCCGCAAGGGGCGGCGGTTTTGTGTTTTATGCTTCTTCGCCTTCGAGGGTATCAAGGAGGATGACCGGGTCGCTGGCAAGCATGGGGTCCTGCACGGCGGGCCGGGCCAGGGTTTCGCCTTCGCGCCGGGCCTGCTCCTGCGCGGCGCGGTACTGGCGCATCATGCTGGCGGCGCCGTCCGGCGCGGTGATGATGTGGTCCAGCAGATGCACGCCCAGCGTATCCAGCAGGCGTTCGACCAGCGCGGTGGCCACAAGGTCCGACCGGGACGGCGCGGCCACGCCGGAGGGGTGGTTGTGCGCCAGCACGGCGCAGGTGCCGCCGCTGGCCACCGCCGCCCGCGCGAGCTTGCGGCTGTCGATGCCGGTGTGGTTGGGCACGCCTTCGGACACAAGGACCTCCCGCAGCGGCAGGCACTGGTCGTTCATCGTGATCAGGTAGCACTTTTCCTCGCGTTCGGAAAGAAACAGCGGGCTGACATACTCGATGCGGTCGGCCTCGGTGCGCAGCGGCCGGGCGCGGCCGCGCCGCTGCTGCAGCTGGTAGACCTGCTCAAACTTGCGGATGGACGCGATGAGCCGCGCGCTGGCCGGGCCGACGCCTTCGACCTTGAGCAGCTCTTCCTCGGTGGCGTCCAGCACGTTGCAGTAGCTGCCGAAATGGCGGATCAGGCGGTGGGCGATGGGGTTGGTGTCCTGCCGCGGGATGGAGAAAAACAGCAGGTATTCCAGCACTTCGTGCGCGGCCAGGCTGGCAAGGCCGTCGCGCCGCACACGCTGCTGCATGCGGGCGCGGTGGTCGGCGTGCAGCGGCTTTTCCTTTTTGTCCTGCGGCATGGCGGCTTCCCTCCCCCTCTGCGGCTTTACGTTCGGTCGTTTTTATTATATACTATTCTCAACGATTTGCAATGCACGGGAGGGGCCGGGATGAAAAAGTTTACCGCCGGGGCAAACGAGGACGGGGTGCGCCTGTCCCGCTTTGTGGAGAGCGTGACCAGCGGGCTGCCGCGCAGCCTTTTGTACAAGAGTTTCCGCAACAAACGCGTCAAGGTCAACGGCCGGCGCGCCGAGCCGGACGCAAGGCTGGCGGCGGGCGATGTGATCGAGCTGTATATCAACGACGAGTTTTTCCCCGAAAAGCCCGCCCCGGCCGCGAAACCGGCGCGCCGCCAGCCGCCGGTGACGGTCGTGTACGAGGATGCGGACATCGCCGTCTTGTACAAACCCGCGCACCTTTTGTGCCACAGCGACCGCACCGGCGACGCAAACCTGATCGACGCGTTCACGGCGCAGCTGGCGGCGGCCGGGCAGTATGACCCGCACGCCGAGCAGCGGTTTGCCCCCGCGCTGTGCAACCGGCTGGACCGCGGCACCGAAGGGCTGGTGATCGCGGCCAAAAACTATGCCGCGCTGCGCGACATGAACGAGATCATCCGCAGCGACTGGCTGAAAAAAGAGTACCTGACCATCACGGTGGGCGCGCCGCCCGCCGGGCGGCACATCGCCTGGCTGCAGCACAGCGAGAAGGGCAACAAGGTCCGCATCCACGCGCGCGAAAGCGAAGGGTACAAGCAGATCATCACCGATGTGTCCGTGCTGCGGTGCCAGGGGCCGTATGCGCTGTGCCGCATCGGGCTTGTCACCGGGCGCACGCACCAGATCCGCGCACACCTGGCGTATCTGGGCCACCCGGTGCTGGGCGATATCAAGTACGGCAACCGCAAAATGAACGAGCGCAGCGGGCTAAAGACGCAGGCGCTGTGCGCGCAGCGGCTGACGTTTGGGCGCATCCCCGAAGAAAACGGCCTGCACCGCCTGTCCGGCCGGTGCATCAAGCTGGCCGACCCGGACATCCTGCGCGTGTTCGAGCGCGTGAACGGACAGGGCGGCGTGTGAGGCGCAGCCCCGCGCGCGGGGGAGGTTTCTGTTTTCCCGGGGAGGTTGGCAGCCCGGCCAGTGCCGCGGGACGATGCGAGCATCGTCCCCTACAGGGGTTGCGGGCCCTGTGGCCGGTCGCAGGGGCGGATTCGATATCCGCCCGCGGGGGTTGCGGCGGCGCGGCGCGGGCCGATATGGAATCGGCCCCTACAGAGGTTGCGGCGGGATGCGGGTTGCAATTTTTCGACTGGTCCAGCGCCTGTTTCGCCGGGGCGACAAACATGTTTTAAAAAACCGGCGCCCGCTGCCTTGGGAATGGCAGCGGGCGCCGGTTTTTCTTTTCTGTTTTGTCAGCCCACCAGGCGGTAGCCGACCTTGAACACGGTCTCGATGCGGGCGGCGGGGCCGAGTTTGCGGCGCAGGTGCTGGATGTGCACATCCAGCGTGCGGGTGCGGGCGGCGGCCGGCCAGCCGACGCCCGCCAACAGCTCCGCGCGGGGCACGGCCTGGCCGCGGCGCGCCTGCAAAAGCCGCCAGAGGGCGGCTTCGTTGGGGGTCAGGCGGGGCATGGTTCACCCCTCCCCCCGGCCGAACTGCAGGTAGCGCGCGGGGTCCCACCCGCAGGTGCGGCCCAGGCGGGCCAGCAGCGTTTCGCCGCTCTGCTGCAGGTCCTCCATGAGGAAATCATCGGCGATGACGCCGTCATGCAGCACAAGAACGCGGTCCAAAAACTGCTCCACATCATCCAGATAATGCGTCGTCAGCAAAATGGTCTCGCCGCCGTGCAGCACGCCGCTCATCAGCTTGAGAACGTCCTTGCGGGTGAAGGCGTCCTTGCCCAAAAACGGCTCGTCCATCAGGTAATAGTCCGCCCGCTTGGCAAACCCGGCGGCCAGCTCCACCCGCGCTTTCTGCCCGGTGGAAAGGTGGCCGATGCGGTCGGTTTCGGCCAGGGAGAAAAACTGCAAAAACGCCGCGTAGCGCGCCGGGTCGAACGCCGGGTGCAGGTCGGCCAAAAACGCGCCGTACTCCCCCACCGTCATGGCGGGGTAGTAGCTGCCTTCGCCGGTGATGAAGCTGAGCCGCTCGTACTGGCTGGCGGCGGGGCGGCCGTCGAACAGCGCCGTGCCGCCCTGCGCGGGCAAAAGCCCGGCCATCGTGCGCAGCAGCGTGGTTTTGCCTGCGCCGTTGTCGCCCAGCACGCCTACGATCTGCCCGTTTGGCACCGTAAAGCTCGCGCCCAGCAGGCCGACCGGCTTGCCGCGGCGCCGCCAGGTCTTTTTCAGGTCCTTGACTTCGATCATTGCAGTCCCCTCCTTTTATTCGGCAAGATCCGGGAAATCAATATAGGAGCTGGCGCTCAGCGTGTGCAGGGCGTCCAACGCATTGTACACATGGCCGTGCATGCTTCCCCAACCCCAGCCGCTGAGCTGGTCGGTCTTGATTTTGGCGCTGTACAGCATCTTGCCTTCGGCCGTATCCTGCACAGTCAGGTAGCAGTTCTTGGTCATGGCGCGTTCCTCGTACCCGCGCACGGTCCAGCGCCAGACATCATAGGCTTCCTCCACCAGCAGCAGGCGGTCGCCGGTGCCGTCCAGCTGGGCCAGGCACAGGTCTCCGCCGAAGCTCTCGTTCCCCAGCGCGGTGCGCGCGGGGGCATAAGCCTCATTGTACAGCCGGCTCACCCGGCCGTTCTCCACCTGTACGACGACCAGATGTTTCCACAATTGTACTTCTTCCCCCGCCATGCAGCCGGCCAGGAAAGCCGCCTGCCCTTCGCGCTGGCAGGGCAGCCGTTCGGCGTACGCCGTGCTCGGGTCGACCTGGGCGGCAAGCGGATACTGTTCAACGCAGCGGCCGTCCTGACTGACGAAGTCGAGCAGCATTGTGTTTTCCGCGTCCAGGTACAGCACCCCCATCAGATCCCCGGCGGGCAGGCAGGCCAGCACGCGGGCGGCTTCGGGCGGCGCATACAGGCAGCTGACGGCCCCATAGCTTCCCCCGGCGGCGGGGGTCTGGCTTCCGTCCTGCGCGTCCGCCTCGGCGGCGGACAGCGCCTGGTCAACGCGGTAGACCCCGGCGGTCATCCGGTCGGTGGACTGCGGCCAGACAAAGCAGTAATGCCCCTGCCAGCGCGGCGTTTCAAAGGAGAGCTGCGGGCCGTCGGGCAGGGCCCCGGGGTCGGCGGCGTCGCGCCAGGCCTGCCAGCCGCCGCGCAGTTCGTCCCAGTAAGCGGCGACCTGGACAGGCTCGTCCAGCTCGCAGGTCATGCCCGGGAACGCCACGCAGCTGCCGTCCGGCAGGTTGAGCGTGCAGATGCGCACAAGCCGGCTGGCCTGGCTGTAAAGGGTGTCGCCGCTGCTCTCGGCCGCGGCGTTGACGGCGTCCAGGTCCTGCGGCAGCACGGTCCACAACGTACCCCAGCTGACAGAACCGAAGCCGTAGCTCTGCGGATCGGCGTCCGTATCCAGTTCGGTCGCGCTGGTAAAGCCGCCGTCCTGCACGGCAAAGGTGGTCCGCGCGTTGCCGCTGTGCTCGACCCGGCCCTGCAGCGTAAAGCCCTGCAGCGCCGCGGGGTCGCCCTGCGGCTCGATCAGGCGGGCGTTGAGCACGCCGCGCCCCGCATAGTGGAAGACGGCGGCCGCCGCCAGCACCGCCGCGGCGGCCAGTGCCAGCACAGCCAGGCTGCGGCCGGGTTTGCGGGTGGTTTTCATCGCGTTTTTCCTCCTTTACAAAAGCTCGCCGCGGCGCAGGCGCAGCAGCGTCCACGGCAGCTGAACGGCCAGCGGCACGGCCATGACCCCGAGGCCGACGACCAGGGCCCCGCCGTAGAGGTCAAAGCCATATTGGTGCAGCTGCCGGGCGCCGTACACAGCGAGCAGCGCGCCGCCGCAGGTGCAAAGCCACAGCGCGGCCGAAGCCGCCCGCCCCCACCCGCGGTGGAAGAACAGACAGCCGGACTGGACAGCCACGCAGGCAAAGCCCACGGCCAGCGCCGCCCACCCCAGCGGGAACGCAGGGGCCAGCGCCTGGAAAAGCGGCTGCAGGGCCGCCTGCGCATACAGGGTGGTGGCGGGCATACCGGGCTGCGTGCTGGCGGCGGCCATCTGCGCATAGTAGACGGTGCCGGGCGTGGCGAGCTGTGCGCCGGCAGTGGCGGCGAGCAGCGCCGTGACCGGCACATAGCACGCGGCGTACAAAACGACCTGCCAGGCCGTGAAGATCAGCGCCAGCAGCGCGCAGAGCGCGCTTTGCGCCGCCGCCAGATGCCAGCGCGGGCCGGGCAGCGTGAGCAGCGCCGTGCCGGTGCGCGCGGCCCCGGGCCGCCACAGCCCGGCCGAAGCCACCAGCAGCGCCGCCGCCAGCCCCAGCAAAAACGCCAGCGGCTGCCAGCAGGCGGCGTACAGCGTGGCGTAGCTGTGGCCGATGTTCGCCTGCAGGGCGGCCGCCGCCAGCAGCAGGGCGAGCTGCTGGGCGGCAAAAACGGCGCACAGCGCCAAAAACGGTTTGCGGGCCAGCGCCCAGTGCCAGGCGGCCAGTTTGGCAATGCGTTTCATAGCGTTTCCCCCTTTACTCAAAATACCGGCGCAGGGCGGCGGTTTCCCCCGGCGCGGGCAGGCTGAGGTTGAGCTGGCGGCTGCCGCCCCAGACATCGCCGCGCCAGTTGGCCTGCACGTTGGCGGCCAGCGTACCGGCGGCCGTGCACACGCCGCCCTGCCACACGCGCAGCAGGTAGCCGTCCTCCACCAGCGCGCTGGCGGGCAGCGTTTGCCCCGCGCCGGGCAGGCGGGCGGTCTCGGTGTGGCAGGCGGTTTGCACGGTCAGCAGCGCGGTGGCGTCCGCGTTAAGCCCGGCGGCCGCCAGCCACGGGCCGCCCGTATCGTCCGCGGCAGGCAGCGCCGCGCCGGGCAGGCAGATGCTTTCGGCCAGCTGCCCGCCGCTCACGCGCAGCACCCAGGTATCGCCGGGGGCTTCGGGGTCCTGCTCGTTCTGCAGCTGCAGCACAAGCTCGTCCCCGCGCAGGCGCTCCGGCATCGTGTAGCTTGCCGCCGGGTCTTGGCGGATGGGCAGCGTCTGTTCGCTCTGCAGCTGCCAGCCCCCGTCAAAGAGATAGAGGCGGAACGCGCCCGTGGTCAGCCGGGTCAGCAGCGCGTGGCCGCCCTCCACCGGCAGCAGGCGGCAGACCGTCTCGCCCGCCGCCAGCGGGCAGATCAGCTCAACGCTGCCGTAGGGCGTGGAAAGCGCGGTCATCGGCGTGCCGTCCACCGCCGTGTCGGCGGGCAGGGCGGCGACCTCGGCTTCGGTCAAAAGTTCGGTCACGCGGTAGACGCCGCAGGAAAGCGGCGACCCCGGCAGCGGGTCGACGGCGATCAGGGCCGCGTCTTCGGCGGGCAGGAACTGCAGGCGGTAAGCTTCCTCGGTTTCGCCGGGCCAGCTTTGCGGCAGGCCGTTATCAATGTTCAGGCTGTAGTCGCTGTCCATGCGCCGGGGCGCGGCGTCCTCATAGAGTTCGGCATAGAACGTGACCGGTTCCAGCAGCTTCACTGTGCCGAGGTCCAGCCGCACCGAACCGATGACGCGGCCGTTCTCCTGGAACGTGACCTCCTCCATCACCTGCACGCGGTCGGTCTCGGTCAGGTAGGCGTGGCCGTAAAACCGGCGCTGCAGGAAAAACGCGCCGCTTGTGCTGCTTATTTCGGTTTTGGCCGCGGCGGCGTCCAGCGCTTGGTGGTCCGCCGCAGGCACCGTGAGGAATTCGCGGACACCGGCGTAGCTGTAGCCGCTTTGCGCGGACTGCGGCGGGACGGAGCAGGTGGCCAGCACGCCGTCCTGCAGGCGGGCCGCCAGCCGCAGCGCAAAGGGCGACCTGCCGGATTCGACCGCCGTGTACAGCGTGAAGCCCTGCCAGGCGCTCTCGCTGCCGTTTGCGGCCGTGAAGGCAAACTGCCCGCGCGGCCAACCGGCCAGGCGGAAGGCCGCCAGCGCCGCGTACACGGCCAGCGCCGCCGCCAGAACCACCAGCGCGGCGCGGTAGGGGCGTCTGTTTTTTTGCTTTTCAGCGTTTGTCTTTTGAGGCATTGAACGTTCCCTCCCCTGTCAGCGGGCGATTTCGGCGCGGCGCAGCGCCCAGAGGGCGGAGAGCGCGGTCAGCGCCAGCAGCGCCGCCAGCGCCGCCGCCAACCCCAGTGTGAGCGGCGAGCACAGCGGTTCGCCGTTGCGGTAAAGCAGCCCAACCCAGCAGCCCGCGGCGGCCAGCGCCAGCACGGCGGCCGCCAGGCGGTGCGCGCCGCGGTGCAGCGCCACGGCCGGAGCCAGCACGGCGGGCACGGCCAGCACCAGCGCCCACATTGCAGCCACCGGCACCGTGACAGGCAGCAGGAGCTGCACCGTGTAGCTGCCTGCCCAGGCCCACCACAGCCGCCCGGCGGCGGGCAGCGCAAACGCAAAGGACGCGGCCGCGGCGGCGTCCTGCAAGGCGAGCGCGGCCGGGCAGAGCGCGAACAGCAGCGCCAGCTCCCCCGCCATGGCCGCAAACAGCGCCAGCAGCGTGTTCAGTATGTGCCCGGCCAGCAGGCAGCGGCGGGGCATGCGGAAGGTGAGGATGGTGAAGGCGGCGCGGCTGCGGCCCGCCGCCTGGCGCACCGGCCACTGGGCGGCGACCGCCGCACCCAGGTAGAAGACCGCAAAGACGAACGGCGTACCGGCGCTGTTTTGCAGCCAGTCATAGCTGTAGGCAGCATTGGCCGGGCGGGACGCGGCCCACAGCAGCGGCACGGCCTGGGCCGCCGCGCCCAGGGCAAGCCACATGCCCAGCGGGCGGCGGCACAGCCGCCAGCACCAGGCGGTATAGCGCAGGGTCTGTTTCATGGTTTCCTCCTTTGCGGGGCTTTGTGTACCACGCACATCATACGCACAGGGTAAAAAGCAAACTAACGGATTTATTCCTCGCCCCACAGTTCGCTGATGAGGCTGATGACTTTTTTGTAAGAAAGATGATTTTCCCGGGCGTCGGCCACGAACTGCTGCACAAGGCCGCGGGTCAGTTCGTCCTCGATCCAGGCGCGGCGCTCCGGCGTGAGGCTGACCGTGCTGACGTTGTTGCCCTCGGTGCGGACATAGCCCTCCTCGGTCATCAGGCGGTAGGCTTTTTGGGCGGTGTTGGGGTTGATGCCGGTCTGGGCGGCCAGCTCGCGGCGGCTGGGCATCGGGTCGCCGTCCTGCACCGTGCCCAGCAGGATCTGCCGCTTGAGGTATTCGGCCACCTGCTGGTAGACCGGGGTGCGGTCATGGAACCGCAGCCCCTGAAAGCTGACCATGCGGGGCGCCTCCTTTCTGTGCGGGGCGGGGTGCCCCTTCGTTTGTGTGTATTATAGCACTAGTACACCCGTTTGGCAAGGGGCCAGATGTAAAGATTTGGGAAACGCACAAAAGCGCCGCCCGGCTGGACCGGGCGGCGCTTTTATGCGGCGTTTTTGTGTGTACTGGAGCAGATCAGGCAATGACGAAGTAGTAGATCAGCGACACGGCGACGATCAGCGCGCAGACGATGGCGGTGATGGGCGGGGCCCAGCGGATGATGCGCTCGGCCATGATATCGTCCTCGCTCTCCTCCTCGTCGTCGGCGTAGCGGCCGCGGCGCTTGGCGGGGCGTTCTTCCTCGTAGTCGTCCTCGTCCTCTTCGTCGGTGTCGAACATGCGGGTGCCGCCGTCGTCCTCGTCCTCCTCGTCGTCAAACAGGCGGCCGTTGGGGGCGTAGCGCTGCACGCGCGCCATCTCGGCGTTGGTGGCCTGGCTGGGGTCGAACTGGGCGGTGGGCTCCTCCTCCGGTTCGGGCTCGTCGGCGGCGATGGCCGCCTGCGCGGCCGCGGCGGTGGCGGCCGCCGGGTCGGCCGGGGCAGCCGGGGCGGCGGGCTGCTGCATACCGGCCACGGCGTTGATCTCACGCTGCTGCTGTTCGGCCGCGCGGCGGGCTTCCTCCAAAATCGAGGTCAGGCTCGCCTTGATGAAGGCGCGGTCGCCGCCGCACTCGCTGCAGGCGGCGGCAGCTTCCTCGTTGGGGTGGAAGGCGCCGCAGGCGCAGAACCAGCCGTATTCGGTGTCCTGGGGCACGCAGGTCAGCTGCGGGTTGCCGGTGCGGGCCTGCAGCGTTTTGGCGATGGAGCCGGGCAGCACGCGCGGCTGCGGCAGGCGCACGCGCTTGTAGCCGCGCAAATCGACGCCGCGGCCGTTCAAGAAGGCGCGGTCCTGCTCGGTCTCGACGCTGGAAACCGGCGTATCGGACACAAAGACGGCGTCGTCGCTGCCGAACAGGTCGCCGGGCTGGGCGTTGAGGTTTTCGTAGTAGAAGTCGTCCTCGCACAGCACCTGGCCGGCGGCGTCCTTGCATTTGAAGTGGATGACGAGGCCGGTCAGGGGCTCGGTGCCCACATTCTTGAAGGTCAGGCAGACGGCGACTTCACCGGTGACATCCCCTTTGAGCAGCTCGACACGGACAAACTGTACCGGGCTGCCCGCGGTGTAGTAGTTGGCGCGGGACTGTGCCATAAGGGTAAAATTCTGATCCATGATTTCATTCCACCTCAGTTATTTTCTTCGGGTGTTTCGGGTGCGGGGGCTTCGGGGGCCGGGGCGTCCGTTTCGGGCTGCGCCGGGGCCGCGGGGGCCGGGTCTTGCGCGGGGGTTGCGGGGGTCTGGGCGGCGGTCTTGCCGCTGCCCAGATCGAACGGCGGCAGCTTGCCGCCCTCCATCAGGGTCTTGAACTCGTCGCCGCTGATCTTCTCACGCTCCATCAGCACAGCGGCCACGGTGTGCAGCTGGTCCATGTGTTCGGTCAGGATGCGGCGGGCGGTCTCGTAGGATTCGTCGACGATATCGCGGATCTCGTTGTCGATCTCGGCGGCGATGTTCTCGCTGTAGCCGCGGCCCTGGCCGAAGTCGCGGCCAAGGAAGGTCTCGCCGGGGTCGGTGCCGTAGACGACGGGGCCGAGCCGCTCCGAGAAGCCGTAGCGCGTGACCATGGCGCGGGCGGTGGCGGTGGCGCGTTCCAGGTCGTTGGAAGCGCCGGTGGAGATATCGTCCAGCACGAGCTGCTCGGCCACACGGCCGCCCAGCAGGCAGACGATGTTTTCGCTCATGGCGGTCTTGGTGACGTAGCTGGGGTCCTTTTCGGGCAGATACATCGTGAAGCCGCCGGCCGAGCCGCGCGGGATGATGCTGATCTGGTGCACGGGGTCGTGCGTCTTGCAGAAGTAGCCGGTGATGGCGTGGCCGGTCTCGTGGTAGGCGGTCAGGCGCTTTTCCTTGTCGGTGACGACGCGGCTCTTCTTTTCCGGCCCGGCCACGACCTTGATCGAGGCTTCCTCGATCTCGGGTTCGGTGATGGCCTTCTTGCCCTTGCGGGCGGCCAGCAGGGCGGCCTCGTTGACAAGGTTCTCAAGGTCTGCGCCCGAGAACCCGGCCGTCGATTTGGCGATGGTGCCGAGGTCGACGTCGGGGCCGAGCGGCTTGTTTTTGGTGTGCACGCGCAGGATCGCTTCGCGGCCCTTGACGTCGGGCAGGCCGACGTAGACCTGGCGGTCAAAGCGGCCGGGGCGCAGCAGGGCTTTGTCGAGGATGTCCGCGCGGTTGGTGGCGGCCATGACGATGACGCCGTCGTTGGCGTCGAAGCCGTCCATCTCGACAAGCAGCTGGTTGAGCGTCTGTTCGCGCTCGTCATGCCCGCCGCCGAGACCCGCGCCGCGCTGGCGGCCGACCGCGTCGATCTCGTCGATGAAGATGATGGAGGGCATCGTCTTTTTGGCTTTTTCAAACAGGTCGCGCACGCGGGACGCGCCGACGCCGACATACATCTCGACGAAGTCGGAGCCGGAGATCGCGTAGAACGGCACGCCCGCCTCGCCCGCGCAGGCGCGGGCCAGCAGCGTTTTGCCGGTGCCCGGGGGGCCGACAAGCAGCACGCCGTGCGGGATGCGCGCGCCGAGCGAGTTGAACTTGTTGGGGGCTTTGAGGAATTCCACAACCTCCTGCAGTTCGGCTTTTTCCTCGTCCGCGCCCGCAACGTCGGCAAAGGTGGCCTTGCGCTGGCCTTCCTGCTGGTCCTTGACCTTGGCGCGGCCGACGTTCATCAGCCCGCCGCCCCCGGCGCCGCCGCGGTACATCGACATGAACAGCAGCACGACGCTGCCGATCATGAAGGCGTAGAGCAGGATCTCAAACCAGGGGATGGAGGTGCGCAGGCCCACCATGTCGTATTCCATGGGGGCGTCGGGGTTGGCTTCGTTGTACGCGTCGATATACCCCTGCACATAGTCGAGGAAATAGGCCGTGTAGGGCAGCTTGTAGGTGACGGTGACGATGCCGCCGTTCTGGGGGCCTTCGTCCTCAAGGCCGGACAGGTCGGTGAGGAACCCGCCCGAAGGGCGCTGCGCCTGCAGGTCGGCTTCGTCCGGCAGCGGGTAGGCGCCTTCCTTCAGGCTCAGTTCGATCTCGCCGGTGTTGAGGTCGAGGTTGAAGTAGGTGACCTGGTTGGCGGAGAACCAGTTCATGACCTCGGACATCTTCATGGTGGTGGCGCCGGCCTGGGCCATTGAGCTGTAGGTCGTGGCCATGACCAGCACCAGGACAAGGAGGACGGCTGTGACGATGATGCCGCCCATGCGCGGTTTATGCTGCAAAAGATCAACTCCTTATAACAACGGGGCCTGCGGTCACTTGCTGTAGACCTCCGGTTTCAGAACGCCCACATAGGGCAGGTTGCGGTAGCGCTCGTCATAGTCCAGCCCGTAGCCGACAACGAACTCATCCGGCACCTCGAAGCCGCAGTAATCGGGCGCGATCTCCGCCTTGCGGCGGCTGGGCTTGGAAAGGATCGTACACAGCCGCACGCTGCGGGGGTTGCGCAGCTGCAGCATGGGCACAAGGTTGGACAGCGTGATGCCGGTGTCCAGGATATCCTCGACAATGAGCACATCCTTGCCGGTCAGGTCCTGGTCGAGGTCCTTGATGATCTTGACCAGCCCGGTGGAGGAGGTGTTGGCCCCGCCGTAGCTGGAGACCACCATGAAGTCAATTGCACAGGGGATGGTGACGGCGCGCATGAGGTCGGCCATGAACACGACCGCGCCTTTGAGGATGGAGACCATCAGCAGGTCCCGGCCGGCGTAGTCGCGGCTGATCTGCGCGCCAAGTTCGGCGACCTTGGCTTTGAGCTGTTCTTCGCTGACAAGGATATGGTCAATGTCCTTGTGGTTGGGCTTCATTCAAGTTCCCTCCGTTTTTTCGGTGCGGATGATGAGCACCTCGCGCGTGTAGTCGTCCGGGGCAAGCCCTTCGGCAAAGCCGGACCCCCACAGCCAGAGCACCTCGCTGCCGTCCGCCAGCAGCGGCAGCAGCGGGCGTTCGGCTGTGGGCACCGCGATCTCGTTGTAATATTTTTTGAGCGTCTTGCGCACATGGCGGCCGCAGGGGCGGTAGTCGTCGCCGGGGCGGCGCGTGCGCAGCAGAACATTCTTGTTTATTTTAGCATAATCCGCGCAACAGGTTAAGTCTTTTTTGAAAATTGGTGCATTTTTCAGAAAATCTTCATACTTTTCGACCTGTAAAGACAGCACATAGCCGCCCGGCAGGCGGTAAACGCCGGGCAAAGCGGGCTGCGGCGGCGCGGGCGGCGGCAAAGCGCCCGCCGCCGAGATGCGCACGAGCTGTTTGTCCCCGCCGTATTTCTGCACGCGGTAGCTGACGTCGGCCGTCAGCTGCAGCGCGCCTTCGCCCTTGAGCACCAGAAAGCGCAGCAGGCTGACGTACTTTTCCTCGGCGTCGCGCACCGGGGCCACCAGGCTGTGCAGCGCGGCGTCCAGCACGGGGCCTTCGGCTTCGCGCAGCGTTTGGATGTCGTAGCCGCGGGGGGTGGCGGCGGCCTGCAGCAGCGCGGCGGCCTCGCCGGTCAGCCAGGAATCCAGCTCCTGCATCTGCGCGCACAGGCGGGCGATGCACCGCTCGGCCGAAGGGTTGACGCTCTGCAGCGCCGGCACGGCCCCCTGGCGGACGCGGTTGCGGGCGTAGAGGCCGGTGTCGTTCGTTTCATCCTGCACATATCTTTGCCCGAGCGCCGCGCAGTATGCCTCGGTCTCGGCGCGGCTCAGGCACAGCAGCGGCCGCCGGTAGACGCCGCGCTGCGGGCGGATGCCGCCCAGCCCGTGCAGGCCGGTGCCGCGCGCCAGGCGCAGCAGCACGGTCTCGGCCTGGTCGGACAGCGTGTGGGCGGTGGCGATCTTGGCTTCCTCGCGCGCGGCCAGCTCGTCGAACCAGGCGTAGCGCAGGCGGCGGGCCCAGTCCTCGCCGGGGTGTTCGGGGATGGTCACGCCCGCGCGGCGCGCGTCATACAAAAACAGCTCCACGCCTTTTTTCTGGCACAGGCGCGCCACAAAGCGGGCGTCCTCCTGCGATGCTTCGCCGCGCAGGCCGTGGTCGACATGGGTGGCGAGCACCTCGATGGAAAGCTCGCGGCGGCAGCGCAGCAAAAACAGCAAGAGGGCCACCGAGTCCGCCCCACCGGAGCAGGCTGCAATGACCCTGTCGCCAGGCTTGAACAGGCCCTGCCGTTTGCAGTAGGCAAGCAGGGTCTGCTCTGTCCCGGAAATGATTCGTTCGCAATCGGTCCCATTCATAACGGTTCACCGCATTCAGATGGCGTTTATCCCCGCCAGGCGGGGCGGGGATAAACGCCCCCGGCGCGCCCCGGCGGTCCGATAAGGTTCAGTATTCTTCATGCACCTGGTCCAGGTTGCTGAAGCGGGTGTGCGCGCCGTCCCAGCCAAGGCGGACGATGCTCGTCTCGCCGTGGCGGTTTTTGGCCACGATGCACTCGGCCTCGTTCTCGTTGGCCTGTTCGCCTTCGCCGTTCTGGCGGTTGTAGTAGGCGGCGCGGTACAAAAACAGCACGACGTCGGCGTCCTGTTCGATCGAACCGGAATCGCGCAGGTCGGACAGCTGCGGGCGGTGGTCGGAGCGGCCGGTGGTCTTTTCGGCCGCACGCGAAAGCTGCGACAGCGCAATGACCGGCACGTTGAGCTCCTTGGCCATGATCTTCAGGTTCCGCGTGATATCGCTGATCTCCTGCACGCGGCTCTCGGTGCGCTTGGCGCTCTGCATGAGCTGCAGGTAGTCGATGATGACCAGGCCGATGGGCTCACGCTTGGGGTCCTGGTTGATCTGGCGGATCTTGGCCTTGATCTCGGGCACCGAAATGCCGGAGGAATCGTCCATATAGATCGGCACGTTGTAGAGCAGCGAAGTCGCGGTGGCGAAGTCGTTCCAGTCGGAATTGTTGAGCCGGCCGGTGCGGAACGCCTGGCTGTCGATGCCGGCCACGCTCGAAAGGATGCGGTCGGTCAGCTGCTCGCAGGTCATTTCCAAACTGAAGATGATGGTGGGCACCTTCTGTTGGCGGGCGACGTTGGTCGCGATGTTGAGCGCAAAGCTCGTTTTGCCCATGCCGGGGCGGGCCGCCAGGATGATGAGGTCGGACCGGCCCAGGCCGGTGAGCACGGTATCGAGATAGTTGAAGCCGGTGGGGATGCCCGCATACTTGCTGCGGTCCGCGCCCGAGAGCTTCTGCATTGTGTCGATGACTTCGAGGATGGATTCGCGGATGCTCTTGACGCCGGATTTGTCCTGCCCGCCGCGGATGTCGTAGAGCTTCTGCTCCGCGCTTTCCAGCAGCATATCGGCGTCCGGCTCGCTGACGGCCTGCTCCAGCGTCTGGCGCGCGGCTTCGATCAGGCGGCGGGTCTGGTACTTTTCCTTGACGATCTTGATGTAGGAATCGACGTTGGAGATAGCGGGCACCGTCTCGGCGATCTGCGCAATGTAGGTCTTGGCGTCGTCCGCGCTGCGGAAGACTTCGTTCTGGGCGAGCGCGTCGACCAGCGTGATGACGTCGACGGCCTCGCTGTCGCTGAACAGCGCGCGCATCTGCTCGAACACGGCGCGGTTCTGGTCGGAGTAAAACATCTCCGGCTGCAGCTCGGTCATCAGGCGGTTGAGGATGCTCTCCTCCATCAGCGCCGCGCCCAGCACGCTCTGCTCGGCCTGCATGTTGTAGGGCATCTGGATGCCCAGCGAAGCCAGGCTCAGTTCATTGGCGGCCACACGGGCACCCCCTTCCCTTCTGCTTGTTCACAAACACTTATGCGAGCGGCTCCACCTTGATGTTGAAGGCGGCGGTCACGCCGGCGTACAGGCGCACCTGCGCCTGGCAGACGCCGAACTCCTTGATGGAGGCGGGCAGCTCGACCTTTTTCTTGTCCACTTCGGCGCCGGTCTGCTTGCTCAGCGCGTCGGCCACGTCCTTGGCCGTGACCTTGCCGTACAGCTTGCCGGAGGCCCCGCCCTTGACCTGCAGGGTCACGGTGCAGCCCTTGATCTTGGCAGCCAGCGCTTCGGCGGCGGCGCGGGCTTCGGCCTCGTGGTGGGCCTTGGCCTCGCTCTTGGTGCGCGCGGTGTTCAGCGCGTCGGCGTCCGCCGGGGCGGCCAGGCCGCGCGGCAGCAGGAAGTTGCGGGCATAGCCGTCCGAGACTTCGTGGATCTCGTCACGCTTGCCGATGTTCTTGACGTCCTGTTTGAGAATGACTTTCATGGCAGTTACCTCGTATTGTCGTTGTTTGGAACGCTGTCAGACCAGGGCGGCCGCTTTTTCGGCGCTCTGGGCCTCGCGGTAGCGGTCGATTTCGGCGCGGATGCGGCTCTCGGCCTCCTTGAGCGTGCAGTCCTTGAGCTGGGCCCCGGCCATGGTCAGGTGGCCGCCGCCGCCCAGCCCCTCCAGAATGACCTGGACGTTGAGCGCGCCCATGCTGCGGGCGCTGATGTTGACGCCGCCGTTTTTGGCCACGGCGACGACGCTGGCGTCCACGCCGTTGATGGTGAGCAGGTCGTTGGCGGCCATGGGCAGCACGACCGACATTTCGGGCGGGAGCTCCTGCGAGAGCGCGATGGCGCAGCCCTTGTAGATGTAAGCGCTTTCGACGATGGCGGCGCGCGCCTCGTACTCTTCCTTGCTGGTGTTGAACAGCAGCTTGGTCTCGGCGGTTTTGGCGCCGCGGCTGCGCAGCCAGGCGGCGGCCTCAAACGTGCGCACACCCACATGCAGCGCAAAGCTGCGCGTGTCCAGCATGATGCCGGCCAGCAGGGCCTGCGCTTCCAGCGGGGTGATGTTGTCGGCGCTGGGCATGAACTGCAGCAGCTCGCACACAAGCTCGCTGGCCGAGGAGGCGTAGGGTTCGTGGTAGAGCAGCACCGGGTTGTCGATGTGGCCGACCGCCATGCGGTGGTGGTCGATCACGACGACCCGCTTGCACTTTTCGTAGATCTCGCGGCTTTCCAGCAGATATTTCTGGTAGGTATCGACGACGATCAGCAGCGTGTCCGGCGTGATGAGGCTGAGCGTCTCGCGCGGTTCGATGAAGTTGTGGCTTTCGCCCGCGTCAATGAAGGTGTCGATGAGCGCCCCGGCCAGCGTTGCGCCCTGCTGCACGGCGATGACCGCCGGCACGTCGCACATTTTGCACATGCGCAGCACGCCGATGGCCGAGCCGACGGCGTCGAGGTCGGACATGCGGTGGCCCATGATGATGACGCTGTCGCTCTGGCGGATCTGGTCGGCCAGGGCGTTGGCGATGATGCGGCTGCGCACATGGCTGCGCTTTTCCACCCCGTGGGAGACGCCGCCGTAGAACTCAAAGCCGTCAGCGGTCTTGACGGCGGCCTGGTCGCCGCCGCGGCCGAGCGCGATGTCGATGCTCTGGCGGGCCATTTCCTGGCATTCGGCCAGCGTTTTGCCGCCGTGGCCGACGCCGATGGACAGCGTGAGCATGCCGCTGGGCAGCAGCGCGCGGACTTTGTCGAGGATCTCAAACCGGCCTTCGATCATCGGGTGCAGGTCGCGCTCCTCGATCACCGCAATGTAGCGGTTGTTCGAGACTTTGCGCAAAAAGCCGGTCGTTGTGCTGAAGTATTCTTCCAGCAGGCGGTTGATGGCTTCCAGCTCGTGCGCCTGCTCGGAGTCCTTCATATCGGTGAACAGCTCGTCGTAGCTGTCGATGACGATGTTGAGGTAGGCCGGGCGGCTGGCCGTGTACTCGTCCAGCGTGTCCTTATAGAAAGTGTTGTTGATGAGGTAGACCAGCGCCCCGCCCGCGCCGCCGGGCACCGGGCTGGCATAGCCGGTGAAGCGGAAGCCGTTGGCGGCAAGGTCCTGGCCGTGGGGGCGCGCGCAGACCGCAAGGTCGAAGCCTTCCAGGCAGCTGGCGGCCAGCGGGCGCACGGCGTCCTCGCCGCCGAGGACCTGGTCGCGGAACTGGTCGTTGTACCAGATCACGACCCCGTCGCTGAGCAGCATGAGCGGCACCGGCAGCGCGGCCAGGCTGACCTGCATCTTGCTGCCCGCAAAGCTGCGCCCGCCCAGGTTGACGGCCACAAAGCGCCGCAGGCGGCGGATGTGGAACGCCAGCAGCACGGCGGCAAGAACGAGCAGCGCCGCCGGCAGGATCAGCCAGCGCGCATCCAGCACCGCCACCGGCACGGCCAGCCCCAGGCAGGCCGCGGCCAGCAGCACATAAAGGACCACAGGGTCCGGGCATATTCTATGTTTCATGGTTTTTTACCATCCTTGCGCAGCGCGCCGGGCAGGCCGCGGCGGCAGATTCAGACTTCCAGCAGGATCGGCAGGATCATGGGGCTGCGCTTGGTACGGCGGTAGATATAGCCCGAGAGCGCCTCCCGCACGCGGGCCTTGACGCTGGCCCAGTCGTGCAGGTTTTCGGCCAGGGAACGGTCGAGCGCCATCTCCACCTGGGTGCGCGCGCCGTCCAGCAGTTCCTCGCTCTCGCGCACATACACAAAGCCGCGGCTGACGATCTCCGGGCCCGACACGACCTGCCCGGTGCGGCCGTCCACCGCCACCGTGACGATGACGATGCCGTCCTCCGAAAGATGGTGGCGGTCGCGCAGAACGACGTTGCCCACATCACCGACGCCGTAGCCGTCCACCATCACGGCGCCGGAGGGCACCGTGCCTTCCAGCACGAGGCCATCCTGCGAGACGCGGATGTTCTGGCCGTTTTCTGCGATATAGATGTTGTTTTTCGGGATATAGCCCAGGTGCTCGGCCGTTTCGGCGTGGCGTTTGAGCTGCTTGAACTCGCCGTGCACGGGCAGGAAATACTGCGGGTGGGCAAGCGTCAAAATCAGCTTCTGCTCCTCCTGGCAGGCGTGGCCGGAGACGTGGGTATCGTACATGTTCTCGTAGATGACCTCCGCCCCCAGGCTGAGCAGGCCGTTGACGACCTTGGTCACGGTCTTTTCGTTGCCGGGGATGGGCCGCGCCGAGATGATGATGAAGTCGGACGGGCCGACCTTGACGTTGCGGTGGTTGGACTGCGCCATGCGCGACAGCGCAGACAGCGGTTCGCCCTGGCTGCCGGTCGTGATCAGCACGACCTTTTCGGGCGGGTATTTGTTGACCTCCTCGACGTCGATGAGGACATTGTCCGGCACGCGGATGTAGCCGAGCTCGCGGGCCATCTCGGTGTTGGAGACCATGCTGCGGCCGCTGACGGCCACCTTGCGCCCGCTCTCCATGGCCAGCTCGATGATCTGCTGAACGCGGTAGATATTGGAGGCGAAGGTCGCCACAATGATGCGCCGGTTTTTGGCGCGGGCAAACAGGCTGCGCACGCCTTCGGCCACCGTCTGCTCGGTGGCGGTGAAACCGGGGCGCTCGGCGTTGGTGGAATCGGCCAGCAGCGCCAGCACGCCGCGGCGGCCGTACTCGGCAATGGTGGAAAGGTCGGTGACGGCGTCGCCCGAAAGCGGTGTGTAGTCGATCTTGAAGTCGCCGGTGTGCAGCACGATGCCGGCCGGGCACTCGATCGCGAAGGCGAGCGCGTCCGGGATGCTGTGGTTGACGTGGATCGGTTCGACCGTAAAGCAGCCGAGCTTGACTTTCTGGCGCGGGCGGATCTCGTGGAAGACGGCGCTGGAAGCGAGGCCGTGCTCCTCGAGCTTGTTCTTGATCAGACCGATGGTCAGGCGGGCCGTATAAATCGGCACATTGAACTTTTTGAGCAGGTAGGGCAGCGCGCCGATGTGGTCCTCGTGCCCGTGGGTGATGAACAGGCCCTTGATGCGGTCCTTATTTTCGAGCACATAGGTGAAGTCGGGGATGACGAGGTCGACGCCGAACATCTCTTCGTCCGGGAAGACGAGGCCGCAGTCGACAAGGATCATGTCGCCCTGGCATTCGTACAGCGTGATATTTTTGCCCACTTCGCCCAGGCCGCCCAGCGGGCAGATGTGCATGGGCACGGCCGGGTCGGTGTAGACCGGCGCGCTCTGGCGGCGGCGCGGCAGGCGCGGCGCTTGCGGCGCCTGCGGCAGCCGCGGCTGGGCCGGGCGGGCGGCGCGACGGTTGGCGGCGGGCGCTTCGCCCGTTTTGGGCGCGCGCGGGGCCTTGGGCGCGGCCGCCCTGGCGGGCTGCCTGCGGGGCGGTTTGGCGGTTTTGGTTTCGGTTTCGGCGGTATGGGCCGCGCGCGGGCGGCGGGTCTGGCCGCCCTGGCGGGCGCGCTTGGGCTGGGCCGGTTTTTTCTGGTTCAATTCTTCCATTCGTTGTCCTCCTGAACAGTTGACGCCCCGGCCGGCGGACGCGCAGCGCCGTCCGCCGGACCCGGGGGAGCCGCCGCCCTGGGGCGGGGCATGATTTGCGTTATCGTATACAGCGCGGCCGGGCCGCCTGTTGTTGCCAAGGGCATTTTCGGGCGCATGGGTCCATCCGACCGGATGCGACCGGGCCCGCAAAAAACACAGCTTTGCAATTGGTTTTATTATAATTCCTGTACGGGGTCTTGTCAAATCGTCCGGCGCGCGGCGCGCCTTGCCAGCGCGGGCGAAACCGGGTATAATACTATTATAGAGTATGGACAGGGAGAGACCGATCTAATGAAGCATGTAGAGATCTATACCGACGGCGCGTGCAGCGGCAACCCCGGCCCGGGCGGCTGGGGCGCGATCCTGCGGTTTCGCAGCGCGGCGGGCAAGGTTTTTGAAAAAGAGATCAGCGGGGGCGAGGCTTCGACCACCAACAACCGCATGGAGCTGACCGGCCTGCTGGAAGCGCTGCGCCAGCTGAAAGAGCCGTGCGACATCGACCTTTATTCGGACAGCCAGTACGTCATCAACGGCCTGGAAAAAGGCTGGGCCAAAAGCTGGCGCGCCCGCGGCTGGAAAAAGGCCGACAAATCCCCCGCTTTGAACCCCGACCTGTGGGCCCCGCTGCTGGAGGAGAGCGAAAAGCACAAGATCCACTACCACTGGCTCAAGGGCCACGCCGGGCACCCCGAAAACGAGCGCTGCGACCGCCTGGCCGTTGAGCAGAGCAAAAAGTACGGCGGCCGGCAGGCGTAAAAAAGCCGGAACAGTCCACCCGCCCGCGCGGGCAACGCCCGGGGCGTGTGGGCTGTTTTTTCTTTTGGCCGCGCCCGCGCTGACAAGGTTCCCCCTCTATGCTACCATGCATCTGCGCCGCCGCCCCGCCGGGGGGCGGGCGCGATGATTTTTGACGCCGGAGGGGGATTTTCCCGTGGACATCATCACCGTGCAGGACCTGTGCAAGACCTTTACTTATTCAACCAAGGAGAAAGGGTTCAAAGGTTCGCTGCGCAACCTGTTCAACCGCCAGATACAGACCAAGACCGCCGTGAACGGCGTGAGCTTTACGGTGGAGAAAGGGGAGGCCGTCGGCCTGCTGGGGCCCAACGGCGCGGGCAAAACGACGACGCTCAAGATGCTGTCCGGCATTTTGTACCCGACGTCCGGCAGCGCCGCGGTGGCCGGGTACACCCCGTGGGAGCGCCGCCGCGGCTACCAGCGCCGGTTCGCCATTGTCATGGGGCAGAAAAGCCAGCTCTGGCCCGACCTGCCCGCGCTGGACACGTTCGAGCTCAACCGCCGCATCTATGAGATCGACGAGGACGCTTACCGCCGCACGCTGGACGAGCTGACCGGCCTGCTCGACGTGCGCGCGCTGCTGCAAGTGCAGGTGCGGCGGCTTTCGCTGGGCGAGCGCATGAAGATGGAGCTGATTGCGGCGCTGCTGCACCGCCCGGACATTTTATACCTGGACGAGCCGACGATCGGCCTGGACATCCTGTCCCAGCGCAGCATCCGCGATTTCTCAAATATTACAACGAACAGACGCGCACCACGCTTTTGCTGACCAGCCACTATACGGCCGACATCGAAGCGCTGTGCCCGCGCAGCAGCATCATCAACCACGGCAGCGTCGTGTTTGACGGCCCGCTGGCCGAGGTCAGCGAGGTGTTCGGGCACAAAAAGCTCATTGCGCTCAAGGCGCAGCGCGACCTTGACCCCGCCGGGCTGGCGCGCTTTGGCGCCGTGCGCAAATGCAGGCACAACACCGCCCTGCTGGAGGTGGACCGCGACGGGCTGGAGCGCTGCCTGCCGCAGCTGCTGGGCGCGCTGCCGGTGGTCGACCTGGATGTCCGGGACATCCCGCTTGAAGAGGGGATCGCCTGGTTTTATGAGAAAGCCGGGGTGGGCGCGCCGTGAAAGCAAAGGGGTATCTTTATGTTTTCGGCATGGGGATGCAGAAAGCGATGGTCTACCGCGCCGACTTTTTCCTCGGGCTGGTCAGCTGCCTGTTTCCCATCGTCATGCAGGTCTTTTTGTGGAACGCGCTGTATGCGGCGGGCGCGGCCGAAGCCAACGGCTATACCTATGAGCAGATGATGCTGTACACGCTGCTGGCGGGCGTGACCGCGCGCATTGTGGCCACCGGGTTTGAGAACGAGGTGGCGGCCGACATCAAAACCGGCGGACTGAACCGCTACCTGGTCAAGCCGATGGACCACGGCCGCTATACCCTCGCCCAGTTCCTGGGCGGCAAAGCGGCGGGCATCGCCCTGCTGCTGGCGGTGACGGCGGCGGTGCTGGCGGGCGCTGCGGCCGTGTTCGGGCTGGCGTTCGCGCCGCTGCGGCTGGCTGTCTATGCGCTCTCGCTGGTGCTGGCCCTCGCGCTCTACTTTTCGATTTTTTACACGATCGCGCTGCTGGCTTTCTGGCTGACCGAGATCGACCAGCTGTTCGGCACCATCTCCATCGTCATTATGGTGATGAGCGGCGGCGTGTTCCCGCTGGACATCTTCGGCCCGGCGGCGGCCGTGCTCTCGGCCGTGCTGCCGTTCGGCTATACGACGCAGTTCTGCGTCAACATCGTCAGCGGGCGGCTGGGCTGGGGCGGCATCGGCTGCGGGCTGCTGATGCAGCTGGGCTGGTGCGCCGTGTTCACGGGGCTGCACACATTGCTGTGGCGGCGCGGCGTGCGGCGCTACGCCGCCGTGGGCGGCTGAAGGGAGGAACGGTATGGGACCGATTGCCAAACGCCTGCGCTATTATCTCGGCCTGCTGGCGCTGTTCGCCCGGTATTCGCTGATGGAGCAGATGGAATACCGCATCAATTTTATTGCCGGGATTGCCGTTGGATGCGGCTATATGCTGATCAAGCTCATGTATGCGGTGCTGATTTTGAACGCCGGGGCCGACATCAACGGCCTGAGCGCCAACGAGATGCTGATGTGCATCGGCACCTATATCCTGGTCACCGGCGTATACATGGGCGTCTACCCCAACTTCTGGGCGCTGCCGCTCAGCGTGCGGGACGGCAGCTTGGACATGCTGCTGACCAAGCCGGTCAACACGCAGTTTCTGGTCACGCTGCGCAAGCTGGATTTCGGCATGCCGCTCCCGGACGTCGCCTGCGGCGCGGCGCTGATCGCCTGGGGGTGGCGGCGCGAGGGGCTGGCCGTCACGTTTACAAGCGTGGCCGGGTTTGCCGCGCTGTGCCTGGCGGGGCTGTTTTTGACCTACTGCCTGTTTTTGATCCCGGAGCTGCTGTCGTTCTGGTTCGTTGCGGGCAACGGCATGCAGGCGCTGTCCTCGGCCGTGTTTGATTTCAACAACACGCCGATGAACCTCTACCCCCACTGGGTACGGCGGCTGGGCGTCTTTGTGCTGCCGGTGTTTGTCATCACCAATTTCCCGACCCTGTTCGCCGCCGGGAAGCTGCCGCCCGCGCTGACCGCCTGGGGGTTGGCCGTCCCGGTGCTGGCGTTCGGGGTGCAGCGCCTTGTCTGGCGGCGCGCGCTGCGCCGCTACACAAGCGCCGGCGGCTGAGCGCGCAAAACGCCTTGCCTGCGGCACGCCGGATGTGGTATGATGGAGGCGTATCCCATGATTTAAGGAGGGCACGCGATGCGCAGGATCGTGATCCGGGTGCTGGCGGCCGTCCCGGCGGTGGCCATCCAGTTTGCCTGGCTGCTGCTGTTGGCCCGCTGGCTGGCCCCGTGGGCAGCGCTGCTCAACTTTGTCCTTTCGGTGCTGGCGTTGCTGTTTGTTTTGTACCTTGTCATCAAAGCGGACGAGACCGCCTACAACATGCTGTGGCTGCTCGTGATTTTGAGCTTCCCGCTGCCGGGCGCGTTTTTGTACCTGCTGTTCGGCGACAAACGCACGACCCGCAAACTGCGCAGGCAGCTGGACAGGGTCGGGGCGGACTTTCCGCCCGCGCCGCCGCGGGCGTCGACGTCCGCGTTCTGTACGACGACCTTGGCAGCATTTCGACCTACAACGGCGGCGACACCTGGCAGCTGCAGCAGCAGGGCATCCGCTGCGCGGCGTTCAACCCGTTTTTGTTTTTGAAGGGCACGCTCAACTGCCGCGACCACCGCAAAATGATGATTGTCGACGGCGAGGTCGCTTTCACGGGCGGCATCAACCTGGCCGATGAGTATATCAACCGCGTGGAAAAGTTCGGCCACTGGAAGGACTTTGGCCTGGAGCTGCGCGGCCCGGCTGTCCAAAACTATACGCGGATGTTCACCGAGTTCTGGAACGCCTTTTCCGGCGACCCGCAGCCGCAGCCCGCCGCCCCGGCCTGCCCCGCCCCGGCGCAGCCGGACGGGTATGTCCTCTCTTACTATGATTCGCCGCTGCGCCGCCAGGCCGCCAGCAACGAGCTGTATATCGAGCTTTTGTCCCAGGCGGAGCGCACGGCGTGGTTTTTCACGCCGTACCTGATGCTGGGCAACTCGCTGCAGGAGGCGTTCGTGCGCGCGGCGCGCCGCGGCGTCGACGTGCGCATCCTGATGCCGGGCGTGCCGGACAAAAAGCTCATCTTCCGCATGTCGCAGAGCTTTTACCCGCTGCTGCTGGCCGCCGGGGTGAAAATTTACGAGTACACGCCGGGGTTTGTGCACGCCAAGGGCTGCATCATCGACGATGCCGTCGGCACGGTGGGCACGGTCAACCTTGATTACCGCAGCCTGTTCCTGCATTTTGAGAACAACGCCCTGTTCTACAAAGCCTCGCTGCTGGCCGACCTGCGCGCGGATTTCCTGGCCACACAGGCCCAATGCCGCGAGATGCGGCTGGGCGGCAATGTGCGCGTGGGGTTCGGGCGGTTCCTTGTGGACGGCGTGCTGCGCGTGCTGTCGCCGCTTTGCTGAAATGTCATGTCATTTTACCGGGGAGGTTTTTCCAT
Organism: Candidatus Gemmiger stercoripullorum; assembly: GCA_019119365.1. Classification (GTDB taxonomy): domain Bacteria; phylum Bacillota; class Clostridia; order Oscillospirales; family Ruminococcaceae; genus Gemmiger; species Gemmiger stercoripullorum. Next base: position 1,323 of record DWXD01000044.1, on the reverse strand, counting down.
GGACGCGATCGGTTTCAACACATTTGAAAAGCAGGACAAGATCCTTGTGGGCATGAGCGGCGGGGTGGATTCCAGCGTCGCCGTGCGCATTTTGCAGGAGCAGGGCTTTGCCGTGCAGGGGGCGGTCATCCGCTTTTCGCCCGCGCACGACGCCGCCGTTGAGGCGGCGAAGGACGCCGGGGCCGCGCTGGGCGTGCCGGTGCATGTGATCGACGCCGCCGAGGCGTTCGAGCGCGAGGTCGTCACACCGTTCTGCGAGAGCTACTGCGCCGGGCGCACGCCCAACCCCTGCATTTTGTGCAACCCGGCCGTCAAGTTCCGGCTGCTGGCGCAGAAAGCCGACGAGCTGGGCTGCCCGTCCATCGCGACCGGGCACTATGCGCGCGTTGTGCTGTGCGACGACGGCCAGTGCCGCCTGTGCACGGCCGAGAGCACCGCGCGCGACCAGAGCTATATGCTGTACCGCCTGGGGCAGGACATCCTGCAGCGGCTGGTGCTGCCGCTGGGGGAATTTGAAAAGGACGATGTGCGCGACATTGCGCGGGACATCGGGCTCGCCTGCGCCGAAGCGCCCGACTCGATGGAGATCTGCTTTATCCCGGACGGCGACTATGCGGCGTTCATCCGCGCGCGCGGCCACCAGCCGCAGAGCGGGCGGTTCCTGGGCCCCGACGGCGAGGACCTGGGCCCCCACGCCGGGGTGGACCACTACACGGTGGGCCAGCGCAAGGGGCTGGGCATTGCGGCCGGGCGGCCGCTGTTCGTCAAGGCGATTTTGCCGAACGGCGACATCCAGCTGGCCGAAAGCGGCGGCGAGTACGCCGCCCGCCTGACCGTGACCGGCGTGGTGACGCCGGACGGCGCGCCGCTGGCCGCGGGCGACTACCGCGTCAAGGTGCGCAGCGCCGCCGCCCCCGCGCCCTGCCGCGTGCAGCCGCTGGCGGACGGCGTGTGGGAAGCCGCCTTCCCCGAGCCGGTCCGCGCCCCCGCCCCCGGGCAGAGCGCCGTGTTCTACCGCGGCGGCTTCGTCTTCGGCGGCGGCTTTATCGAAACGGCGGAATAAAACCGGCGCGGGCAAAAGCAATAAAAAAGTGCTGTACGGACAGCGGCGGGATGCCAAGGGTCCGTACAGCACTTTTTATTTTGTCGTTATGCGCTCACGCGCAGGCGGGGTTCAGTCCGCGACCTGGGAGGCGGCGACGGCGCAGGCGACGGTCATGCCGACCATCGGGTTGTTGCCGGCGCCGATCAGGCCCATCATCTCAACGTGGGCGGGCACGCTGGAGGAGCCGGCGAACTGGGCGTCGCCGTGCATGCGGCCCA
>DWXD01000043.1 GCA_019119365.1 Candidatus Gemmiger stercoripullorum | reverse complement strand
TGCCAGCCGTGGACACCCCCGTTGGCGCAGTGGTAGGTGATCTCCCACTCGGTCCCCGGGTTGACGGTCAGTTCGCCGCCGCAGTAATACTGCTGGCTGGCGTCCACCAGGCCGGAGTCCAGCGCAGCGGCGGCGGTGATGAGCTTGAACACCGAACCCGGGAAGTACAGTTCGGTAACGCTCTTGTTTTTCCACTGCGCTTCACGCAGGTACCCCTGCAGCGTGGTGTATTCGTCCTCGCTGAGGATGCCGTCCTCGGTGATGGGCAGCGCGGCGTCCTCGCCCAGGCGGGAGATCAGCAGGTCGATCTCCTCGGCGGTCAGCTGTTCGTCGTCCAGGATGGAGGCCAGCTCCTCGTTCTGGATCGTGTAGGGGTCGTTGGGGTCGAACTGGTCGACCGTCGCCATCGAGAGGATCGCGCCGGTGTTGACATCCATCACAATAACCGTGCCGCGGTTCATGACGCTGTACTCGTCCATGGCCTGGGCAAGATACTTTTCAACGATCGCCTGCACGTTTTCGTCGATGGTCAGGTGCAGGTCATACCCGTTGACCGGTTCGTGGACCTCGGCGTCGGCGGCGTCGACCTCGTAGCCGAGCGCGTTCTGCATGCTGATGCTGCGCCCCGGCGTACCGGCTAGAACATCGTTGTAGGAGCGTTCCAGCCCGTACATGCCGTTGCCGTCGGCGTCGGTAAAGCCGAGCACCGAGGAAAGGAAGGTGTTGTACGGGTAGCTGCGGGTGGAGCTCTGCTCGGTATAGATATTGAGAACGGTGTCCCATTCCTCCTCGGGCGCGCCGGGGGTCAGGGCGCGTTCGGTGTCGGCGTATTCCAGGATCGCGTCCTTGGTGGGCAGGTCCACCCCGCGGGCCAGGACCTTATACTGGCTGTCCCGGTCGCTGAGCTTTTCCAGGATGCTCTCGCTCGTGACCGTGCCGTCCAGCAGCTCGCTGATCTTGTCGGCGGCTTCGGCAATGAAGGCCTCGTTGCAGCGGGAGGGGTCGGCAATGATGTTCCACACCGTTGTGCTGCGGGCCAGCACCTTGCCGGTGGAGGTATAGATCGAGCCGCGGGTCGCGGGGAGCACCTCGTCCGAAAGCTGCTGTTCGGCCGCGCCGACGCGGTAGCGCTCGGGGTCGCGCAGCTGCAGCGCATAGAGCTGGTAGATCAGCAGCCCCATGCCGAACAGGATGAACACCGCCACCAGCAGCAGCGTGCGCACGCGCAGCGCGTTGTTGATGGGGTGGCGGCTGTTTTCGGCGCGCCGTTCGCGGGGATGCGGGGTTTTGTCCTGGTTCATGGTCTGGGCCTTTCCTGGGGTATTCAAAATATTCCGCCCGGGCGGCAAACCGCCGTACAACAGAAAAAGCGTGCCCCGGGCAGGATGCACGCTTCAGGGCGCTTGCGGCGCAAAGCACGGCGGAGCGCCCGGGTCACGGGTCAAAGCTGTCGAGCAGGCTGAGCGCCGCCGTGCGCAGGTCCTCCAGCGCCTTGCCGGTCTGGCTCTCGCTGCGCTCGATCACGCCTTCGCTCTCGATGCGCAGGTAGGTGATCTGGCTGGGGTCGGTCTTGACCAGGCCGAGCTGCTTTTCCGCCGCCGTGCCCAGGTTGGACATGTTGGCGATCTCGTCCATCTGCGAGGTCAGATAATCATAGGTGGTCTGCGCTTCGGCGAGGTCGGCGCGCTTGGCGTCGATCTCACCGGTCAGTTCGGTCAGGCGGGCCTGGCTGGCGACAATGGCCGTGACAAGGCCCAGCACCAGCGCCACAACGAGCACGACGGCCGCCTGGCGCGCCAGCGCACCGGCGCGGTTGAGCGTATAGCGCCCGCCCCGCACGACCCGCAGGCGGGGCGCAGCGCGGCGCGGCGCGACGCGGTGATCCAGTTGTACAGCGGCAGAAGCCATGGGAAGCACCCCCTTGACAGTGTTTTGGGTTCAGAGTTCAGCGTTAAGATTTTGTGCGCCGCGGCGCGCTTTTTCCAAAAAGCAGACGCCGTCAGCGCTTTTCCAGCACGCGCAGCTTGGCAGAGCGGCTGCGGCGGTTTTCAGCCAGCTCCTGTTCGTCCGCCTCGACCGGGCGGCGGGTGATGAGCGTGGCTTTGGGCACCCCGCCGCAGGTGCAGACCGGCTGTTCCGGCGGGCAGGTGCAGCGCTGGGCCCAGCGGCGGAACTTGTTTTTGACGAGCCGGTCCTCCAGGCTGTGGAACGTGATGACGCACAGCCGCCCGCCCGGCGCAAGGCGGCCGAAAATGGCCTCGAGCCCCTCGTTGAGGGCGTCGAGTTCGCCGTTGACTGCGATGCGCAGCGCCTGGAAACTGCGGCGGGCCGGGTTTTTGTGTTTGCGGCGCTCGGCCGGGGGCACGGCGGCGGCAATGAGCTCCGCCAGCTGCAGCGTTGTCTGCAGCGGGGCCTGCTCGCGCGCGCGCACGATCTTTCCGGCGATCTGCCAGGCATAGGGTTCCTCGCCATATTCGCGCAGGATGCGGGCCAGCTCCTCCCGCGGGAGGGTGTTGACGAGGTCGGCCGCGGTGGGGCCCTGCTGGCTCATCCGCATATCAAGCGGAGCGTCGGCATGGTAGGAAAAGCCGCGGCCGGCCTCGTCAAGCTGGTGGCTGGAAACGCCCAGGTCCAACAGGGCGCCGTTGATGGTGGGGATGTTCAGCGCATCCAGTACCTGCGCCGCGTCGCGGAAGTTCGCCCTGACCACCTGGGCAGGCAGGCCCTTAAGCCTTTCGGCGGCGATTGCCACCGCATCCGGGTCCTGGTCCAGTGCGATCAACCGCCCTGTGGTCAGGCGGCTGGCGATCTCGCGGGAATGCCCGGCCCCGCCGGCGGTACCGTCCAGATAGATACCGGCCGGGTCGATGGCAAGCCCGTCGAGACACGGCTGCAAAAGTACGGGTATGTGGCTGAATTCCATGTTGGGTCCCCTTGGCAGCGATCAGAAGTCCAGATCTTCCATCGCCGCGGTAAAATCTTCGTCCGATTCGGCCTGGTTTGCCTCCCAGGTGGCGGTGTTCCAGATCTCGGCAAACGTGCGGTTGCCGGTGATGGTCACATCGTGGTCCAGGTTGGCGTAGGCGCGCAGGTTGGCGGGCAGCTGGATGCGGCCCTGCTTGTCCGGCGTGACCTCCACCGCGGAGGAATAGAGCATGCGGCTGACCTGACGGCCTTTGACAAGGCCCTTTTCCGCAATGCGCTCGGCCACCTTCTCGAACTCGGCGGCCGGGAACGCCGCCAGGCAGTGGTCCAGCCAGCGGGCCACAATGAAGGTCTCGCCCATGCCTTCGCGGAACTTGGCGGGGAAATTCAAACGTCCTTTGGAATCAATGGCATAGTCAAAGCGTCCGACGAACATGGTTGAATCTCCCCTCCTTCCTGCCGAATTAAACGTTTTTCCACGTCCGGTCGCGGGGTGGCTGTTGAAAACTCTGTTGAAAGCGTTGAAAACTACCCACTTTCAACCGCAGGCAACCACTTTTCCCCACAACTGTACTATCATAGTATCAAATCAGCGGACAAAAAGCAAGCCCACAGCACAAAAAAGTGCTGTGGGCAAAGAATTTTCACATCCGCGCTTCGTGTGGGGACCGGTGGGGAAGCTTTTCACCCTCCCCCGCCCTGCCGCGGCACGCCGGGCAACAAAAAAGCACCGCCGGGGCGGTGCGTGGGGCGGCAGGGCGCAGCGGCCCCGCTTATTTCTTCTGGCCGCGCATCCCGCGGGAGGCGGCGCTGCGCAGGTTCATGCGCGTGGTTTTGATGTCGGACACACTGCGGGCGAGCACTTCCTCCGAATTTTTGAGGATCGTCTCGCAGTAGGTCGTGGCGCTGCGGCTGATCTCCTTGGCCTGCTGCTGCGCCGCGGTCAGGATCTCGACCGCGCGCTGCTGGGCGCGCTTGACGATCTCCTGGTCGGAGACAAGGCCGCGGGCGCGTTCCTCAGCCTGCTGGATGATGTTCTCGCTCTCGGCTTTGGCGCCCTTGATGATCTGCTCGCGGTCCGCGACGATCTTTTTGCTGTCACGGATCTCATCGGGCAGGTTGTTGCGCACTTCGTCGATGATATCGCGCATGCGGTCGACATCCACGATGCGTTTGGAGGAGGAGAACGGCACGGCCGTGCCCTCTTCCAGGGTTTCTTCCATCAGTTCAAGCAATTCGTCCACGTTCATGGTGTTCCCTCTCTCTCATAACGGCTGACGAGGATCTTGCCGTATTTGTATTGTTTGACCAGCCGCAGGCCGCCCGCTTCTTCGGGCAGCTGTGCCGTCAGTTCGCTTTCGCACAGGACCACGCCGCCGGGCGCAACGCTGCGCGCAAGCGGCGGCAGCACCCTGGCCAGCGTGCCGTGGGAAAACGGCGGGTCCAGAAAGACCAGGTCGAACGGTTCGCGCGCGGTGCACAGGTAGTTCAGCGCGTCCCCGCAGGAGATGCGCGCGCGGTCCTGCACATGGGCGGCGCGGCAGTTTGCGGTGACGACGCGCACAGCCTCGGGGCTGGCGTCCAGGAAGGTGCAGCTGGCCGCCCCGCGGGAAAGCGCTTCGATCCCGAGCTGCCCGCTGCCCGCGAACAGGTCGAGCACGCGCGCGCCGGGGACCAGAAACTGCACGCTGGAGAACATCGCCTCCTTGACGCGGTCGATGGTGGGGCGGGTCACGTCCTCGCCCGGGAGGGCCGTGAGGACCTTGCCGCGGGCGGAACCGGCGATCACACGCATAGGCGGCACCTGCCTTTCTGTTTTGTGTTCTATATTGTATTATGGGGCCTGGGGCCCGGGTTGTCAAGTCGCAGGCGATTTTCAGGCGCGCAGCGCGTTGTAGATCTTTTCCGCTTTGGCGTGGCTGATGCCCTTGACCTCCTCCAAATCGGAGATCGACGCCGCTTTGACGGCCGCCACCGTCTTGAAATGCGCGAGCAGCGCGGCGGAGGTCTTTTCGCCAACGCCGGGCAGCGCGGTGAGCGTGGCGGCGTAGGATTTTTTGCGCATCAGGCGCTTGCGGTAGTCGTTGGCAAAGCGGTGGGTCTCGTCCTGGATGGCGGTCACAAAGGTAAAGATATTGCGGTGGCGGTTGATGGCGATCTCGCGCCCGTCCTCGTCCACAATGGCGCGGGTGCGGTGATGGTCGTCCTTGACCATGCCGAAGGTGGGCACATGCTCCAGCGCCGTGCCGCGCAGCGCGGCGCGCACCGCGCCGACCTGCCCGCGCCCGCCGTCGATGAGCAGCAGATCCGGCAGCGCGGCGAACTGGTTGGCCGGGCCGTCCGGTTTGTCGCCGCGGCGCGCCGCCTCGTATTCGGCGGCGCGGCGGGCGAGCGTCTCGGCCAGCGAGGCGTAGTCGTCGGTGCCCGCGACTTCGCGCATTTTAAAGCGCCGGTAGCCGCTGCGGTAAGGTTTGCCGTCCTTGAAAACGACCATGCCGCAGACACTGGACCCATCGCCCCAATTGGAGATATCGTAGCTTTCGATGAGGGCGGGCGGCGCTTTGAGGCCGAGGACCTGGGCCGCCTCCTCCAACAGTTTTTCCTCCCGTGTGTAGCGGCCGCTCTCCCGGCCCAGCCGCTCGACCGCGTTGGTATAGGCCATGGTCACGAGCTTGGCCACGTCGCCGCGCTGCGGCACATACAGTTCGACCCGGCTGCTGCGGGCCTCGTCCAGCGCCTGGTTCAGCGCTTCATGGTCGGGCGGAAGCGCATCCACGGCAATGATCTTGGGGACGTTTTCCCCGCCAAGGTAGTACTGCGGCAGGAATTCCTCGCGCACGGCGGCGATATCGGCTGTATCGTGGAACAGAAATTCCCGTTTATCGGTCAGGCGGCCTTCGCGGTAGCGCAGCACGGCGGCGCAGACGGCGCGGGAAGTGCCGGCCAGGGCGATGACGTCCATTTCGGTGTCGTCCTGCATGACGACCTTCTGCCCGGCGGCGACGCGTTCGATGGCGGCGATCTGGTCGCGCAGCAGCGCGGCGGTCTCAAAGTCGAGCCGGTCGGAGGCCGCCTGCATCTTTTCGTGCAGCTGGCGCAGGATGTCCTTCTTGCCGTGGCGGATCATCTGCAGCGCGCCCTGCACGGCCTCGTTGTAGGCGGCGCAGCTGACCTTGCCGCTGCACACGGCCATGCACTTGCCGATGTGGGCGTTGAGGCAGGGGCGGCCCTTGCCGAAATCGCGCGGGAACTCTCTGTTGCAGCGCGGCAGCAAGAAACAGTTCTGCGCGGTCTCGACCATCTCGCGCACCGCAAAGGAGGAGGTAAACGGGCCGATGTAATCGGCGTTGTCATCGTCTTTCTGCAGCGCGGCCGAGATGCGCGGCCAGTCCCCGCGCGTGACCTTGACATAGCTGTAGCCTTTGTCGTCCTTGAGCAGGATGTTGTATTTGGGGGTGTGGGCCTTGATCTGGCTGGCTTCCAGCACCAGCGCTTCAAATTCGCTCTGGCAGACGATGACGTCAAAGCTGAACGCGTGCTCGATCATCTGGGTGACTTTGGCGTCGTGCGGTACGCCTTCGCGGAAATATTGGGACACGCGGGTGCGCAGGCGCTTGGCCTTGCCGATGTAGATGATCTCGTCCGCTTTGTCGCGGATGATGTAGACGCCGGGCAAAAGCGGCAGCATACAGGCTTTTTTGTACAATTCAGGCTTTGTCATGGTTCCCCCGGGAAATACAAATAAGGCCGGGTGGCAAGCCACCCGGCCCGGAATGTGCTGAGATTATTCAGAGAAGCCGGAGTTGACCAGCTTGACCAGGCCGTCGACCGCAGCCTGTTCGTCAGTGCCGTCCGCAATGATGCGGATCGTGGTGCCGCCGACGATGCCCAGGCTCAGAACGCCCAGCAGGCTCTTGGCGTTGACACGGCGCTCTTCCTTCTCGACCCAGATGGAAGATTTGAACTCGTTGGCTTTCTGGATAAAAAACGTAGCCGGACGAGCGTGCAGACCAACCTGATTCTCAACGGTAACTTCTTTCACGTACATAGCTATTCTCTCCTACTTTGCGAAAATAATACTACGCCCAAGTTTAAATACCGCGGGCAAGTGTCAGGCGGTTTTGCACGTATGGTATCCGCCCGGGTATCTCTATTTTATCCCATTTGTTCGACTTTGTACAGTGGAAAACCGCAATTTTGGCAGGATTCCGCATTTCCGACAAAGCGGGAGGGGCATATTTGTACAATCTAGCCAGTTAGTTTTCAACAATGTTGTCAAGGAGTGCTAAAACCGCAGAAGGTTTTTAAGGCTTTCAACCGCTGTTTTTCGTACCATAGATAAATTTTATCTCCCGGCAAAACACCGTGGCGTTGGGGTCCACGGCCGGGTCATACACGCACCCGACCCCGGCCGGGCGGTAGCCCATGCGCAGATACAGCGCAATGGCGCGCCGGTTGGTATCCAGCGCGTACAGGTGCGGCTGCGGGTGTTCGGCCAGCTTTTTGCGCGCGAACGCCAGCAGCTTGGCGCCGATGCCCTGCCCCTGCGCGGCCGGGTCCACATACAGCCGGCCGATCTCGCCGGTTTTGTGGCAGACGCCGACAAGGGCGTCCGGCACGCCGGCCGTGCTGTGCAGGTAAAACGCCCAGCCCGCGGCGCGGTCGGCCAGCAGCTGCTGTTTCATGACCTGTGGCGTGTGGGCGGCGATGTACTCCGGCGTGCAGACCCCGGCGCAGAGCTGCTGCCAGCCCGCCGCATAGATGGCCGCCGCGGCGTCCCAGGCCGCTTCGGTGCGGATGAGCTCGGCACGTTCGCTGCGTTTCCAGCGGCCCGGCGTGAGCGGATGGGTGCGGCACCAGGCTTCGTACAGGTCCGGGCGGCGGGCCATGGTGCGGGCGTGGCTCTGCCTGGCGCGCCACGCGGCGATTTTCTTGTGGTCGCCCGTCAGCAGCACGGGGGGCACGGCGCGGCCTTCCCACACTTCGGGGCGGGTGTACTGCGGATATTCGAGCAGGCCGTCCCAGTGGCTTTCCTCCTGAAAGCCCTGCTCCTCGGCCAGGACGCCGGGCTGCAGGCGCAGCACGCTGTCGGCCACGACAAGGCTGGCGAGCTCGCCGCCGGTGAGCACATAATCGCCGATGGAGATCTCTTCGTCTGCAAACGCTTCGATGACGCGCTCGTCGATCCCCTCATAATGGCCGCAGACCAGCGTCAGGCTGTCGCAGGCGGCCAGACGCCTGGCCGTACTCTGGTCATAGGGGCGGCCGCCCGCCGTCAGAAAGACGATGTGCGGCTTTCCCCTGCCCTGTTCAGCGCACTGGGCCTGCACGGCGCGCAGGCAGTCGGCAATGGGCTGCGCGTACAGCACCATACCGCAGCCGCCGCCATACGGGTAGTCGTCGGTCTGGCGCTGCTTGTTTTGGGTGTAGTCCCGGATCTGGTGGCAGTGCGCCTCAAACAGACCTTTGCTGCGGGCGCGGCCCAGGATGCTGGCGCTCAGAAAGCTGTCGCACAGCTCCGGGAACAGGGTCACAATGTCGATGCGCATGGGTCATTCCTCATCGCCGTTGACGGCGTCCGTAAACATGCCGGGGATGGGCCGGACGGTGACGGTGCGGGCTTCGATGTCGATGCGGTCGAGGAACTCCGGTACGGCCGGGAACAGGTGCTCGGCGCCAGCCGCATCGCGCACGGTATAGACATCGTGCGCCGCCGGCTGGTCAACGGCCGTGATCGTGCCGTAGACCGCGCCGGTACCGGCGTCTTTGACCGTGCAGCCGAGCAGGTCGTCGATGAAATAGCGGCCTTTGGGCAGCCGGGCATCGGCCTTGGCGAAGTACCAGGTGCGCCCCACCTGGGCGCGGGCGGCGTCCATATCCTCGACGCCCGCCAGGCGGAGCAGCAGCACGTTGCCCTGCGCGCGCACGCCGAGCAGGGCCGTCTCGCCGCCGCCGTCCGGCGTGGCGTACAGGCGCTTGAATTTGGCCAGGAAGGCTGCGCCGTCACACAGCGGCAGAGCGCGCATTTCCCCGCGCACGCCGTGGGTGGCGACGATCTTGCAGGCAGGCAGATAGTTTTGCATGGCGTTCTCCTTGCGTTCACACAGAAAAGCACCCCGCGCCACTGATGGCTGCGGGGTAGCTGTACGGGCCGGCGGATCAGTCGATCTCGACCACAACTTTTTCGCCCTGGCGGACGGCGGCGGCGCGCATGACAACGCGGATCGCCTTGGCGATGCGGCCCTGTTTGCCGATCACACGGCCCATATCGCTCTCGGCCACGCTGAGGTGGTAGACGATGGTGCCGTCCTCACGGGCGGGGTCGACCGTCACCTGCACCGCGTCCTTATCCTCGACAAGGCCGCGGGCCACGGCAAGCAGCAGTTCCTGCATCTGGGGTCCCTCCCTTTCAGAACAGGTGGTGTTACAGGATCTCGGCCTTCTTCAGCAGCACGCGAACGGTGTCGGTGGGCTGGGCGCCGTTGGACAGCCACTGCTTGGCCTTGTCGGCGTCGATCTTGATGGTGGAAGGCTCGGTGGTGGGATCGTAGGTGCCGATCTCCTCAATGAAGCGGCCGTCGCGGGCAAAGCGGCTGTCAGCGACAACGACGCGGTAGAACGGATTCTTCTTGGCGCCCAGGCGGCGCAGACGGATCTTGACCATGGTTTTTTCCTCCAAATTCTATTGCCAATTGTATGTTTTTGCCCTTGCGGGGCTATATATCCACCCCTGGCGGGGAGAGATAACGTTGTTTCAGCGCAGGCCGCGCATTCCGCCAAGCCCGCCCAGGCTGCGCATGAAGCCTTTGGGGTTGCGCTTGGCTTTTTTCATCATCTTCTGCATCATCTCGTACTGGCGCAGCAGCTTGTTGACCGCTTCCACCGTCTGGCCGCTGCCCGCGGCGATGCGGCGCTTGCGCTTGGGGTTGATGATCGAAGGCCGGGCGCGTTCCTCCGGCGTCATCGAGTAGATGATCGCTTCAATGTGCGGCAGGGCTTTTTCGTCGACGCTGTCGGCGTCGATCTGACTGCCGCCGGGCAGCATGTTGAGCAGCGCGGCCGCGCCGCCCATCTTTTTGATCTGGGCGAACTGGGCCAGCATATCGTTCAGATCGAACTTGTTTTCCATCAGGCGGCGGGCGGCCTGTTCGGCTTCCTTGTCGTCCTGCACGGCCTGGGCCTTCTCGATCAGCGAGAGCACGTCGCCCATGCCGAGGATGCGGCTGGACATGCGCGCGGGGTAAAACGGCTCAAGGTCCTCGAGCTTTTCGCCGGTGCCCTGGAAATAGATCGGCTTGCCGGTAACGGCCAGCACCGAGAGCGCCGCGCCGCCGCGGGTGTCGCCGTCGGTCTTGGTCAGTATGACGCCGCTGATGCCGACCTTTTCGTTAAAGGTTTTGGCAACGTTGACGGCTTCCTGGCCGGCCATGGCGTCGACGACAAGCAGCGTCTCGTCCACCTCGACAGCCTGCTTGATGCGGACCAGCTCGCCCATCAGGGCGTCGTCGATCTGCAGGCGGCCGGCGGTATCGAGGATGACGATGTCGTGGCCGTGGTCTTTCGCGTATGCCATCGCTTTGGCGGCGATGATCTCCGGCTTTTCGGTGCCCATCTCAAACACCGGCACCCCGGCCTGCTGGCCGACGATGCGCAGCTGGTCGATGGCGGCCGGGCGGTAGATATCGCAGGCGACAAGCAGCGGGCGGCGGCCCTGGCCGCGGTAATATTTGCCGAGCTTGGCCGCGTGGGTGGTTTTACCGTTGCCCTGCAGGCCGCACATCATCAGCACGGTCTGGCCCTTGTTCTTGATGTGCAGCAGCTGGGGTTCCTCGCCGCCCATCAGGCGGGTCAGTTCCTCGTTGACGATCTTGACGACCTGCTGCGCGGGGGTCAGGCTTTCCATGACTTCCTGCCCCATGGCGCGCTCGGAGACCTGGGCGCAGAAATCCTTGGCGACCTTATAGTTGACGTCGGCTTCCAGAAGGGCCATGCGGACTTCGCGCATGGCGGCCTTGATGTCCGCCTCGTTCAGCTTGCCCTTGCCGCGCAGCTTTTTGAACACGCCGGACAAGCGCTCGCTCAGGGATTCAAATGCCATGTTCTCCCCTCCTTCGCCGGGGTCAGGTGTTGAGCTGGCGGATGATGGCCAGCATCTCGTCGGTGTCGCGGGTGATCTGCGGCACCGGGGTGTACAGCCCCGTGTTGCAGCAGCGCACCTCCATCGTCAGCTGTTCCAAGCGCTCGAGCCCGGCGCGCAGGGCGGTCTCCCGCCGCGCGTAGCCGAGGCGGGCTTCCATATCGGTCAGGGCCGCCTCGCCGTGCTTGATCGCATCGCGCACGCCCTGGCGGGTGATGCCGTAGTTTTCGGCGATCTCGGCCAGAGAAAGGTCCTCGTCATAGTATTCGGTCAGGATGGCGCGCTGTTTATCGGTCAGGACGGCGCCGTAATAGTCAAGCAGCACCGAAAACCCGAGGTTTTTCTGGTTCCTGGCGGCCACGGCGGCGCCTCCTTCCTGCGGGATACCCCGCCGCATGTAAAGCGTTTTCCTTTACAGCAAACGAATTATACCACCGCGCGTCGGCAGTGTCAAGCCAAAAAAGCGGATTTTTGCGCGGCGGACGCCGCTTTTTTTGCCCCACAGGCACGGCGCGCGGATTTTTGCCGCCGCGGGGGATGCAAAGGCGGTCGATTTATGTTATAATAAAAAAACATTGGCGGCCGCCGGGCCGCCCACCCTGTACAGAAAGGACGGCGGACCATGGGCATCCTGCAAAGCTATTACCAGGACGTATACAAGTGCCCTGTGGTGCGCCTGTCCGGGTATTCGGGGCGGCACGGGCTGGCTTCCAGCGTGCTGGCGTACCTCGATTTTGGCGGGGCCACCGGCACCTGCAAGGACGGCGTGGCCGAAACGATGCTCGCCTTTGCCACCGAGCGCGGCGTGCTGCAGCCCGGCATGCCGGTCGTGGAGGCCAGCTCCGGCAGTTTCGGCGCAGCGCTGGCTGTCTCCTGCGCAACGACCGGGCACCCCTGCATCCTGGTGGTGCCCAGCAGCCTGCCCGCCAGCCGCCGCCAGCACCTACAGAACCTGGGGGCGCGCATCGTCGTGTGCAGCGGCGGCGGCCGCAAGGCGCTCGAACGCATTGCCGCCGATACCGCCAAGCGGTACAACGGCTACTTTACCAACTATTTCGCCAACGACGACAACGCCGAATACCACCGCCGTGTGACCGGGCCGCAGATCCTGAAGTCCTGCGGCGATGCGATCGACGCGGTGGTGATCGGCGTGGGCAGCGGCGGCACCATCACCGGCACGGCCGAATATCTGAAAGCCTGGAACAGCATGATCCGGGTGGTGGCGGTCGAGCCAAGCGAGTGCGCGGCCATTGCGGGCGGGTTCATCGGCCACCATGGTATTTCCGGCATCGGGCCGGGGTTTGTGCCCGACCTGTACAACCCCTATGTGGTGGACACCGTGCTGGCGGTCTCCACGGCCGACGCAGAGCGCGCCGCGCGCGAGGTGCTGTTCCTGGACGGCGTCCCCGCCTGCACGAGCGCCGGGGCCACGCTGGCCGCCGCCGTACAGCTGATGGGCGCAGGCAAGGCCAAACGGCCGCTGTGCGTATTTGCCGGGCGGCGGATGTATGAATGAGGCGGCGTCTGCCTCATCTTACCGCGGCCGGAGCGCGAAACCATGCGAGGTGTGCCTGATGCAGAAAAAACGATACATAGCCCCCAAAACGAGCCGCGCGCTGATGCTGGGCGGCTGGGCGCTGGGCTTCCTGCTGCTGTTGGCCGCCTGGGCGTTGGCGTGCACGATCCCGCCGGAGCCGCTGCCCGCGCCGGACGAGCCCCCGGCCGCGGAGATCGTGATCGTGACCGGCGGCGCCGGAGCGGACGCCGCGGCACAGGACGCCAAGCCGCGCGCCCCCGCCGAGATCGCCTGTTACACCTGCGTAGCGCTGGCTGTTGCCGCAATGGCCGCCGGGGGCATCCAGGCATTCTTTTTCTACCGCTGCCCGGCCTGCCGCAGCAGCCTGCTGTGGTACCGCGGCCTGTTCCCTGCGCATTGCCCGCACTGCGGGAAGCCGCTTTAAAAGTTAAAGATGTTTACAGCCGCCCGCCGGGTCTTTCCGGCGGGCGGCCAATTTGTATCCTCTGCCAACTTTGTTCCCTCTGCGCTTATTTCGGTCGTTTCGCCTTCGGCAGTTTAGCCGTCACCAAATCATAACTGCGGCGGCAGAGATAGGCAAGTTCATTTTCCGGCAGTGCGCCGTCCACACGGATGCTGATCCATGTACGTTTGTCAGAATAATAGCCGGGCAAAACATCGTTTGGATACTGGGTACGGTAAAACTCCGCTTCGGCCGGGTCGGCTTTGAGCGACAAAAACATGTGCCCTTTATAGCGCGGGTCGCTGTGTTTTGCGATAAACAAGAGACCCGCGTACATTTTTCCCGCCACCAGATAACGGTCCCACCCCCAGACAGGTTGAAAATCCCGCTCAGCGCCCGGGTAGGAAAGCAGCAGCCGGTCCAGTTCAGGGTAGCGTTCATAGAACATGGAAGTCCCGTCCTTTCTTTATTTTCCATTGTAACACAGTTCTTTTCCGGTCTACAACTGCCTTTTTTCGCATAGGGTGTGGCAGACATGTATGCGAAGGAGGTTTGCGTATGAAAGGCGACCCGGAAGAGCGCGCGCTGGCGGTTGGGCGGTATCTGGTGCGCAGCGGCGCCACGGTGCGCGCGGCGGCCGGCGTATTCGGCGTGAGCAAAAGCACGATCTGGAAAGACCAGGCGCGCCTGCAGCGGCTGAACCCCGGCCTGTGGCAGGAGGTACGCCAGGTGCTTTTGAAGAACAAGGCCGAGCGCCACCTGCGCGGCGGCGAGGCCACCCGCTGCAAATACCTGCACCGCGCGGCCCGGCCGCCCGGCGCACGCAGGTAATTTTTCCGGCGTTTCCCGCCGCGCGCCCTTGCGCCGGGGCGGTGGGAACAGTATAATAAAAGTATATCCCCCGCAAAATCGCAGTCAAATACAGCGCGGACAGGAAAGGTCGTGAAACCATGAAACGCACCGATTATATCAGCTGGGACGAATACTTTATGGGCATCGCCCTGCTTTCGGCCATGCGGTCAAAGGACGCCAACAGCCAGGTCGGGGCCTGCATTGTCAGCCCGTCCAACAAGATCCTCTCGCTGGGCTACAACGGTATGCCCATCGGCTGTAATGACGACGACATGCCATGGGAACGTGAAGGCCCGCCGCTGCAGACCAAATATATGTATGTCTGCCACGCCGAGCTCAACGCGATCTTGAACTCCGCCCACAGCGACCTGCGCGGGGCGCGCGTGTATGTGACGCTGTTCCCCTGCAACGAATGCGCCAAGAGCATCATCCAGAGCGGCATCCAGGAGATCGTGTATCTTTCGGACAAATACCACGATACCGATTCGAGCATCGCCAGCCGCCGCCTGCTGGACATGGCAGGGGTCAAGTACCGCGCCTATAAGCCGACCGGGCGGGAGATCCGGTTCACGGTATAAAGGGGCGCACCCGATAAAATCCAAAGGACGTGGAGCATGAAAACCATCATCATCGGCATTGCGGGCGGAACGGGCAGCGGCAAGACGACGCTGACCGCCCGGCTGCGCGATCATTTCGGCGAAGACGAAGTCAGCGTGATCAACCACGACAGCTACTATAAGCGGCATGACGAGCTGCCGTATGAGGAGCGCTGCAAGCTGAACTATGACCATCCCGACTCGTTCGATACCGCGCTGCTGGTAGAACACCTGCAGGCGCTGCGCCGCGGCGAGAGTGTGGAGGTGCCGGTGTACAACTATGCGATCCACAACCGCAGCGACAAGACCGTGACCGTGCATCCGGCGCCGGTCATCATCGTGGAGGGCATTCTGATTTTTGCCAGCCCGGAGCTGTGCGAACTGATGGATTTGAAGGTGTTTGTGGATACCGACGCCGACGTGCGCATTTTGCGGCGCATCGTGCGCGATGTCAAGGCGCGCGGCCGCACGCTGGACAGCGTGGTGACGCAGTATCTGACCACCGTCAAGCCGATGCACGAACAGTTCGTGGAGCCGAGCAAGCGCAAGGCCGACCTGATCGTGCCGGAGGGCGGCCGCAACGAGGCCGCGCTGGATATGCTGATCAAGTGGGTGGGAAACCATCTCGGGCACTGAATAACGCAAAAAGACCTGCCGGTCCCGCATTGCTGCGCGGACCGGCAGGTCTTTTTTATATCGGACGGGGAGAAAACGTTTTACCAGAGGTTGACGACCTCGTTGTACAGGCCCTCGTAGCTCTTGGCGGAGTTGGCCCAGCTGAAGTCGCATTCCATCGCGCGGCGCACGAGGATGGGCCAGCCTTCCTTCTGCCAGTAGCCTTCCTTGGCGCGCCAGCAGGCTTCATACAGCTCATGGGCGTTGTAGTTGGCAAAGGTGAAGCCGTTGCCGAAACCGTCGCCGGAATCGTGGATGGAGTCGCGCAGGCCGCCGGTCTCGCGCACGACGGGGATGGTGCCGTAGCGGCAGGAGACCATCTGCGCCAGGCCGCAGGGCTCGGAGCGGGAGGGCATCAGGAAGATGTCCGCGCCCGCGTAGATGTGCTGCGCCAGCTTGGCGTTGAAGCCGATGTAAACGCCGACGCGGCCGGGATGGCGCGCGCAGAGCTCGTTGAAGAAGTTCTCGTACTGCGCTTCGCCCGAGCCGAGGATGACCAGCTCGATGCCCTGCTGCAGCAGACCTTCGGCGATGGAACGCACAAGGTCGACGCCCTTGTGGCCGACCAGGCGCGTGACCATGGCCATGACCGGGCTGCCGTCCTTGTTGAGGCCCATCTCGTCCTGCAGCGCCGCCTTGCAGACCGCCTTGCCTTCCTGGAAGGTGTTGACGTCATAGTTCTGGGCGATGTCGGGGTCGGTGGCCGGATTGAAGACATCGACGTCGATGCCGTTGAGGATGCCGCACAGCTTGTACTGTTTCTGGCGCAGCAGGCCGTCCAGCCCATGGCTGAACCACGGGTCCAGAATTTCGCCCGCATAGGTGGGGCTGACCGTCGTGATCTTGTCGGCCGTCTCGATGGCGCCCTTCATGAAGTTGGCGCAGCCGTCATATTCGACCACATGGGCATCGCGCTTGCCGATACCGCAGGTATCCTCCAGGATCTCAAGGCCATACTTGCCCTGGTAGGCGATGTTATGGATCGTGAAGACCGTCTTGATGCGGTTGAACTTGTCAAGATGACGGTAGTAGAGGTTCAGGTAGACGGGGGTCAGCGCGGTCTGCCAGTCGTTGCAGTTGATGATGTCGGGCTCGAAATCGGTGTAGAACAGCATTTCGAGGATGGCGCGGGCGAAGAAGGCGAAGCGCTCGCCGTCATCATAGAAGCCGTACAGGCCGCTGCGCTTGAAGTAGTATTCGTTGTCCAGGAAATAGAAGGTGACGCCGTCGCGCTCGGCCCGGAACAGGCCGCAGTACTGGCTGCGCCAGCCGACCGGCACGCTGAAGTTGGTGACATAGGTCAGCGTGTCCTTGAACTTGAGGTCATTGTACAGCGGCATGACCACGCGGCAGTCGATGCCGTCGCGCACCAGCGCCTTGGGCAGCGCGCCGGCCACATCGGCCAGGCCGCCGGACTTGGCAAAGGGCGCCGCTTCGCTGGATGCATACAGGATCTTCATAGAGTTAGCCTCCTTGCGGTTATCTCAGGGCGCGGACAGCACCCGGTTCAGTTAAAGAGAAAGGGCGGGGACTCCCCCGCCCTCTCAAGCAGGCAGGACCGCCGGGGAGATGTGGCAGCCAGCCTTTTTGAGCGATCAGACCGTGTGGTTCTTCGCCACAAACACCGGGAACGAGTCGGTGCCGCAGAGCTGCTTGCCGGTGGTGATGTGGACGTTCTTGTCGGTGACGACATACTCGACCGAGCAGTTCTCCTCCACAACCGTGTCCTGCATCAGGACGCTGTTCTTGACGACCGCGCCCTTCTTGACCGTGCAGCCGCGGAACAGAACGCTGTTTTCGACAACGCCTTCGATCACGCAGCCGTCCGCCACCAGGCAGTTCTTGACCTTGCTGCCCTCGAGATAACGGGTCGGGTTATCGTCGCGGATCTTGGTGTAGATCGGGTTGGCCGCGTCGAACAGCTGCTCGACATTGCCGGGCTGCAGCAGGCGCATGTTCTCGTCAAAGTAGCTCTTCATATCCGCGATGCGGGCCGCATAGCCGGTGTACTCGTAGGCGCGGACATTGAGCAGGTTGAGGTTGCGGGCGAGGATGTCGCGCTCGAAGTAGACGAGCCCGCGCACCGCCGCGTCGCGCACGAGCTGGATGAGGCTCTCGCGCTCGATGACATAGATGTTCATCGACAGGTTCTGCATGCCGGGGCGGTAGTCGTTGGACAGCAGTTCGGTCACGCGGCCGCTGGCGTCGATGCGGATGGTGTAGTTGTCGTTGCGGGCGCCGTCGGGAATCTCGGCACGGTTATAGACCATGCTGACGTCCGCGCCGCTCTCGATGTGGGCTTCGAGCAGCTTGTTGAAGTTGAAGTTGGTCGCGATGTGGGAGTCGGACAGGATCACATACCGCTCCTTCTGCGCCTTGAGCCAGGACAGAACGCTGGCCAGCGCGTCCACACGGCCGGAGTACATCTTGACGCTGCGCTCCGCAAACGGCGGGATGATGTTGAGGCCGCCGCGCTTGCGGGTCAGGTCCCACTCACGGCCGGAGCCGAGGTGGTCCATCAGCGAGTGGTAGTTCTTGCGCACGATGATCGAGACATTGTCCACGCCGGAGTTGGCCAGGTTGGACAGCGTAAAGTCGATCATGCGGTAGCGGCCCGCGAACGGGATGGAAGCCATCGTGCGTTCGGCCACCAGTTCGGGGACAAGGTTATCATACGAGTTGGCGAAAATGACGCCCAGAGCATTAGCGTTGCTGCTTACCATTGTTCCTCACCATCCTTTACATCGTTGGATACCATCGCTTTGGGGCCGACGGTCGCGCCCTTGCCGATCTTGACGCCGGAGCCGACGGTGGCGACTTCGCCGGGTTCGGCAATGTTGAGGCCGCCTTCCGGCATTTTGCCGACGGTGGCGCCTTCTTCAACGGTCACGTTTTCGGCCACGATGCAGTGCGCGACCGTAGCGCCCGCCTTGATGACGGTGCCGCCCATGACGACAGCTGCTTCGACGGTGGCGCCCTTTTCGACAACGACGCCCGGGAAGAGGATCGAGTTCTTGACCGTGCCGTTGATCTTGCAGCCTTCGGTGATCATCGAGTTGACGATGTCCGCGTCCGCGCCGATCTGCTGGCAGGGCTGGCCGGAGTTGCGGGAGTAGATCTTCCAGTCTTCATCAAACAGGTTGATGCCGGAGTGGGAGGGATCGAGGACTTCCATGTTGGCCTGCCACAGCGAGGAGATGGTGCCGACATCCTTCCAGTAGCCGCTGAAGCGGTAGGCGTACATACGGCGGTTGTCACGCAGCAGGGCCGGAATGACGTTCTTGCCGAAGTCGTTTTCGGAGTTGGGGTCGGCCTCGTCGGCGGTCAGGTAGGCTTTGAGGATATCCCAGTTGAAGATGTAGATGCCCATGGAGGCGAGGTTGGACTTGGGTTCTTTCGGCTTTTCCTGGAATTCGTTGATGCGGTCGTCGTTGTCCGTGACCATCAGGCCGAAGCGGGAAGCCTCGCTCCATGGCACTTCCATGACGGCGACGCTGAACTCGGCGTTCTTCTCTTTATGGAAGCGCAGGAAGTCGCTGTAGTCCTGCTTGCAGATCTGGTCGCCGGAGAGGATGATGACATACTGCGGGTCATAGCGGTCGATGAAGGACATGTTCTGGTAAATGGCGTTCGCCGTACCCTTATACCAGTCCGAGCCGGTGGCCTGCTGGTAGGGCGGCAGCACATGGACGCCGCCGTGCAGGCGGTCAAGGTCCCACGGCTGGCCGTTGCCGATGTACTCGTTGAGGACGAGCGGCTGGTACTGGGTCAGGATACCGACCGTGTCAATGTCCGAATTGACACAGTTGGACAGCGGGAAATCAATGATGCGGTACTTGCCGCCAAACGGCACCGCCGGTTTGGCCAGCTTCTGGGTCAGCGCATACAGGCGTGAGCCTTGCCCGCCGGCCAGGATCATTGCGATCATTTCTTTTGCCATAATGTTTCTCCCCTTAGATTTTCATTTTCGCGGTAGAACAATATTTCCTTACGCCTTTGCAGACGGTTTGGACTCAGGTGCCCGCCTTGGGGGCGGCCGCTTTTTTGGAAGCGGGCTTTTTGGCGGCCGTCTTCTTGGCGTCCGCCTTGGCCGCCTTTTTGCGCGGCGCCGGAACGCTGAAATACAGCGTGGACAGCGGCGGCAGCGTCAGGCTGACATGCTGTTCAAAGCCGTGCATCGCGCCTTTGCGGCTGCGCACGGTGCCGTTGGTAACGCCGGAGCCGCCATACTTGGGATCGTCCGAATTGAGGACTTCTTTATAGCTGCCGGCGTTGGGCACGCCCATCTCGTAGCCTTCCCGCAGTACCGGGTTGAAGTTGCAGACGACCATGACCATCTTGCCCTTGGCGTCGCGCCGCAGGAAAGCGATGACGCTCTGCTGGTTGTCGTCCGGCACGATCCACTGGAAGCCCTCCCAGCTGTAGTCGATCTCCCACATGGCGGGGGTCTCGCGGTAGAAGGCGTTGAGGTCCTTGACATAGGCCTGCAGCTGGCGGTGCTTGTCATAGCCGAGCAGCATCCAGTCCAGCGGTTTGTTTTCGTCCCATTCAATGAACTGGCCGAACTCCTGGCCCATGAACAGCAGCTTTTTGCCGGGATGCGCGGTCATATAGCCATAGAAGGTGCGCAGGTTGGCGAACTTCTGTTCGTAGTCGCCGGGCATCTTGTTGATCAGGCTGCACTTGCCGTGCACGACCTCGTCGTGGCTGATGGGCAGCACAAAGTTTTCGCTGAAAGCGTAGAAGAAGCTGAACGTGACCTTGCCGTGGTTGCCCGCGCGGAAGAGCGGGTCGGTCTTCATGTAGCTGAGCATGTCGTTCATCCAGCCCATGTTCCACTTGAAGTTGAAGCCGAGACCGCCGTCGGACGCCGGTTTTGTCACCAACGGCCAGGCAGTGGATTCCTCCGCGATCATCATCTTGTACGGGTAACGGCCGAGCACCGTCGAGTTGCACTTCTGCAGAAAGGCGATGGCCTCCAGGTTTTCCTTGCCGCCGTTGACGTTCTGCTCCCATTCGCCGTCGCGGCGGTTGTAGTCGAGGTAAAGCATGCTGGCCACGGCGTCGACGCGCAGGCCGTCGATGTGGTACTGCTCAACCCAGAACAGCGCGCTGGAGATCAGGAAGCTCTGCACCTCCGGCATGCCGTAGTTGAACACCATCGTGCCCCACTCTTTATGCTCGCCGCGGCGGGGGTTGGGGTCCTCATAGCAGGGCGCGCCGTCAAACATGTACAGGCCGTAGCCGTCCTTGGGGAAGTGGGCGGGCACCCAGTCCAGAATGACGCCGATGCCGGCCTGGTGGAGCTTGTCCACAAAAGCCATAAAGTCATGCGGCGTGCCGTAGCGGCTGGTGGGGGCAAAGTAACCGGTGACCTGGTAGCCCCAGCTGCCGTCAAACGGATATTCGGTGATGGGCAGAAGCTCCACATGGGTATAGCCCATCTCCTTGATGTACGGGATCAGCTCGTCGGCCAGCTCGGAGTAGTTGTAGGGCACGCCCTCCTCCTTCATCTTCCAGCTGCCTGCGTGCAGCTCGTAGATGAGCATTGGGCTGTTGAGGACGTCGCGCTTTTTCTGCGCTTCGTCCCAGGCGGCGTCGCCCCAGGGGTAGCCGCCGATGTCATAGACCTTGCTGCCGTTGGCCGGGCGGGTCTCGGCGTGGAAGGCGTACGGGTCCGCCTTGTAGACCTGCTCGCCCGAAGGCGTCGTGATACAGAATTTATAGACGTCGTAGGCTTTCATGCCGGGGATGAACAGCTCCCACACAGCGTCCGCGACCTTGTGCATCATGTCGGCGTCCGGGGTCCAGCGGTTAAAGTCCCCCACCACCGACACGGCCTGCGCGTGCGGCGCCCAGACGCGGAACACCACGCCCGCCTGGCCGTCCTGCGCGCACAGATGCGCGCCGAAATAGCGGTACGCCTCCATGTTGTTGCCCTGTTTGAACAGGTAGATCGGCAGATCGGAAGGGTTCGACGCCTTTGCCTTTTCGTTTTGCATCAAATTGATCTCCCCTTACAAAAACGTGATTGTTTGGACCGGACAGACCTGCCCAGGCAGGGCAAAATGCCGGTCCCCCGGACCGGCCGGGGCGGAAACTGGTTTTCTATTGATACTATATTACCTGTTTCGAGATGGAATTTCAAGGGTTTTCTGTAATAAAGCGCTAAAATTTTCGCATGCTTTTCTATTGTTTTGTGCAGAATAGTCATATCTTTTGTAAAATTCTGTGGAAAGGGCACGAAAAAAGCGCTTCCATCGTACTTTTTGTGAAAGGTACGATGGAAGCGCAAA
This sequence comes from Candidatus Gemmiger stercoripullorum, assembly GCA_019119365.1. Lineage (GTDB taxonomy): Bacteria > Bacillota > Clostridia > Oscillospirales > Ruminococcaceae > Gemmiger > Gemmiger stercoripullorum. The sequence goes on along the minus strand of DWXD01000043.1, from coordinate 25,559 downwards.
GTGCGTGCGGCCCGCTCAGGAGCCAAGAATATAGTACGGGCTGGTCCCCTCATAGTCGTTGCGGCGGTCCCAGGCGGTGTGGGTTTTGAGATAGTCCGCCCATACGCCGTAGCCCTCGGGGTTAAAGTGGATGCCGTCGGCGGCTTCGTACTCGTCGACCTGGTCGCCGGCCGGGTAGGCCAGCGCCTCCTGAATGTTGACAAAGTAGCAGCCGCGGGTCAGCGCAATGTTGGCCAGCATGTTGTTGACGGTCCGGATGCGGGCGTTGTCCAGGCCCGGGCGGGTCTGCACGACGTCCTCCTGCACGCCGGGGATGGCCTGGATGTAGATGGCCACGCCGGGCAGGTTCTGCTGCAAAATCTCGATCATCTTATCATAGTAGGCGATGAAGGAATCCTCGTTGCCCTGCGTGACCAGGGCGTTAGTGCCGAACAGCACATACAGGAAGTCCGGCTGTGCGGCGACGACCGCATCCAGCGCGGCTTCGTCCACGTTGCGGGCGTAGTCGTGCACGGTGGCGTTGTTGACGATGATCTGCGGGCCGGAGCTGCGGTAGCCGCGCACCTGGGCGTTGGGCAGGCCGGTGGCGTAGATGGCCATGCCCTCGGTGATGCTGTCGCCCAGAAGGACGGCGGTATCAAAATGCGAGGTCGTGACGCGGCCGAGCTGCGGCAGCGCCGCCATGCGGAAGTCTGTGTTGCGGTATTCAAAGTCGATGGTCTGCTCGACCGGCTCGCTCCGGTCCCAGTCCGCGTCATTGACCGCGGGCAGCAGGCGCTGCGGCGCAAAGACCGCGGCGTTTTCGCCGGTGGCCGTTTCCGGTGTGGCGGGCTGCGGCGTGGCTGTGGGCGCAGGCGTGGCCGTGGGGGCCGGGGACGCCGTGGCCGCGGCCGGTTCGATCACCGGGCTGCCGCCGGGGCCATGCTCGGAATTAAACCAGAAGAAGCCCGCCGCCGCGCAGAGCAGCACGAGCACCGCCAGCAGCGCCACGACCGCGCGCCTGCGGCGGCGCTGGCTTTCGACCTTACGGCGATAGTAATAGTAATCCGCCATTCTGTTCTCCTATCAAGACGAGCCGCCGCGCAAAGCGGGCAGCAAAATTGCATTCTACTGCATTATGAGGTATTATACCGCGTTTGTCCCCTGCCGCGCAAGGGGGCGCGGCGGGATTTTTCCATATTTCGCGCTGTTTCGCGCCGCCGGTGCATCCGCCGCCTTTTCGCCTTGACGGCGGCGCGGGCGCGCCGTATAATAAAAAGGTAAACGTTAGACGGCAAACAAATACCATTGCCCGGGAAGCCTGCCGGGCTGCAAGGAGGGCGCCATGGCCTGGATGATCGTTTCCGACAGTTCTTGTGATATCCGCGAGCTGCGGCCGCTGTCCCCCGGCGTCCAGTTTTCTCTGGTCCCGTTCAAGGTGCGCATCGGCCAGCGCGAGTATGTGGACCTGGCGACGCTGAACATCCCGCAGATGATGCAGGCCATGACCGATTACAACGGCGCTTCCACCACCGCCTGCCCGAGCCCGGAGGAATGGGCCGAGCGCTTTTTGCAGGCAGACCAGGTCATTGCGCTGACCATCAGCAGCAATTTGTCCGGCAGCTACAACGCCGCCGTGGCCGCGCGCGCGATGGTGCTGGAGGAATACCCCGATAAGCAGATCTTTATCCTGGATACGCTGAGCTGTTCCGGCGCGCTGGCCAGCGCCGCGCTGCTGGCCAACCGGCTGATCGGCGAAGGGGCCGGGTTCGAGGAGGTCTGCACGGCGCTGCGCGAGCAGAGCGAGGCCGGGCACATCCTGTTTGCGCTGGCCAGCTTTGACAACCTGGCCAAAAACGGGCGCGTGTCCAAGGTGGTCGGCTTTATTGCCGGGCGGCTGAACATGCGCGTGCTGGGCAAGCGCACGCCGGACGGCAAGATCGACTTTTTCTACAAAACGCGCGGGGAGGCCCGCGTGCTGGCGCGCATCCTGGAGCAGATGGACCGCGACGGATTCGACGGGTCTTTGCCGGTGCAGATCGCCCATTGTGACAATGCCGCCGCGGCCGGGATGCTGGAGCACGGCATCCATGCCAAGTGGCCCCAGGCCCGGGTGCTGATCCATCCCTGCGGGGGGCTTTGCAGCTTCTACGCCCAGGACCAGGGGATCATCCTGACCTACTGAGCGCCGGCGGAAAGGACGAAACCGTGAAGATCTGGTATGACCCAAAGGGCGTGCAGGGCGGTGTGACCCGCCTGGGGATCGGTCTGCTGGCGGGGATCTTCCTGCTGTTCGGCGGCCTGTGCCTGTCTCCCCTGCTGGCCATCGCCTGCGGCCTGCCGATTGCCGCCGTGGCGACGGCTGCCTTCCTGATCGTGACAGCCGGCCTGCTGGGGCTGGCCTTCGGGGCGGCCCGGCGGCTAGCGGACCTCTGTCTGATCTTCTGCCTGGACGACGCCGGGCGGCTGTTTGCCGTGAACGCCCGGGAGGACACGCAGTTCCGCCGGGCGGACCTGTTCTGGTTTGTGCGGCTGCAGCGCCGGCTGCGCAATATGGTGGCGGGCGGCGTGCTGGCCGCCCACCTGCAGGAGCCCAAAAGCCTGACCGGGCTGGAGCCGGAGATCCTGGAGGTGGAGTCGATCCGCGAGACCCCCGGGCGGCTGACCGTGACCTGCCGGGTGAAGATGCCGAACGGCGGCACAGCCCGGCGCTTTTATTCGCTGGGGAGGGCGCTGCGCACCCCCGACCTGCTGCGGCTGCTGGAACAGCGCCAGCCGGCCGACTGCCGCCTGGAACGCCCCGGGGACCCGCTGCTGGCCTGGGTGGTCGCCTGCGCCGCGCTGCTGGCCGGCGCTGCAGCGGCGTGCGTGCTGTGCCACCCGGCCGTGGGCCGGCTGCCCTCCGACTACTATTTTCCCCTGCTGGGGCTCGCCTTTGTTTTGTTCTGCGCCCTGGTCGCTCTGATCTGCGTCCGGCACCGGAACCGCTGAGGCCCGGACGGAGCCGCCGCCCGGTCCGTCTGCTTATTTCTTGATAAAGACAAACCAGACAAACCGAAAAAAACGACCCGCACGGAAGCCAAGGCTTCCCTGCGGGTCGTTTTGCTTGTTCTCGCTGCTGACCGGGGCTGCGTTTTGCCCGGTTGCCATTTCCTTTGCGCGGCGGCAGCCGGGATTTTGGCGGCACATCGGCGTTCAGACCGTATCCTGGAACACCTGCATCCGTCCGCTTTCCACCAGGTCGATGAAGACCCGGCCGAGTTCCGGATCGAACTGGGTGCCCAAGTTGCGGCGGATCTCCTCAAGGGCCTGGTCCACGCGCATGGCCTCCTTGTAGCTGCGGCGGGAGATCATCGCGTCAAAGGAATCGGCCAGGCAGAGGCAGCGCGCGCCGACCGGGATGGACTCGCCCGCAATGCCGCGCGGGTAGCCCTTGCCGTCCCAGCGTTCATGATGCCCGAGCACCGAGGGGATGACATAGTCGAGCGAGGGCAGATAGCGGATCATCGCGATGGAGGCTTCCACATGCTGTTTGACGATGCCGTATTCCTCCTGTGTCAGGCGCGTGGTCTTGGAGAGGATGGCCTCCGGCGTGCCGATCTTGCCAATGTCGTGCAGCAGCCCCGCCTGGCGGATGATCTCGACGTGCTCGGCGTCCAGCTGCAGTTCCCGCGCCAGCGCCGCCGCGTATTCGGCCACATGGTTGGAGTGCGAGAAGGTGTAATGGTCCTTGGCGTCGATAGCGGCGGTGAGGGCGTAAATGGTGGGGGCGCAGTTTTCGGCCAGCTCGCGCTTGGACTGCAGGCTTTCGGCCCGGCGGCGGTCCTCGCTTTCGCGCCGGTAGCGCACGATCTTGTTTTTGCCGCTGCTCTTGGCCGTATAGAGCGCCATGCCCGCGTAGGTGAACAGCTCGTCCACATTGACGGCGTTGCCCGGGTAGGAGCTGATGCCGACGCAGAAAGTCAAGAACTTGCGCGTCTGTTCGCCGGAGCGCAGGATCTCGGCGTTGAGCCAGTCGCGCGCATGTTCGGCGCAGGCCGCCGCGTCGGCCGCCGAGCCGAACGGGAAGCTGACCGCGAACTCCTTGCCGCTGTAGCGCGCGACCGTGCCGCGGCCTTCGGTCAGGCTGCACAGCGCTTCGCCAAAGCGTTTGAGGATGCGGTCGCCCTCGGCGGAGCCGTACAGCTCGTTGTACAGTTGGAAATCGTCAAAGCTGACGATCATCAGCGAGAGCTGCTCGTGGCGGCAGAGTTCAAATTCTTCATGGATATGGTCCTGGAAATAGCTGCGGTTGTACAGGTTGGTCAGCGGGTCGCGCTGGGCTTTCTTTTCCAGCGCTTCGTACAGCAGGGCGTTGTTGAGCGCAATGGCCAGCACCGCCGCCGTGGATTCCAGGAAGGACATCTGCCCCTGGGGCGTGCGGCGGCCGCGCGCCGGCCGCTGGCCGGAAAAGACCGTGAGCGCGACCATCCGCTCGCCGCTCATGACCGGCTGGAACAGCGCCGCGTCCATCTCCTCGAGCCGGTCCTTTTCCTTCTGCCACATGGCGCGGTAGCCGCGGGTGCGGGCAAATTCAGCGCGGGTGATGCCGCGGCCGGTCTGCTGCAGCAGCCTGACGAGCGGGTGTTCGGGCGAAAACGCATCCCGGCAGGCCAGCTCCATTTTGGTACTGTCCTGCATGACATAGCTGCCGTCCTCCGCGCGCAGGAAAACGCGGGCGCTCAAGCCGGGCAGGTTCTGCTGCAGAAAATCCCGGTAGAGGCTGAGCAGCTCGTTCAGGTGCAGCGTCTTGCTGACCGCGGTGCTGAAGCGCCGGATCTCTTCCTCCTGTTCCTCCGGTCCTTTGAGCAGAAGGTTGCCCATCAGCTTGCGCAGCAGCGCGCAGATCACCATGGTCATGGCCGAAAAGGCCAACGCCGATGTGATCGTTCGCAGCTGCCTGCCGCCCGAGACCAGTCGACCGAGAAACGCCTGCATCGGTTGATACCAGTTGGCCAGGATCAGCGCGGAACAGATGACCGACAGCGCATAGACCGGCGCGTCGGTGGCAAAGCTGCGCAGCTGCACCACGCGCCGCCTGCACAGCATATAGTACAGGCAGACGGCGTTGACGCAGCAGGAAAACGTGTCGACCGGCAGCGAGACCATCTGCGGCAGCACGGCCGAAGCCGTGCCGACAAACATGACCGCCACACCGGCGATGACCGGCGTAAACTGGCGCAGCTGCATCCTGCCCGAACGACAGCTCTGGCAGATCAGCGCCCCGGCCAGGCCCAGCGTGAGCACGGCCATCAGCAGCGGCAGCGCCAGCCAGGGCGAAACGCCGTATTCAAAGCGGCGTTCCCCCTGCACCACGGTCATGTGCGGGTCGGTGATAAAGACGTTGCCCATGTTGAGCACCGTGATCACAAGCCAGAAGATCAGCAGCGCCGCGCGCACGAAGGCGCATTTGGACTCTGTATAGCGGTAAACGAAATTGAAGATCGCGAACGGCACAAGAAAAATGCCGGTGATCGAGACCGTATACCAGAACTCCGGCCCGGGCCAGACCGTCATGCGCATGAACAGCGAACCGGCCGTCCAGGCGGTAAAGACGCAGAGCTGGATGATGAAGGCGTTGACCAGCCGGTTTTTGCGCGCGGCCAGCACGGTCAGCAGCAACAGCAGGTTGCAGATCAGCGAGACCAGCGGCACGACGATGAAAAGGCGTTCGTTGAGGGTCATACCGCGCCCCCTTCCTCCCCGGCCTGCAGGCGGAGCAGGTCGAGCACGACTTCGCGCGGGGCGCCCACCGGCGGCACGCGGCGGCCGGTGCGGGCGCGGTAGCGTTCCATCGTGCCGGTTTTGAGCAGCGTGATCCGCAGCGGGTCCATGCCCAGCAGGCGTTTGAGGTCCTTATAGTCTCCATCGTAGGAACGGAAATAGACCGAGAGCAGCTCCTGCAGCATCTGGCAGTCGAGCAGCGCGGCCTGTTCGTCCTCAGTCTTGAGCTCGATGTAAAGATCGAGGTAGGAGTGCCCCGCCTCGTCGTATTCTTTCACAGCCAGCCAGTCCGCCACCGGCAGGCGCGAACGGCTGAGCACCGTTTCGATCTCCCGCCGGGTGATGCGGGTGAACCCGGCGATGTCAATGACGGTGGGGATGCGGTCGACATACTCGAACTGCGGCAGGTTGAGCGCATCCGCCGGGTTGCGCAGGCGCAGGCAGCGGTAGACATCCCCCACGCGGTAGCGCAGGAACGCCCCGCCCTTGAGCACCGTGATGACCAGCTCATACTTCTGCCCGGCCACGAGTTCGTCCATCAGGTAGGTGTGCGGCACATAGCCGGGGTTCTCCATCTCCTGGTAGAGCTCCCTCTCGGGGATGAATTCATAAAAGCAGGCGTCCGGGAAAAAGACAAGCCCGTTTTTGCTCCAGGTCTCGGTGCCCATGCAGGAAGGCTCGGTGCCGCCCGCGATCTCCAGCGGGCGGATACCCCAGGCTTCCTCCAGTTCGTTTTTGTACAGGGCGGTGTCGGTGCCGACACAGACAAAGCCGTCGAGCTTGAACAGATCGCGCGGCTTGAGGGCGGCGCCGTCGCGGCGGCTGCGGTATTTGGCCGCCAGAATGCGGTACAGCATGCGCGGGCTCATGCCAAGCAGCGACTTGAGGCTGTAGCTCTTTTCCCCGCCGAGCATGTTGAGGCTGCGGGTCGCCCCATACAGTACGCTGGACATGCCGAAAAACAGGTTCATGCCGTATTTGGCCGCCTGCTTGTAGCCCGTGCGCATCTGCTGGCCGAAAGACATCTTGCGCGCTTCCCGCACCGAGGGCATAAAGCGCAGGTGGATCTCCGAGCTGATGAGGTCGGGGAACATGCCGGTCGCATAGGGCATCGGGGCCAGGCTGTACAGCACGCGGCAGCCCGGGCGCACATGGAAGTGCCCGGGCCCGCGGCTGGTGGACAGCAGCATGGCCGCCAAAATGTTCGTTTTGTAGGTTTCGAGCATGCTCTCGGTGTAGGGGGCGCGCTTGGAGGGGAAGTCGCCGCCTTCCCAGGTCGTATGCAGCCAGACGACCGGTTTGGCGGGCAGCATATCCTCCCGCTGGGGCAGCAGCACATCGGCGTAGTCCTCAAAACGGGTCAGCGGCACGCGGGCGCGGAATTCCTCAACGGTGGACGGGGTATTCCCCTTGAAAAAGCGCTGGCCCAGGGCGCAGCCGGACATCAGCTGCACCTGTTCCATCAGCAGCCGCTTTTGAATGTCCATATATTCCGGCAAAGACAGCGACAAAAAGCCGCAATACTCCTGCCAGACTTCGGCCGGCGGGCAGCGCTTGAGCTTTTCTTCAAACGTCATCTTCTGCATGGCGGGGTCATCCCTTCGGATCGGTTCGTTTTCCGTTTGATTTAACTGACAGCGTGGCCAGGCAGCGGCGCAGGCTGGCGGCCGTGGGCAGCAGGAACGGGGTGCTGCGGCGGTACGCGGCGTAATGCTCGATGCTGACCGGGAAGATCACGCGGTCCTGCCACAACACATACAGCGCATCCAGCGCCGTGTATAAGGCAAAAGCCGCCAGCAGCGCCGCGCCCCCGGCGGCCAGCCAGGCAAAAAGGTAAAACCCGCCCAGCCACAAAACGCCCGGGTGGCGGCACAGCGCATAGACGCCGGTATCGACAAGCGGGCGCAGCGCGCCGGGCCGCGGCGGAAGCGCGCCGCTGCCGCCCGCATGCAGGGCCGCCAGCAGCGTATAGCCGAGCAGGGCCAGCACCAGCGCCGCCAGCGCCCACCAGCCCAGCGCGCGCAGGCGCGGGAGGCCCCGCAGCGCGAGCAGCCCCGCGGTGGAAAGCGCCAGCAGCGCGCCGCCCGCCGCAAACAGCCGCCCGCCCCAGGGGCGCTTGTACAGCACCGTGAGCGCATCCGACAAAGCCATCAGGCCGAACGCCGCGGCGCCCAGCGCCAGAAAAAGCGCGCTCACTGCGGTTTCTGCGCAAAGGCCAGGCCCAGCGCCCCCGCCCCGGTGTAGATGCCGATGACCGCGCCCACCCAGCTGACCGTGACGCGGGCGGCCGGGTCGATCTGCAGCAGGCGTTCGCGGCACTGCTGTGCTAGCGCCGGGCGGTCGGCATGGAAGAGGTACACTTCCCCGCCGAATTCGGCGCGCTGGCTGTACAGCTCCAGCACGCGGCTGACGGCGTTGTCAAAGCCGCGCACAATGCCGATGTCGCGCACAAGGCCGTCGCGAAAGGCAAGGATCGGCTTGACTTTGAGCAGGTCGGCCGCCAGCACGCGGATCGCGCCCACACGGCCGCCGCGGCGGGCGTTTTCAAGCGATTCCATCACAAAATAGACGCCGACGTTCGGGCGCAGCGCTTCGAGCGCGGCGACAATGGCCGCCGCATCCGCGCCCCCGGCGGCCAGGCGGGCGGCCGCCCGCACCAGATAGGCCAGGCCAAACGAGACCTGGAGCGAATCCCACACCGTGACCGGCGTTTGAAAGCCCTGCTCCCGCAGCAGGCGGCACGCCGTACAGGCCGTGTTGTAGGAGCCGGACATCCTGCTTGTGAGCGTGATGCAGAGAATCTCGCCGGCGTCCTGCGCGCTGCGGAACGCCTGCATGTACTGGTCCAGGTTGGGGTGCGAGGTGGTGGGAAGTTCCTGGCAGCGGGCCAGTTTTTCATACAGCGCGGGCGGGTCGATCTCCACATTGTTGAGATACTGCTCCCCGGGGCCGAACGCGATCACATCCGGGATGACCGTGACCCCCAGCTCCCGCGCCTGGTCCGGGGTCAAGTCGCAGACCGAATTGGTGAACACCCTGACCATGGAATACACCTCCGACCACTTTATAGTATTTATTCCTTACTTTATTTATTAGAGGCTGTAAAAAATGTCCCTTGCCCGGGTATCCGCGCGCAAAAGACAATGGTTTGTATAAACAAAGATAGCACACCCGCACGGCAAAGTCAATGCGGCGTGCCCCAAAAAGGGGCGAAGTGGGTCACGGTGCGGTAAAGAACCGGTAAAGATGGGCAAAAGATTTACAAAAAACTTTGAGAAAAACCGCTTCCCCCCTGTTCTTTTCTTATCAGGATGTGCTATACTTATGATATATATTTTGCGGAAAACAGAATGCAGAGAACGAGCAGGTCCGCCCAAAGCCTTTGGGCACGGCGTTTGATACACGCCGGCAGGAAACAAAGCGTTCGCTGTTTTCCAAAAATCCGGGAGGGTAACACTATGCCAAATATCAACGAAGCCAGGGCCGTGAAAAAAAGTCCCGCAAAGAAAGCGCACACCCAGCCCACCGAGATCCACCTGCAGGTGGGCGGCGTGGAGTATAACTGCCTGGCCCTGGTGGAAAAAGCGCGGGCCGATTACCGCCTGACGCACAAGACGGGGATTCATTCCTGCAAGATCTACATCAAGCCGGAGGAAAACGCGGTGTACTATGTGATCAACCGCGTGGAGGGCAAGATCCCGCTGGACACGGCCGGTACCGTGTGAGCCAACTTTAAGAAAGCGGCGGAAGGAAAAGCCAACACCGCCGCCGCATGGAGGGGGGCCGGGGATGTTCAACCCGCTTTTGACAAGTTTTGTCTGCGTGGCGGACTGCGGCAGCTTCAACCGCGCGGCGGAAAAGCTGTACATTTCCTCCACGGCGGTCATCAAGCAGATCAACGCCCTGGAACGCCACCTGGACCTGCGGCTGTTTGAGCGCACCAACCACGGCATTGCGCTGACGCCCGCCGGGCAGGTGATCTACCGGCATGCGCGGCAGATGTTCGCCGCTTCGGCGGCGGCCGTGGCCGAAGCGCAGGAGGCGGCCGGCATCGTGGACAAGACCTTCTGTGTCGGCACGTCGATCCTGAACCCCTGCAAGCCGTTCATGGACCTGTGGTATCAGGTCAACGACCGTTTCCCCGGCTACCGGCTGCACATCGTCCCGTTTGAGGACGACCACGACGGCATCCTTGAACAGATTGAGGCGCTGGGGCAGAAGTTTGACTTTCTGATCGGCCCGTGCGATTCGCGCCAATGGCTGCAGCGGTGTAACTTTTTGCCCGTTGCGCGCTGCCCGCACTGCATTGCCGTCCCGCGCGAACACCCGCTGGCGTGCAAAGAGCGGCTGACTTTGGCCGACCTGGACGGCGAAACCGTGATAGTGTTGCGCGCGGGCGACTCCCCCGCCGTGGACCGCCTGCGGGAGGAGCTTTTGTGCCGCCCGCAGGTCCATGTGGCCGACGCGCCGGTGTTTTATGATATGGAAGTGTTCAACCGCTGCGTCCAGGACCGCTGCCTGCTGGTAACGCTGTCCTGCTGGGCGGATGTGCACCCTTCGCTGGTGACGCTGCCGGTCGAATGGGAGTTTTCAACCCCGTTCGGCATCCTGTACCAGAAAGACCCGCCCTCCGACGTGGCGCGCTTTATTGAAACGGTGCGCTGCAAGCTCGCGGCCGGGTAAACCGTATCCCGTTTTGCCGCCCTGTGCCGCAGGGCGGCTTTTGTTTTAAAATCCTGTTTGTGAAAGCGCCGTGTGCGTGTTATAATCAATATATACATTCGACGCCTTGGGCATATGGCCGGGACGCCGCGGGGTGCGCGCATTCCGCAAAAGTCACAACAGCACAGGGAGGCATGGTATGAAGATCGTTGTCATTGGCGGCGTGGCTGCCGGGACCAAGGCCGCGGCCAAGCTCAAGCGCGAACAGCCGGGGGCCGAAGTCGTTTTGTACTCAAAAGGGCGCGACATCTCCTATGCGGGCTGCGGCCTGCCCTACTATCTGGGCGGCGGCATCCCCACGCGCGACGCCCTGATTGTCAACACACCGCAGAAGTTTGCGGGCCTGACCGGCGTGCAGGTGTTCACCGGGCAGGAAGCCACAGGCATCGACCCCACTGCCAAAACCGTGACGCTGCGGGCCGTGGATACCGGCGCGCAAGAGAGCGCCCGTTATGACAAGCTGGTGCTGGCTGTCGGCGCGGAACCGTTTGTGCCCGACGTGCCGGGCAAAGACCTTCCCGGCGTATTCACCGTGCGCACGCCGGACGACGCCATCGCCGCGCGCGATTACATCGACCGCAACGGCGGCCGCCGCGCCGTCGTGGCGGGCGGCGGGTTCATCGGCCTGGAAGTGGCCGAAAACCTGCTGGCGAAGGGCATGAACGTGACGGTCGCCGACATGGCCGGGCAGCTGATGCCGAACATCTTTGACCCCGAGATGGCCGGGTACATCAAACGGCAGCTGCAGGCCAAAGGCATGCGCATTTTGACCGGCACGGCGCTGAAAGGCGTTACCGGCAGCGGCAAAGCCGACGGGGTGGCCACCGATGCGGGCGTGCTGCCGGCCGACGTGGTCGTGCTGGCCATCGGCATCCGCCCGGCGACGGACTTCCTGCAAAATTCCGGGCTTAAGATGTTCAAGGGGACCATTCTGGTGGACGAGCGCCAAAAGACCAGCTTGCCCGACGTGTACGCCGTGGGCGACTGCGCGATGGTGCGCAACGCCCTGACGCGGGAGCGCCAGTGGTCGGCGATGGGCTCGACGGCCAACATCACCGGCCGCTGCCTGGCGCGCAACCTGTCCGGCCACAAGGCTGTGTACGGCGGGTGCCTGGGCACCGGCGTTGTGAAGCTGGCCGACGGCCTGAACGCCGGGCGCACCGGCCTGACCGAGGCGCAGGCCAAAGCCGCCGGATATGACCCGGTCAGCGTCGTGTGCGTGACCGACGACAAGGCGCACTACTACCCCGGCGCTTCGACCTTTATCACCAAGCTGATCGCGGACCGTGCGAGCCATGAGCTGCTGGGCGTCCAGGTGCTGGGCGCGGGCACGGTCGACAAGATGGTGGACATCGCGGTGGCCGGTATCTCGATGGGCGCGGCGCTTGAGGACTTCGACACGCTGGACTTTGCCTATGCGCCGCCGTTCTCCACCGCCATCCACCCGTTTGTGCAGGCGTGCTATATTCTGGAAAACAAGCTGTCCGGCGCGCTGGAGACCTTCACCCCGGCCGAATATGCCGCCGGGGCGGCCAAAGAGTACGAGGTCATCGACGTGCAGCCGTCGCCCTCTATCCCCGGCGCGCGCTGGGTCGACCTGGCGAACGTCACCGGCCCGGTCGAAGGGTTGGACAAAGACGCCAAACTGCTGCTGGTCTGCGCGCGCGGCAAGCGCGGGTACTTCCTGCAGAACCGGCTCAAATTTTACGGTTACACGAACACCCGCGTGCTCGAGGGCGGCGTGACCTTCAACCAGGTCCGCACGGCCGCCAAGGGCGCGCCCGCGCCGGAGGAGGTCAAACGCCTCAAAGGTCTGGGCTTTTTGCAGGACAAGCGCCAGCCTGACCGTTTCAACGCCCGTGTCATCACGCGCAACGGCAAGATCACCGCGGCGGAGCACCGTGCCATCGCCGAGGCGGCCGAGCGGTTCGGCTCCGGCGAAGTGGCGATGACCACCCGCCTGACGATGGAGATCCAGGATATCCCCTACGAAAACATCGACGCGCTGATCGAATTCTTGAACACCGCCGGGCTGCAGACCGGCGGCACGGGTTCGCGCGTGCGGCCGGTTGTCTCCTGCAAGGGCACGACCTGCCAGTACGGCCTGCTTGATTCGTTCGGTTTGAGCGAGAAGCTGCACGAACGGTTCTACATCGGCTACCACAACGTCACGCTGCCGCACAAGTTCAAGATCGCGGTCGGCGGCTGCCCGAACAACTGCGTCAAGCCGGATTTGAACGACCTTGGCATCATCGGCCAGCGCGTGCCGGTGATCGACACGGCCAAATGCCGCGGCTGCGCCAAATGCCAGGTGGAGGCCAACTGCCCGATCCACGCCGCCAGGCTCGAAAGCGGCGTGCTGCGCATCGATCCCGACGCCTGCAACCATTGCGGGCGCTGCAAAGACCGCTGCCCGTTCGGCGTGACGGAGGCGTTCACGGACGGGTACAAGATCTGCATTGGCGGGCGCTGGGGCAAAAAGACCGCCCACGGCCGCCCGCTGGACAAGATCTTTACGAGCGAGGAGGAAGTGCTGGATATGGTCGAGCGCGCCATCCTCTTCTTCCGCGACGAGGGCATCACCGGCGAACGCTTTGCCGATACCATCGACCGGCTCGGGTTCGATTATGTGCAGGACAAGCTGCTGAACGGTCCGGTCGACAAGAGCGCCGTGCTGGGCAAAAACGTGGTGGGCGGCGCAAGCTGCTGAACACAACTGTAAAAGAAGAACCTTATAACCAACGCAGTAACGATCTGCCGGACCGCACAGACGGGAAAAGGGCCTTAAAATGATCCTGCCTGCAAAAAGCAGGGGCCAGGTGTACCCTTTTCCCAGCCGGGCGGCCCGGCTTTTGTCTGACTTTTTCCATTATTTTTACTCTTGCAAAGGATGGCTGCATGAAACGCATTTTTTCTCTTTTTCTGGCCGCTGCCTGCGCGCTGCTGGCGGGCTGCGCCGCCCCGGCCGGCACGGCCTCCACCGCCGGGAAAGCCCGGCCTGCCGGGTCCGCCCAGGTGATCTCCATTGTGGACGACCTGGGCCGCACGGTGCATGTGGAGGCCCCGCCGCAGCGCGTGGCGGCGCTGATCGGCAGCTTTGCCGATGTGTGGTGCCTGGCGGGCGGGGCCGATACGCTGGCCGCCACCGCTAACGACGCCTGGACCTCGTTTGACGGGCTGCCGCTCGACGGCGTCGCCAACCTGGGCGCTGCGAAGGAGATCAGCCTGGAGGCGCTGATCGAAGCCGAGCCGGACTTTGTGATTGCCAGCTGCAACACGGCCGCCGACATGGAGCTGCTGCCGACCTTTGAGGCCATGGGTATCCCGGCCGCCTACTTTGAGGTGAGCACGTTCGAGCAGTATCTCTCGATGCTGGACCGCTGCACGCTGCTGACCGGCGACCGGGCGGCTTATAAGCAAAACGGGACCGACGTACAGGCGCAGGTGGACGAGGCCATCGCCCGCGCCGACGGCAGCGCGCCGCGCGTTTTGTATATCCGCGTGTCGGGCTCCGGCTGCCGCGTAAAAAACAGCCGGGATAATGTGCTGGGCGAGATGCTGGCCGCGCTGGGCTGCGAGAACATCGCCGACCGGGAAGGCTCGCTGCTTGAGAATTTGAGCATGGAGATCATCCTGGCCGAAGACCCCGATTTCATCTTTCTTGTCTACCAGAGCGCCGACCCGAGCGTGGCCGAAGCCGTGGCCGACGAGATGCTGCGCGCCGACCCGGCCTGGGTCAGCCTGCGCGCTGTGCAGGAGGGGCGCTGTTATGTGATGGACCAGCAGCTGTACAACCTGAAACCAAATGCCCGTTGGGGGGAAGCGTATGAAAATCTGGCAGACATCCTGTACCCGGCTGCGTGAGCACCCGGCTGCGGCGGCCGCCGGGCTGGCCGCGGTGACGCTGGCGCTGGCGGCGGCCAGCCTGCTGCTGGGGGCCGCCGAGCTCTCCCCCGCCGAAGTTCTGGCCGCGCTGGCCGGGCGCGACCCGAACAGCGTGGCCGCGCGGGTGGTGCTGTATGCGCGGCTGCCGCGCGTTTGCGGCAGCCTGCTGGCCGGGGCGGCGCTGGCCGCGGCCGGGGTCATCATCCAGACCGTGCTGGCGAACCCGCTGGCCGCGCCGCATATCATCGGCGTGAACGCCGGGGCCGGGCTGGCCGTAACGCTGTGCTGCGCGCTGGCCCCGGCGGCGGCGCTGCAGCCGCTGGCCGCCTTTGCGGGCGCGATGGCGGGCGTGGTGCTGGTGCTGGTTTTTGCCGAAGCGACCGGCGCTTCCCGCATGACGCTGGTCCTGGCGGGTGTGGCGATCTCCAACCTGTTCACGGCGCTCATCGACGCCGTGACGACGGTCTTCCCCGATGCGCTGCTGGGGTACGCCGATTTCCGCATGGGCGGGCTGGCCGGGGTCACGATGGCCCGGCTGGGGCCTGCGGCCGTGCTCATCGGCGCCAGTCTGGCGCTGGCGGTGAGTTTGGCCGGGCTGCTGGAGATCCTTTCGCTCGGGCCGGAGACCGCGCAGAGCCTGGGGGTGGCCGTGCGGCCGGTGCGGCTTTTGTTTTTGGCGCTGGCGGCCGCGCTGGCCGGGGCCGCCGTCAGCGTTTGCGGGCTGGTCGGCTTTGTCGGCCTGCTGGTCCCGCATGCGGTGCGCGCCGTGTTTGGCGGCGAAAGCCGCCGCCTGCTCGTCTGCTCCGCCCTGGGCGGGGCGGCGTTTTTGACGCTGTGCGACCTGATCGCCCGCGCGGCGGCTGCGCCGTTTGAGCTGCCGGTGGGCACGGTGCTGAGCGTGGTGGGCGGGCCGTTTTTCCTGTGGCTGCTTGTGCGGCAGAGAGGAGGGCGCACCCATGATCGAACTGCATAATGTGTCCGCCGGATACCACGGGCGGGCGGTGCTGCAGGGCGTTGACCTGGCGTTTGCCCCGGGGCAAGTGCTGGCGCTGATCGGCCCCAACGGCAGCGGCAAAAGTACGCTGCTGCGCGCGGCGCTGGGGCTGGTCCCCTGCGTGGGGGGCGAAGTGCTGTACGACGGCGTACCGCTGCGCAGGCTTTCGGCGCGGCAGGTGGCGCAGAAAGCGGCGTTTTTGTCCCAGAGCCGGGCCGTGCCCAACTTAAGCGCCCAGCGCATGGTGCTGCACGGGCGGTTCCCGCACCTCTCCTACCCGCGGCATTACCGCGAGGAGGACCGGCGCATCGTGCGGCAGGCGCTGGCCGCCGTGGATGCGGCCGACCTGGCCGCAAGGCCGGTGACAGAGCTCAGCGGCGGGCAGCGGCAGAAGGTATACCTGGCGATGGCGATCGCCCAGCAGACGCCGTCCATCCTGATGGACGAGCCGACGACCTTCCTGGACATTGCCCACCAGCTTGGCGTGATGGAGCTGTCCCGCCGCCTGGCGCGCCAGGGCAAGGCGGTCGTGCTGGTGCTGCACGACCTGCCGCTGGCGCTGTCCGGCGCGGACCGGCTGGCCGTGCTGGCAAACGGGCGGCTGGTGCGGTGCGGCACGCCGGAAGAAATCTACCAGAGCGGCGTGCTGGAGTCGGTGTTCGGCATCCGGCAGGGCCGCATGATGACGGCGGACGGGTGGCAGTATTATTGCCGCCCGTCCGAAAGACAGCCGGACGAAGCAGAGAGGAAGGTGTGAGCGATGGGCTGGTTCCCGTTTTTTATCCGGCTGGAGGGAGCGCGCGGGCTGCTGGTGGGCGGCGGCCGGGTGGCGCTGCGCAAAGCGGAAAAGCTGCTGCCGTTCGGCGCGCAGCTGACCGTGGTGGCGCCCTGCATCTGCCCGCCGCTGGCCGCGCTGCCCGGGCTGACGCTGTGCCGCCGCGCCTTTGCGGACAGCGACCTTTCCCCCGCGCCGGACTTTGTCATTGCCGCCACCGGCGACCGGGCGCTCGACCGGCGCATCGCGGCGCTGTGCCGCACGCGGCGCATCCTGGTCAACGTTGTGGACGACCCCGCCGCATGCGGGTTCTACTTCCCCGCCCTTGTGCAGCGCGGGCGGCTGTGCATAGGCATTTCGACCGGCGGGGCGAGCCCGAGCGCCGCCGCCTGGCTGCGGCAAAAGATCGAAGCGCTGCTGCCGCCCGGCTTTGACGGGATACTCGACCGCCTTGCCGCGCGCCGCGAGGCCGTCAAGGCGGAGGGCGGCAGCGAGGCCAAACGCGCCGAACGGCTACAGCAGGCGTTTGCGCTTGAGCTGGCCGCCGCCGAAGCGCCGCGCGCCCCTGCCGCTGCTTGGGAAAACGCCGGGCCGGGCCGTGTCGCGCTGGTGGGGGCGGGGTGCGGCCGCGCGGACCTGATCACGGTGCGGGGGCTGCGGTTGCTGCAGCAATGCCGGGCCGTTGTGTATGACGATCTTATCGACACGGCGCTGCTCGATACAGCCCCCGCCGGGGCCGAGCGGATCTATGTTGGCAAGCGCAGCGGGCGGCACAGCGCCCCGCAGGCCGAGATCAACGCGGCGCTCATCGCCCTGGCGCAGCGCGGCGGGCTGACCGTGCGGCTCAAAGGCGGCGACCCGTATGTGTTCGGCCGCGGCGGCGAGGAAGCGCTGGCGCTGCAGCGGGCAGGCATCCCGTTCGAGGTCGTGCCCGGCATCACGGCGGCCATCGCCGTCCCGGCCGAAGCGGGTATACCGGTCACGCACCGGGGCGTCAGCCGCGCCGTGCACATCATCACGGCGCACACGCAGGACGAAACGCCCGATTTTTCCCGCTGGGCCGCGCTGGCGGCGGACGGAACGCTGGTCTTTCTGATGGGCCTGCAGCGGCTGCCGCAGATCGCCGCCGGGCTGCTGGCGGGCGGTTTGCCGCCCCAAACGCCCGCGGCCGTGCTTTCGGGCGGCAACGCGCCGCACCCGGCCGCTGTGCGCGCAAGCCTTGGCGAGATCACAACCGCCGCGCGCGCGGCAGGCGTCGAAGCCCCGGCCGTCATCGTCGTGGGCGGCGTGGCGGGGATGGAGCTGCTGAATTTCCCGTCATAAACCAACAGGAAAAGCCGCTGGCAGGAGGAAAAGTTCCCCTGCCAGCGGCTTTGTTTTTCTATACGGTCACTGCGGCAGCAGGCCGATTTTTATATTGTCGCGGGTGCGGCAGCGCAGCGCTTCGACCGGGTGCGGGGCGGTCTCGAAGCGGTAGTCCTGGCCGTTATCGGCGATATACTGACGGATCACGCTGTGGCTGACGACATTTTTGCGCGGGTCGTTGACCTGCGCCTGGTATTCGGCAAAGGTATCGAGCGTTTCCAGCTCGCGCGTGTCGGCGTAGTCCTCGCGCGCGGCGGTGTTGTACACGGTGCTTTCCAGCACGCCGCGCACATAGCCGATGTTGCTTTCGAGGCGCAGCGGGTCGGGGAAATCGGCTTCCGGGATGACCTGCTGCCACTGCTTGCCCTCACCTTTTTCCAGCAGCCGCTGTGCCAGCTGCAGGTGCAGCAGTTCCTGCTGGAACAGCCGCTGCCAGACTTTGCGCAGGCGGGCGTCGGTCTCGGTCTGTGCACAGCTCCAGTACAGCCAGCATTCGACATACTGGTGGACAAGCAGGTTTTCAAGCGGCGTCAGGCGCGGGTCAAGCAGGCTGCCGTACTGGGTGACGTGCTGCTCCTCCACCATGCCGATCTCCTGGTACAGCCGCCGCCCGGTCTCGTCCGGCCAGAGGGCGGCCGTGTTCATATAATAGTTCATCGTCTGCTGTTCGGCCGCCGTGATGACGTTGGCCGCCAGCATGTCGATCAGCGCGGGCTGGCCTTTGTCCATCGGGCGGCGGAGCGTATCGTACGGATGGCGATGGTGCGCGATGGTAGGGCGGCCGGGCATGATCTCGGTGTAGCGGCCGACCAGTTCCTCGGCCTTGACGCCGCTTGTGGCGTCGAGATAGTCGGCGTAGCGGTAGAGGTGGTCGAAGTCCTCCAGCAGCGCAAAGTCCAGCGCGCCCTTGACGTCGGCGCTCGTGACCCGCATGGCCAGATGGGCGGTCAGGTCGGTGGCGAGCTGCTCATAGCCGATGGTATGCTCGAGCGCCGTCTCATCGGCCGGTTTGAGATGGGTGAGCAGCTTTTGCTGCTGCTGTTCGCTGCGGCGCAGCAGCGCAAGTTCGCGGCGCAGGTCGTTGTCGCCGCAGCAGCGCGAGAACTGGTGGCTGAACCATACGTTTTCAAATTCGGTCCCGGTCATCAGGATCACGCGCGTGCGGGTGTAGGGGTCGACCTCCTGTTTGTCGTAGGGTTTGACCCAGAGCTTTTCCCAGTCCACAAAAAGCGGCGTATCCTTTTCCGGTTTGGTCGTAAACGGATTCAAATGGCATCCCTCCCGCCGTTTAGTATAAGCAGAAACGGGGCCGGTTATGCCGACGCTACAAAAATACGCCCCGCCCAGGCGCGCAAAGGCGGCCCGGGCGGGGCGTGCTTTACAGCAGAAAGAAGATTAAAGATAACGGACCGTCTCGGACAGGTCCCTGCGCGCGCTGTGCGGCGGAAGCGGACCGGCGCCCGGCGCGGCATAGCCAAGGTCCAGCAGCATGACGGGCTTCTCATTTTCCGGCAGGCCGAAAACGCTGGCGGCTTCGTCAGGGTCGAAGCGGTTGAGCCAGCAGCTGTCCACACCGGCGTCCCGGGCGGCCAGCATCATGTGGGTGGCGACGATGGCGGCGTCCTCTACACCGGAATCGCGCTTCCCGCCCGGGTACTGGTAAATGTTGGTGCTGTCATACGCCACAAGCAGCACAGTGGCCGCGCCGTAACGGCAGGGCGTGATGCTGTCCACCTTCGCCAGGCCTTCGTCCGACTGGATGACATAGATCTTTTGCTCCTGCTGGTTTTTGGCGGTCGGCGCCAGGCGGCCCGCCTGCAGGATCGCCTCGAGCCGGGCCGGGTCGACGCGGCGGCCGTCATACTTTTTGCAGGAATAGCGTTCACGGATCAGTTGTGTAAATTCCATAGCGCTGCGCTCCTTTCTGCGTATATTGTAACACAGCGGCCCCGGGCGGGCAAGTGCGCCCCGCCGCGTTACGCCAACGCCACGGGCACCGGCTCCGCGCCCGCGTTCTTCTGCAGGCGGCAGCTGCCTTTGGCCGCGCCGGCCTCCAGGCTGTATTCGCCGCGGAAGCCTTCGAGCTCGGCCACGCCGTTTTCGTCGGTGTGCAGCGTGCCGCGGGAAGTCCACTCCTCGTGCACCATATGCTGCAGCTCGTAGTAGCTCGGTTTGGGGGTGTTGTCGGCCCGCACCAGGCCGCTGGGCGCGCCCAGCCAGGCGCCGTCGGCAAAATCCCAGCCGGTGATGGCTTCGACAAGCGGATGCGCGAAGAGGATCTCGTACATCTCGCGCCATTCGCGGCGCTGGCGCTCCTCCCCTTCCGGCGTCGTGGGCCATTCGGGCACCTGGTAGTCGTTGAGGTCGACGATGTCCGGCGGCATCAGGTGGCCGGAGACGAGGGTGTTCTCGGTGAAATGCAGCGGCAGGCCAAAGACCGAGAAGCGCTCGAGCACTTCCTCCAGCTTTTCGCGGCCCATGTAGCCCTGGTGCTGGTGGGTCTGCAGGCCGATGGCCGAGATGGGCACACCGGCGTCCAGGCAGGCGGCGATGAGGTCGCGGTATTTTTCCGAGAGGTTGAAGTCGTTGATAAGCAGCACGGCGTCCGGGTTGGCCTGCTTGGCGGCGTTGAACACCTGCTTGACGAGTTCGACGCGGCCGAGCTGCTTGCAGATGCGGCTGACGGCGTTGTCCTCGCGGAAGACGGGCATGATGACCACTTCGTTGATGACGTCCCACATATCGACGACGCCCTTGAAGGCGGTAACGTCGCGCTGGATACGGTCGAGCTGCTTTTTCAGGATGGTATCGTTGTCATACGCCATCAGCCAGTCCGCGCAGGCGGTGTGCCAGCACAGCGGGTGGCCCTTGACGCGCACGCCCTTCGACTGCAGGAAACGGGCCGCGCGCAGGCGGCTTTCGGTGGCGGGGTGGCCTTCGACCGGCTCAAAACGGCCCCAATAGAACGGCAGCGTGCCGTAGTTGAACAGGCCGAGCCATTCCTGAACGCGCTCCCGGTAGAACTGCCGGTCCTGTTTGACGTCGCGCTGGTAGGTTTCCATGTCCGCGGGGATGCCCACGTCGGTGGCGGGCAGCGTGTCAAACGCGCCGCAGCCGAACAGGAATTCGTGGTTGACGAGCTTGTAGGACACATCGGCGTTGGCCAGCGGCTTGCCGGACGCATCGCACAGACGGACGGCCGCACGGGAGCGGCGGTGAGAATAATCAGACATGTTTGTTTCCTCCTGTTTGGTCACCATGGATAGGGTTTTCCGGTATAATCGACAAAGACCGGACCGGTCTTATCGGTTCGTTTGGACTCGAACAGATCGAGCAACGTCTGCGCGTGCTCATAGGGCAGCAGCGGCGCTTCGGCGTTGCCCGCGTTGGTGCGCATCCAGCCCGGGTGCACGCAGAGGATGTTGAGCGCGGGCTTGTCCGCAAAGGCGTTGTGCAGCGTCATGGTGGCCATGTTGAGCGCGGCTTTGGCCATGGCGTAGTCGATCATGCTGGTGCGGTAGCATGCGCCGATGCTGCCCGCCTCGGACGAGATGTTGACGACAAGCGCCGAGGCGCTTTTTTCCAGAAGCGGCATCCACGCCTGGATGACCCGCAGCGGACCGACCGTGCCGACGTCGATGACACCGGCGATATAGTCGAGGTTGGTCTGCATGAACTCTTTGCCGCAGTCCGGCGAGGTCGTGACGGCGTTGTTGATCATCAGGTCAATGCAGGGCACGATTTTGGCCGCGTCGGCGGCCGCGGCGCGCACCGACTCGCTGCTGGCAATGTCCATCGTCAGCACATGCAGGCGTTCCGGGTCCGCGCGCCAGAGCGCTGCCAGCGCTTCGGACGGGCGGCGCACGGTGGCGATGACGGTATCGCCGCGTTCCAGGCAGCGGCGCACGAGGTTATAGCCGAGCGCCTCCCGGCGTCCGGCGCCGGTGATCAGTACGTTCATGGTATCGCCTTCCTTGTCAAAGTGAATGTCAAAGCTTTTCACGGCCGGGCCGCGCTCAGCCGCCGCCCTCCAGCAGTTTGCGGACATGGGCGATGCTCTGCAGGTAGGCTTCGTCGCTGTCCAGATGTTCGATGATAAAGGGCATATCCGGGTCGCAGCGCTCTGCGGTGCGGATCAGGTGGAGCAGATCGATGCCGCCGTCGCCGGGGCAGGTCTCGCGCAGGCGGAGGGTATATTCCCCTTCCAGCCGGACGTCCTTGAGGTGGCAGCTCTTGATGAAAGGCCCGAGCTTTTCAAAGCATTCGTCGACGAATTCTTCATTAAAGGAATAGCGCTGCGGCGTTGTCATCCAGTTGAACACATCCAGATGCACCGCAAAGCGGTCGCGGCCGACGTCCTCGAGCAGGCGCAGGTACTCGTCCGGTCGGGTACATCCAGGGCATCGACTCGATCGTAAAGTATGTATTCTTCGGGTTTACGGCGTCGATAACCTGGCGGATGGTCTGCACGCCGAGCTGCCAGGTATCGCGGGTGAAGTTCTGCTTATAGGCGCCGTCCCAGCGGGGCCCGCGCGCGCCGAGGATGTTGACGCAGCAGCGTGCGCCGATGCGGTCGGCCAATTCCAGCTGACCGATCGTGTAGCGGATCGCCGCCTGACGCCTGTCCTCGTCGGGGTCCAGCATGTTGCGCCACACGCCGACTTCGGCAATCGTCAGGCCGTGCGCCTGCGCCGCGGCGACTGTTGTGTCGACGAGGGCGGGGTCGTCCCCGCAGGTCAGGTGAAAGTTGACGGCCTGCAGGCCCAGGCTCTGCTGGCGCTGCGCCCAGTCTTCCGGCGTGGTGTGCGCGAGCGGGGATGATGTTCCCAACCGCATGGTTCTTCCCTCCTTTGGGCCGCCGTTCAGCGGTTATAGCTTTCCAGCAGTTCGACGACGCACTTGAGGTCGGGCGCGTCGAGGTAGTTGTACTCGCCGCTGCCGTCGCCATATACGCCGTGCTGGACCAGCTTGAGGCCCGCCGCCTCGGCGCGGGCGACACAGGCTTTGGAGTCCTTGACCTGGAACGCGACGTGGTGGATGCCCTCGCCGTGTTCGTCCAAAAAGCTGCGCCAGGTGGACGGCTTGTCGTTGGGCTGGATCAGCTCCAGCTGCAGGCCGGGGCCGACGTCAAAGAAGGCCATCCAGCAGTATGCTTCGGGCGCGGGCTGGCCCTGGTATACGGTCTGGGTCGTCTCATACGCGCCGATCGGCTGCGTCGGGGGGATTTCCAGCCCCAGAAACTCCGCCCATTTCTTTTTGGCAGCTTCCACGTCCTTCACGATAAAGCCGACCTGCGCAACAAGATGGGTCCCTACGATCCCTGCCATGTAAAACGCTCCTTCCGTTGTATGGTTTTGTATATAGCGGGCCCCGTGCCCGGGGACCCGTTCCGGCGGCCCACGGCCGCTTCAGACCTCGTCAAGCGCGCTGCCCGGCGCCAGCGGGCGCGGTCGGGTGCAGGTTGTGGTCATGCGGTAGATGCTCCCCTGCTGCGCGGCCTGCAGCAGGCCCTCCATCGCTTCGGTAACGTGCAGCAGCAGCGCGCCGCCGGTGCGGGCGGTCTGCCCGGTCTCGATTGCCCGGGCCAGGTCCAGCACGCCGATCCCGCGGGAGTAGTCCTTCGCGCGGGTGAAGAGTTCGGGCAGCGGATAAAAGTGTTCGCTGCGGGCTTTGGCCTCGGCATCCTGGCGGTAAACAAGGTCAGTGAACTGTTCCTTGCGGTAGACCTGCGGCGTGCCGCCGCCAAAGTTGGGGTCGGGGTAGGTCAGCGTGCCTTCGTCGCCGTAAATTTCAAACAGCGGCAGGTTGGAACGGTAGACATCAAAACTGAGGTTCAGGTTGACCGCCGCGCCGCTGCGCAGGCGCAGCACCGCCGAATAGTGGGTCGGCGTTTCGACCGGCACCGTGCCGCCCGCCTGCGGGCCGGTATAGACGCGGCGCTCCGCCTGCGGCCGGGCGCTGAACGCCGCGATGCTCTCAATAGGCCCGAGCAGCGCCACGATGGCCGAGAGATAGTAAGGCCCCATATCCATGACCGGCCCCGCGCCCTGGCGGTAAAACGGGCCGGGGTTGGGGTGCCAGGTCTCGACGCCCGCACCGGTCATGTTGGCCGTGACGAAAAACGGCCTGCCGATCAGCCCGGCGTCAAGGTAATAGCGCATGCTCTGCAGCCCCGACGCCAGGAAGGTATCCGGCGCGCAGCCGACCTGCACGCCTTTTTGGGCGGCCAGGTCGAGCAGCTCCTGCGCTTCGCGCAGCGTGGGGGCAAACGGCTTTTCGCTGAACAGATGCTTGCCCGCCGCAATGACCTGCCGGTCCACCGCGACATGCGCCTGCGGCGGGGTCAGGTTGACGACGATGTCAATGGCGTCGTCCCCGAGCAGCTGTTCTGGCGTACAGGCTTTGGGGACGCCGAACTCGCCCGCCAGCGCCTGCGCGCGGCCGGGGTCAAGGTCTGCGCAGGCTGTGACCTGCAGCTCATGATAGAATTTCTGGATATCCGCCAGATAGGTGCGGCTGATCACACCCGAGCCGAGGATGCCCACATGGTAAGTACGCATGGAAACATTCGCCGCCTTTCTGTTTGCGTTTTTGACCAGTTGTTGTACACTGTACCAGTCTTTATTTATCCATTATAACCTATTATACGGATCTTTGCAGCCTGTTCTCCCCTTTTTCTGGGATATCCCTCGCCACTTATTCCTGCGCCGGGCGCGGGCGGGCGAAAAATGCGCGGCGCGCCGCGCCCGCGATTTGCCGTTCTGACGCTGTTTTGTTGCCGCCGCCCGGTTTTCGCGGCCAAGAGAGTCGTCAGATATTGCACTTTTTGTGTTCGCATAGTAACATATCAAAAAAAGACGGCCTGCCCACCCCGCCGTGCGCCGGGCCGCAAAACGCCGGAAGCGGAGGAGTTCGCATACTGCTCAACGAATATTTTGAAAGCATCAGCTTTGCGCAGGGCGCCCAGTTCAATGTATCGCATGCCATCGACACCGATTATATGAACAAGCTGCACTGGCATCCGTTTGTGGAGATATTGGTCAGCCTGGCCGAAGGCAACGCCGTCAGCGTCAATTTCTGCCGGTATGCGCTTGGCATAAACGATATCCTGCTGCTGTACCCCGGCGATTTGCACAGCATTGAGGGCGGCAGCACGAACGCGTATCTGATCATCCAGTTCCCCAACGAGCTGTTCACGGTCATGAACGAGCTGCGCGACCAGGCGGGGCTGTTTTCCCGCCACCCGTACATCCGCTATGACCGCACAAGCTGCGAGGCGGACGGGCTGCTGGTGCTGCGGAAAAAGTTTGCGGCCGAGTACGAGACGCAGGCGCCGTTTAGGGAGGTGCGCATGTACGCGCTGCTGCTGCAGTTTTTTGAGCGCGTGGGCCGCCGCTGCATCGAAGAACAGCAGGCCGACCCGGCCGGCGAGACCGGCCCCGAGCAGAAGCAGGTCAAGCGCATGGCCGAAGCCTGCCTGTACATTTCGCAGAACTGCACCAAGCCGCTGACGCTGGAGGATGTGGCCGCGCAGATGGGCGTGAGTAAATCCTACTTTGCCAACCTGTTCAAGCGCTACACCAACACGACGTTCGTGGCCTTTTTGACCGAGGAACGCATCAAACGTGCGCAGCGGATGTTCCGCAAGCCGAATGTGCATATCATTGACATCGCGTTTGATTCCGGGTTCACGAGCCTGTCCGCCTTCAACCGCGCGTTCAAAAAGATCACCGGCATGTCCCCCAGCAAGTTCCGGGAGACGATGACGAGGGATATGGTGTGAAGGAAAAATTTCCCGTTTCAAACGCCGCTTCCGATTTTTAAAACACATCGCCTGTTCGTAAAGTATTGGAGGCAACATTTTTTGGAGCAAAAAACACGAAAATTCTCTTGACAAACACTGCCGGAGCCGGTATAATAGTGTATGCTGATTGACGGCCCGGAGTGACCGGGTGTAGCGCAGTTTGGTAGCGCGCTTGAATGGGGTTCAAGAGGCCGTGAGTTCGACTCTCGCCACTCGGACCAAACAAGGGCCGTCAGATCAGCCCGTCAAAAGGACCGTGAAACGTAAGTTTC
>DWXD01000042.1 GCA_019119365.1 Candidatus Gemmiger stercoripullorum | reverse complement strand
ACGCCCTTGGGCATTTTGGCGCCGATGTCCTCATACTTTTTGGGGTTGTGCAGGAAATCGACGATCTCCTGCAGGCTCTCCTTGGCCTTGTCCTCGCCCGCGACATCGGCGAACCGGATGGCCTCGCCCTCCTCAACCACATACTGTTTCGCGCCGGACTTGCCGCCGCCGAACAGCATCGCGTTGGGCCCGCCGTCCCCCATGCGCTTGCGCATCATGTGGTTGACCCAGGTCGCGAACAGGATCATCGGCAGGAACATGATGAGGATGTTGAACAGATAGTCAAACAGGCTGGGGCTGTCCACCACCTTGTCAAACTTGACGCCCGCGGCTTCCAGCCGGTTGACGATGTCCAGGTCCTGGGCGATGGCGTTGGTCGAATACAGCCGGTTTTCGGTGTCGGAAAAAAGGATCTCGGTATCGTCAAGCTGTACGGTGGTCAGCTCGCCGCCTTCCAGCATCTGCAAAAAGGTGCCGTAATCCACCTGCTGCACGCCCATGCGGGCGAACGAGGGCAGAAGCAGGGCATTGAATAAAAGCACGACCACAAAAATGATCGCATAGCTGGCCCACAGGGATTTTTTGGGGTCTCTGGGGGTCTTTGTCTCTTGCATAAAGGGTCCATCCTTTCGGGGAGTTTATTTCAACACGTTTATTCTGCGCCCGAAAGATGAACAAGGTGTGACGCCATTTTGACAGAAGTGCAACTTTTTGCAGCCGCGGCCGCCGCAGGCCTGGGGAAAAGGCGGGCGGCCCTCACGCATCCCCGCCCGCCCATGCCCAGCGCTTTACCTGCACGGCGCGGGTGGAAAGGGCGGCCGGGTCGCCGCTGCACAGGGCGTCCAGCGGTACAAGCAGGAACTGCTCGCCGCCATTGTCCCAGTAGGGGCACAGCAGCCGGTCGCCGAGCACAGCCACCGGTGTGAGCACATACCCCTGGTAGACGAAATCGCTGAAGCGACCGGCCGCCTCGCCGGTCGCGGCGTCAAACAGGCAGAGGTCGAACCGCCACCGTGCGGCGGGCGACTGCATCTGTGCCGCGAACCAGCCGGGGGCGCCCTGCGGGCCGACAAGGCGGTAACCGTTCGTTCCCGTGTATGTTGCGGACGGCGCAGCCGAAACATAATCATACAGCGTCTCGCTGCGGCCGAGGTAAAGGCGGTAGAATTCGATGCGCGTGCTGTCCGTGTCGGGGTCGATAGTGCGGGCCAGCAGCGCCATGTCCTGCGTCATGCCGACGCACAGGAGCTCGCCCGCGTCGGGCGGGTTGGTGAAGACGAGCCGGTCCTGGCCGGTCGCAAGGTCCCAGACGCGGAACTCTTTATCGGCCGCAAACCCCACCTGTTCGAACAGCACAAAATTGCCGCTCTCATACAGCGAGAGCCGGTCGACCGGTGAGTTTTCGTGCATGTACAGCACGCGGCTGCCGTCGATGCCCAGCACCGTGCTGTATTCGGGGCAGGGCAGCGGCAGCACGGTCAGCGTGCCGTCCAGCCCCCAGCGGACCAGGCGCTGGCCGGTCTCAAAGGCCGCCGTGTCGACATAGCTCGTGCCGTACAGCGCGTTTTCGTCGGCATACATCCAGCTGACCATGGCAATCTGTTCCCGCAGGTCCTCGCTGGTGTTCAACTGGCCCAGCCAGTCGCGGCTGGTGGGGGTGACGCGCTCAATGCGCGAAGGCTGGCTGTACAGGGTCGGGAGTGCCGCCGCGCTGGGGTCCGCCCCTTCTTCGGACGAAAGCACCGACAACATGGTTTCGACCGTTTCGGCGAGCGGCTGGGTGTAAATTGCACACAGCTGCCCGCCAACCATGCACAGCTGGTAGCGGTTGGCATCGGCCAGCCAGGCCGGGCAGGCCTCGCTGTCATGGCGGCAGGCATCAAAGGCGCAGACCGGCGTTTCGTTGCCGTCCGCGTCAATGACGCAGATCAGGCCGTCCCACTCGTTGTCCTTTTTTCGGATCGTGTAATACCGTTCGCCGTCGCTCGGGGCCGCAGGGCCGATATCGCCGATGTCCAGCGCGGGCGCGGCGGCCTGTTCCGGCGTGACCGGCGCGGCGGTTTCCGGCGTCGCGGCCGTTTCGGCCGGGGCGGGCGCGCGGCAGCCCGCCAGCCCCAGCGCCAGCAGCCAGGCCGCCGCGCACAGCGTCAGTTTGTGCATATGGTTCTCCTTTGTTGTTTGGGGTGCGGTTTCCCGTTTGGCCGTGCGCCGTGCCGCCGTCCGTAGGGGCGGATTCTATATCCGCCCGCGGGTGTTCGCGCCGCCGCGGGGTTCCCGGGACGATGCGAGCATCGTCCCCTACAGAGGTTGCAATAACGCGGGGCGGCGGCAATCCCGTTTGGCCTAAAACATAAAATATATTCGTAGGGGCGGGATTTATCCCGCCCGGGGACCCCCGCGCCGCCGCGAGGTTCCCGGGACGATGCAAGCATCGTCCCCTACACGGGTTTGCAATACCGCAGGGCTGTGGTTTCCCATTTGGCCGGGGGCCGTGCCATCGTTCGTAGGGGCGGATTCCATATCCGCCCGCGGGCGTTTGCGCCGCCGCAATTTTCCGGTTCGCCGCCGCGCTTTCCCCGGCTCCGTAGGGCGGGCGTTCACGCCCGCCGCACCACGGCAATTTCAAAATTGGAACGTCCGCGCCGCCGCGGGGTCCGGCGGGATGGGGGCATCCCGCCCTACGGACGCCCGGGTGGCGGCGGCCATTCCGGTTGGCCCAAAACATAAAATTGATTCGTAGGGGCGGGATTTACTGCGCCCGCAGGCGCGTTTCGGAGGCCAACCGCCGCGCAGCGGAGGCTCTTAGGCCGGAGATCCCGCCCGGGACGTTCGCGCCGCCGCGGGGTTCCAGGGACGATGCAAGCATCGTCCCCTACAGGGGTTGCAACGCCGCAAGGTTGGCGGCCATCCCGTTTGGCCGGGCGTTTGCCGTGGTTCGTAGGGGAGGGCCATGGCCCTCCCGCGAACCCCTGCGCCGCCGCAATTTCCCGGTTTACCGCCGCGTTTTCCCCGGCTCCGTAGGGCGGGCGTTCACGCCCGCCGCACCACGGCAATTTCAAAATCGGAACGTCCGCGCCGCCGCAGGGTCCGGCGGGATGAGGGCATCCCGCCCTACGGCCGCCCGGGTGGCGGCGGCCGTCCCGTTTGCT
>DWXD01000041.1 GCA_019119365.1 Candidatus Gemmiger stercoripullorum | reverse complement strand
CGCTGGATCGGCTGCCGCCCGCTGCCGCAAACAAAAAAACACCCGCCGAACGTGAGCACGTTCTGGCGGGTGTACGGTTCGCGGTCGCCGAAGGGCGTAATGCCGGCCGGGAAGGAACAGTTTCGGGTTTTGATGGCGTAGTAGCCGTGGTCGATGGCAATGATCATGTAGAGCCTCACTTTCTTTTTATGGATTTTTACGGAGTGGATATAGTTTATCTACAAGGCTTGGGTTTCCAAGCCGGGTAGCAAGCGGATCAAACAAAAAAGCCCGGTATCCAGCGGATACCAGATACTGGACATTAATAAAGACAGACGTTAGAGCGAATCGTTTTCTTATGTACATCAGATTTCGGCAGAACCAACAAAATTCGGCGGGAAAATTTTCTATACTTCTGCTGGGATTTTTGGCTCAAAAACCGAAAAGATACCATCGCATTCTCTGATTTAGGGTGCCTGGCGATCTTCCAAATGCAAATCCGCAGCCAAAACCACCCTAAATCCGGGGTGACAGTAATAAAAAAAGCCTGCATAAAGCAGGCTCAAAAGCGCCGATTTCCGGCGATATAACAACAAAAAACTGGCCGACAGTAAAATCGACCAGTCATTTTGGTGGGAGCTGGTGGATTCGAACCACCGAAGCATTACGCAGCAGATTTACAGTCTGTCCCCATTGGCCACTCGGGAAAGCTCCCATATTCTGTTGGTTGCGCCCGCTTAGTCTCACTTGCGAGTGCTTGATTATTATAGCAAACCAACAGAAGAAATGCAAGAGGTTTTGCAAAAAAAGTTTGTCGATGCAGCGTCGGCGCGCAAAAAACTTTTGCCGGCCTTACCGTTCGATGCGCATATGCGGGCGGCGCGGCTGGTAGCTTGCCGTATCCAGCGCCCAGACCGTGTTGCCCTCGGCGTCCACTGCAATGTTTGCAAAGCCCATCGAGGCATAGAAATCTTTGACCATGCCGTTTTTGGCGGTGGGATAATAATACCCGCGGATGGTCTTGACGCCGCGGGCGGCGGCGTCGGCCACCACCGCGTCCATCATCGCGTCCTCCATGCCGCGCTTGAGCACGCGGCAGCTCATCAGCCACAGGCGCAGGTGCAAAGTCTGCCCCTCCTGCTCGCCGGATACGACGGTGACGACGCCGTTGTCGCCGAACTTGTCCACAAGTTTGCCGTACAGGCACAGGCAGTTTTCATCGCCGGCCATGGCCCGGATATCGTCTTCTGAACAGCGCAGGGTGGTCAGGTTGAATTGGTTCGATTTGTTTGTCAGCTGGGCGATGCGCTGCATGTACAGCGGTTCAAAGCGGCGGATCGTCGCCGTCATGGCAAGGCTGTCCAGATAGGCGCCGTAATCGGCAAACGCTGCCTGCGCCCTGCGGCGCTCGGCGTTGGCGTGGTAGAGCTCGGTTTTTTTGAGGTCCTCGCCCGAAAGCGCAGTCACTTCAAAATAGCCGCCATGGTCAAGCGTCTTGATGTAATTCTCGGCCCCGTCCAGAACCGGCGTCTCAACGCCGGGCACCTGTGCGGCCACAATGGCGCGCTCGGCCGGGTTGTCGTCGGCGAACACAAAGCTGTCTGCCCCAAGGTTGAGTTCGGCGGCAATGTCCAGCAGGTTGCGGTCCTTCGGTTCCCAGTTGGCCTTGATGCAGACAAAATCATCCGGGCGCAGCACGCCGTCGGGGTGGTTTAAGCCGTCCAGCGCGTTCTGCTCATCGTTTTTGGAATCGACCGCCAGCACGACGCCGATCGACTTGAGCGCCTTGCAGTAGCTCTGGAATTCAGCATACACCTGGCCTTCCGGCACTTCGGGGCCAACGGCGATGCCGTCCACGCCGTCATCGCCCACAATGCCGCCCCACAGAGTATTGTCCAGATCCAGCACGAGCGCCTTCTTGTTGCGCCCATACAGCGACTTGATGATGTTAGCGACGCTGTTTGCCAGCGACGGGATCGCGTCAAGGCACATCGCATACTTGTACATATGCCAGTAAAACGCGTCGCCCCAGGCGGTCAAGCCGTAGTCGGCGGCCAGATAGTCGATGTCGTTGATATAAAAATCCTCGTGCGCCGCGGCATAGGCATAGAACTTCTGGTTCAGCCGCGCGATAAAATTGGTGCGCCCGCGCGGGTCCCAGACATCGCGGTTGCCCATCAGGCGGTAGTTCGGGCGGTCAAAGTTGTTCTGGATGACAGGGCAATGGAACTTTTCCGCCAGCGCCTGCCACATCGCCTCAAAACGGCCATACTCCGCCTGCAGCATCCCCTGCACGGCTTCCGCGGTGTCGCCGGTCGTGGGGAACTGCTCGATGTTGCGCCAGGTGGTGTGGATATAGATCACATCCGGCTTGAACGCATCCAGCTCCGGCGTGCCGAACATCGCATCCTGCCAGTAGCGGCCATATTCCGATTGATAGAACTCCGCTTCAATGCCGTAATGGAGCAAAAACAGGCCCAGCTGGTCCGCCACTTCGTTGGTGGTGGACCCGCCGAGAATGGCGATCTTTTTTTGCAGCGGGTTCTTGAGCTGGGCCTGCAGCTCCTTGCGGATGCGCCGCTTTTTGCGCAGCAGCTGCTCGGTGTCCAGCGGGTAATGGAACTGATCCATAGCCGTCTCCTTCTGTTTGCCTGTATCGGCGGGGCTCAGCCCATCGCCGCGAGCGCTTCTTCCAGCGCGCGAGAGATCTGGTCGGGGCAGCTCGTCGGGCGGCTGCCGCAGGTCGTGCCTTTCATGCGGGCGATGGCGTCCTCCGCTTTCATCCCGGCCAGCAGCTTGCAGATGCCCTTGAGGTTGCCGTTGCAGCCGCCCATGACCGAGACGGACTGGATGGTATGGTCTTCGTTGAGCTCGACATGCGTCATGACCGAGCAGGTCCCCTGATTTCTGCGTTCGTAAACCATGATAATACTCCTTTATTTTTTTACTTCTTGCGGGCCCGGGCGGCAGCTTCGATGCGTTGAAGCTGGTCGTCCACCGTATAAAACGCCCCGACCGGGCGCGGGTTGTTGGCGTTCATGCCATGGAAGTCAGTGCCGCCGGTCACGATCAACCCGTTTTCCTGCGCCAGACGCAGCAGCTCTTCCCTGTCTTCCGGCGTGTTGCGCGGATGGTCGATCTCCACCCCGTCCAGCCGCCCGGCCGCAATCAACTCGCGCGCCAGCGGCATGCTTTTATAGACGCTCGGGTGCGCCAGCACCGCCACGCCGCGGCAGGCGCGGATCAGATCGAGCACCGTGTCGACCGTTTCGTACTTGGGCGTGTGCAGGATCTTTCCGCGTACCGGCTTTAAGCCGAACAGGCTGCGGTAGACCTGGTTGTACATGCCGTCCGCCAAACCATACTGCCACAGCACCCGCATCACATGGGCTTTGTACAGCGTGCCGCTGTCGCGGGCAAATTCCAGCGCTTCCCCGGTTTTGAACTGCGGGCAGAGTTCTTCCAGCTCCCGGCAGCTCTGCAGCACCGCCTGATAGCGGCGCTCCGCCATCAGCGCGGCGAAATCGGCCAGCGGCGCGCAGTCGTCCGGCCAGTAGCACAGGATGTGCACACGGTGCCCGCGCTCATAATCATAGGCTGTCAGCTCGGTCGCCGGGATCAGATGGACCCCTTCCTGCACCGGGTTTGAATAGGCATAGCGCACGCTGCGGATGGAATCGTGGTCAGAAATGGCCAGGTGGGTCATCCCCGCGCAGCGTGCCAGAAACGGCAGTTTGGCCACCGGGGTCGAACCGTCGGAAAACGTTGTGTGCGTATGCAGATCTCCCGGCATAAAAACGCCCCCTTTCCAATGAAACCCTGGTCTAATAGAATATTATACCTGTTTTTCCGGCTTTTGAAAAGGCGCTGCGCGGGGAATTTTTGTGTTTTTGCAAAAAAATACCCCACCGGCTGTGCGGGCCGGTAGAGCCGAAGAGGAAGGAAAATGAACACGGGACACGCTGTGCCGTGCCCGGACGCCAAGGGCGTGTGCGGCACCCTTGACTTTCTGCTCTAATCATAGTACAGTATCCATGATAAGTAAAATTCATTTTTTTCACACGGAAGATGAATCCTCTTCACGCTGTATCGGGGCCTGTTCCGCAGCGTGCCGCCCGGCATTTTCCGTAGCGGGAGGCAGTACTTTTATGACGTTGCTGGCTTGCCAGATCTTTTCCACCATCGCACAGGAAGGCAGCTTTGCCCGCACGGCGGAGCGGCTGCACCTGACCCCCTCCGCCATCAGCCACGCCGTGGCCGGGATGGAAAACGAGTGCGGCTTCCCGCTGTTCACACGCACCAAGGCCGGTGTTACCATGACGGCCGCAGCCGAAAGCCTGCTGCCTGCCATCCGGCGCGTGCTGGCCAGCAACGAATCGCTCGACCAGTCCATCGCCCAGATCAACGGCCTGCACAAAGGCGTGCTGCGTCTGGGCGTATTCAACAGCGCCTGCGTCGTCTGGCTGCCGCAGCTGGTGCCCGCTTTCAAGGCCGAGTATCCCGGCATTGACGTTCAGATCTACCAGGGCAGCTATGCCGATATCGCGCTGTGGCTCAAGAGCGGCACGGTGGAGCTGGGGTTCCTGTCTGACTCCTGCGCGCCGGAGCTGAACTTTATACCGCTGTATACAGACCCGCTTGTCTGCATTGCGCCTTCCGGTTTTGCCACGCGGCGGCCGGGCCATGTCACGGCCGAGGAACTGCGCGGAAAGCCGTTTGTCAGCCAGCGCAGCGATACAGACGCCGATATCCAGAGCTATCTCAAGCACAACGACGTCAGCGTGCATACCTCCTGCTATGTGATTGACGACGAATCCATGGTCGAGATGGTCGCCTGCGGGCAGGGCGTGGCCATCATGCCCCAGATGCTGCTGACGCGCGAGGATGTGGGCAACGGCGTCCAGGTTTTGACGCTGGACCCGGCCGCGGGCCGCCGCATCGGCCTGGCCTGCCTGGACCGCAACAGCCTGTCCCCCGCTGCGCGGGAGTTCAGCCGCCGTGTGCGCCAGTTTGCCGCGGGGCTGTAAGCGGCGCCGGGTTCCGCCTTGTTAAGACCGGCCGGTTGTGGTACACTATCTTTATATCCCAAACGTGTCCAAACGTGTAAAATCACGGATGAACGAACCCCGCCGCTGGCGGATGCCGGGGCGCAGCCCCGCAGAAAAGAGGAAGAAACCTTTGCAAAAGATCACAAAAGTACGCGGCGTCAAGGGCGCCGCTTCCTGGTGCGCGTTGGCAGCCATCGGATATCTGGCCGCCCGCGCGCTGTTTGATGTCCTGCTCTCGTTTTTGATGAGCCTGCGCGTTGAGGGGGCCTCTCTGGCGAACCCCATCGGCTTTTCGCAGACCGAAGCGGGCGTTTTGTCCATGCTTGCTTCGGCGGCGGCCATTCTGGTTCCGGTGCTCCTGCTGCTGCGCCTGACCCGCCTGCAGGCGGAGGACCTGCGCCTGCTCTGGCCGATGCCGTGGAGCCCGCTGTTCTGCCTTTCGCTGTTTCTGGGCGTGGCCAATGCGGCCAACCTGTTCGGCAGCTTGCTGGCACGGCTGTTGGGCACCTCCGGCGGCGGGCAATCGCTTCCCGCGGGCGGCAGCGCTCTTTTGGTCAGTTTTCTCAGCCTGTGCGTGATCCCGGCGCTGCTCGAGGAACTGTTTTTCCGCGGGGCGCTGCAGGGGCTGATGCGCCCGTCCGGCAGCGCGGCCGCAATTTTTGGCCCGGCGCTTCTGTTCGCACTGCTGCATCTGGATCTGGCGCAGGGCATCACTGCTTTTGTCTGCGGCGTGTTCCTGGGGTGGCTGACCGAACGCACAGGCAGCATCCTGCCCGGGATGCTGCTGCATCTTGTCAATAACGCCATTGCTTTTACAGTGGCCTATCTGCAGCTGTATGCGCCGCGCGGCGCTGCGATCGGCGTGGAGCTGTTCGTGCTGCTGTTCTTCCCGCTGCTGGCATTGTGGATGGTCTGGCATGCGATGCGCCAGGGGTTCCGCTTCTCGGCCGGGCTGCGCCCGGGTGTGGACGCCTGGAGCGTGCTGGCCAGCCCGACGTATACGGTCGCCGTTCTTTTTCTGGTGTTTCTGTGCTTTTACCAGAGCCAGCTTGTATAAAGGAGAACGCCGAATGACGGACGAAGAACTGATGCGCGCCGCTTTGGCACAAGCGGAACTGGCCGCCCGCGCCGGGGAGGTCCCTGTCGGCGCGGTCGTTGCCAAAGACGGCGAAATTGTGGCGCAGGCGCACAACCTGCGCGAAAGCGGTAAAAATGCGACCTATCACGCCGAACTGCTGGCGATCGACGCCGCCTGCAAGGCGTTGGGCGGCTGGCGGCTGTGGCAGTGCGAGCTGTTTGTGACGCTGGAACCCTGCCCGATGTGCAGCGGGGCCATCATCAACAGCCGCCTCAAGCGGGTGGTCTACGGCGCGGCCGACCCCAAAGCCGGGTGCTGC
This sequence comes from Candidatus Gemmiger stercoripullorum, assembly GCA_019119365.1. GTDB lineage: Bacteria > Bacillota > Clostridia > Oscillospirales > Ruminococcaceae > Gemmiger > Gemmiger stercoripullorum. The sequence goes on along the minus strand of DWXD01000041.1, from coordinate 4,307 downwards.
GGCTCATTGACCGACCTGTTCGCCCTGCCGTTCAACCACCACCCCGTGATCGAGCACGGCCTGCTGGAAGCGGAGTCCCAGGCGCTGCTGCAGGAGTTCTTTTCCATGCTGCGGCAAAAGCGGCTGGCGGCCCGCGAGAAAAAGCAAAGCCTGTAAGGAGGATACCATGTCCCAGATCCTGCCCGCTGAACCGCATCATGTGTTCATTACAGGCGGCAGCCGCGGTATCGGCGCCGCCGCCGTGCGTGCCTTTGCCGCCAAAGGGTATGACGTTGCCTTTACCTGGCATACCCGCGCCGATGCCGCCGAAACCGTTTTGCGGCAGGCGCGCGAGCTGTACCCGCAGGGGCAGTTCCTGGCGATCCGGGCCGACGCTGCCGACCCGGCCGAGGCCCGCGCCGCCGTCAAACAGGCCGAGGACGCCTTCGGGCGGCTGGAGGTGCTTGTGTGCAATGCGGGCATCGCCCAGCAGAAGCTGTTCACAGACCTGACCGACGAGGACTGGCGCGCGATGATGGCAAACGATCTGGACAGCGTTTTTTATGCCTGCCGCGCCGTTCTGCCCGGCATGATCCGCCGCAAGTACGGGCGTATCCTGTGTGTGAGCAGCATGTGGGGCCAGGTGGGCGGCAGCTGCGAGGTGCACTATTCGGCTGCCAAGGCCGGGGTGATCGGGCTGTGCCGCGCGCTGGCCAAGGAGGAAGGCCTTTCCGGCATCACAGTCAACTGTGTCGCCCCCGGCGTGATCGACACCGACATGATGGCCGGGTTCAGCGCCGAGGACAAGGACGCTTTGGCCGACGAAACGCCGGTCGGCCGGTTGGGAACGCCTGCCGAGATCGCGCGCACGCTGGTTTTTTTGGCCTCCCCGCGCGCCGGCTACATCACCGGGCAGGTCATTGGCCAAAACGGCGGGCTTGTGATCTGACCCCCTCTATCCCCCATTGACACCACCGCCCCCTTGCCTGCATAGGATGTTGCAGGAAAGGGGGATTTTCTATGGCAGTCTTTCAAACCGGCATTGACGTTTCCCGCTATCAGGGCAACGTCAACTGGCCGCAGGTCGCGGCTTCCGGCAAGCAGTTCGCGATCGTGCGGCTGGGTTCCAGCAACAACAGCGGCCTGTATGTGGACCCCTACTTCCTGCAGAACGTCAACGGCGCCCACGCGGCCGGTCTGCGCGTCGGCGCCTATTATTATACCTACGCGCGCAGCCAGAGCGCTGTGATCGACGAATTGACCCTGTTTTTGAACGTGCTCGAAGGCCTGCAGCTTGAGTACCCGGTGTTTGTGGATGTGGAGGACGACAGCCTGGCCGCGCTGGGCCGCGCGCAGCTGACCGGCCTTGTCCGCTTTGCGATGGACATTCTCTACCAGCGCGGCTGGTATGCCGGGTGGTACAGCTACACAAACTTTATCCTCAACTATCTCAATGCCGCCGAATTGTCCCAGTATCCGCTCTGGCTGGCCGATTACCGCGCCCAACCCGGGTATACCGGCAGCTATGCCATGTGGCAGTACAGCTCTTCGGGCAGCGTTGGCGGCGTGACCGGTGCGTGCGACGTAAACAACGCCTATGTCGATTTTTTGCCCACGATCCGCAGCGGCAATTTTAACGGCTACGGAAGCTCCGGCCCGCAGATGGAACCTGCCGAAAACACACGGCTGGTCGTTTTTGGCGCGCAGACCGAATATTTCTACACCGCCAACTTCAATGACGTGGTCGGGTATCTGCCGGTCGGCAGCTATACCGTCACACAAAAAAGCACCGCCCGGTTTAACGGCTATGACTGGGTCATCTTCCGTTATCAGGGCGGTGAATACTGGACAGCGCTCCTCGGCGACCGAAACCGCCTGGAAACCGTCAACGATTGCAGCGAATGTCAGGACCAGCTTTCGGCCGCGCGCGCCAAGATCGAAGCTGCGCGCGCGGCGCTGGAATAGGGCGGCTTACTTTTGCGGCGTATCCGGCTCGCGGCGGCCGCCGCGGCAGAACGCGATCATGCGGTCCTTGCAGGTGATGCCAACGACGCCGACCACCGCCGTGATGATAAAGACGACGAGGGTCAGCACCCAGTTCCCCTGCCGCAGCGAGGAGCCGATCATGGTGGAGGACAGCACCGACGGGATACGCGCCAGCGACGAGATCAGCAGAAATTTGCCCACGCGCATGTTGGTCACGCCCACCACATAGGTCAGCATATCCTTGGGTGTGCCGGGGATCAGGAACAGGATAAAGGTCACAAGCTCCATGCGCTGGCTGTCATACAGCCACTTCCAGTCTTTTACCTTCTCCGCGCCGAAAAGGCTGTCCAGCACAGACTTGCCCAGCCGCTTGGATAAAAGAAAAATCAGCGCCGAAGCCGTCACGCAGCCCAGCGTACACAGCGCCAGCCCGCCGGCTGCGCCATACAGCGCACCGGCGATCAGCTCGACCGGTTCCCCGGGGATGAACGCGATGACAACCTGCAGCATCTGTACGCCGAACATCGCCAGCCACCCCAGCACGCCGACTTTGCGCACCCAGGTTTCCACCAGCAGCTGCACCTGCGGGTCGCGGAGTTTCTGCACATACGGGAACAGAAACACCGTCAACCCCGCCACCAGCAGGACAAACAGCGCGCCGAGGATCAAAACACGTTTCTTTTTCATTCTGTATCTCCCATATCCTTTGCAAAACAGGCGCCATCCTTTGGCTGCATGCGCAAAGACGGCCCCTGTCTTTTATTATAGGAGGCCGCCGCTTTTTGTGCAATCCGGCAGGCGTACTTTTTACAATTGCGTCACAGTTATTTAAGCCTTTGCTTGCATTTCCCCCGCAGAAAAGGTATAATATGACCCGCAGATGTCCTTGTAGCTCAGCTGGATAGAGCATCCGCCTCCTAAGCGGCAGTTCGTTCGAATCCTGTTGAGCCCGAAAATTGAATATTTGTTGTATAAGCCCCCGTACCTCACCGGGATAGAGGGTCCGCCTCCTAAGCGGAATGTAGTGAGTTCGAGTCTCGCCGGGGGTGCCAAAACAACCGCTGTAAGCCGTTTTTCGCTGGTTTGCAGCGGTTTTTGTTTTAAGCAAAAAGCGTATAGCAAAGGGAGAGTTTCCATTCAATTTTGTTGTATGCTTGCTAATTGGATTTGAACAGTTTACACGCGCTTGCTAAGAAAAATCGAGTCCCTGCTAATTCGATTTTTCGGACTCATTTGCTGCCGGGTGTTGCCGAGAACAGCGCCGCCAGAGTATTTGCCAGTTCCGGCGACTTACGAAGCTGTTCCACCAGGGCCTCCAAATCCAATGCGGCAGGTGCCGGTTCCTTTTCTTCCTCTGGGGGACGAACCGAACGCAAGTCGGGATTTGCGTAGAAGGCACTCTCAAACTTCTGGGCGTTGATCTTACGGTCCTCGTCCAGAATATGAGCATACACGCTGGTGATCATGTCGATCTCTGCGTGGCCCGTATCGCCCTGAGTGGCCTTCAGGTCGCCGTGGTTGAGCTTCAGCTTGTAGGTGGTGCTGGAATGTCGGAGGGAATGAAAGACGACTCTGGGCAGTCCAGCTTTCTCCCGCAGCTTTTCAAATTCCTTCAGGATGATACGATCCTCGCAAGGCCGACCATTGGGCAGCGCCACCACTAAATCGTAGTCCTGATATTCGTCGCCGAGAAATCCCCGAAGTTCATCCTGAGATGCTTTCCATTCTCGCAAAATGTACGCCAAGGTCTTGGGCAGCCATACCTTGCGGATACTGGAATCAGTCTTTGGCTTTTTCAAGATGACTCTGGTGCTAGTGTTGGGAAATAAGGGTGTGAACACATGGTAGATGTCCTTTTGCCCCAACATCTCGATGGCCCGCTTAGAGGCCCGCGTCAGTTCTTTGTCGATATAAACATAGGCGTTGTCAGCAGCAATTTCTTCATCAGAGATGTGGACGTTGCTCCATGTCAGCCCCAGAATCTCGCCCATGCGCAATGAGCAGGCAAAAGAGAGGTTCATAGCCACATAGAGCTTGCTGTCAGTACACTGATCCAGAGCGGTGCGGATCATTCCCGCATCCCAAATGTCCCGCTTTTTATATTCGCTCTTCGGCAGGATTACATTGTCAAAAGGATTTTTTGCAATCAGTTCCCAACGGACAGCTTGCTTGAAAGCACAACGCAGAAGTTTGATGATTTTCTCGATCGTTTGGTTCGTTACATATTGCGTTTTTGCTTTATGCATCTTCGTGGAAACAGCGGGGGTTTTCTGCAAAGTCTGGATGTACTTGTCCACTACTCGCGGCGTGACCTCCTGGACCTTCAAATCTCCAATAATGGG
>DWXD01000040.1 GCA_019119365.1 Candidatus Gemmiger stercoripullorum | reverse complement strand
GGGCCATGGTCCTCCCGCGGATGTTCACGCCGCCACAGGTTCCCCGGGACGATCTCCGGCCTAAGAGCCGGACCTGCGGTCCGGTTGGCCTCCGAAACGCGCCTGCGGGCGCAGTGCAAGCATCGTCCCCTGCAGGGGTTTGTAATATTGCAAGGCTTGCATTTTCCCGGTGTCTGCACTCCTCCTTCGGCCGTAGGGGCGGATTCCATATCCGCCCGCGAAACTTTGCGCCACCGCGGGGTGCGGCGGGATGAGGGCATCCCGCCCTACGGACGCCCGGGTGGCCGCGGCCGCCCCGTTTGGCCGGACATTTGCCCGGCAACCGGTAAACTGGCAAGAAAAAAGCAGAGGTCCCGCCGGGGCCTCTGCTTTTGTTTGGTGTTCTTGTTGTTCAGGCTTCGCGGCCGCGCTGGCCGGAAAGGTCCAACTCCATCAGCTTTGCCTTGAGCGGGGCGATGCAGGCGTTTTCAACGCAGAAGCTGCGCGCGCCCAGGCGCATATAGTCCGGCATGGCGTCCATCTGATCGAGCGGGATGCTGCACAGCGCCACGTCGGTGTTGTGGGCCGCGGCGATATCCAGCACATCGCGCACCAGGCGCTTGACGACCGGCAGGTCTGTCTTGCGGCGCTCCTCCCGCTCGTTCTGCGGCTGAACGTAGACAAAGTTTGCCAGGTCGTCCAGGTCGATGTACAAAAACGCGGCGCCATGCTCAATGATCTCCCCCGCTTCCAGCGCGGTGGCCGGGACTTCGACCATGCAGCCGAGCGGCATGTTCTCCTCAAACGGGACGCCCGCGGCGCGCAGCTGCGCTTTGCAGAGCTCCACATTTTTGGTGAATTCGTCCCAGCCCTGCACGCCGCAGATCATCGGCGCCACAACGCAGAGCGGGCCGTACTGCGCCGCGCGCAGCAGCGCGCGGATCTGGGTGGCGTAGAGCGAATCCCGCGCTGTCAGCGTCTGGACCGTCTTGACCCAGGGCGCGCCGTCGTCGGCGCCGGGGTCGCACAGGCGCACCACAACCGGCCAGCCGCCCGCGTTTTCCAGCAGGGAGCGGTATTCGGCGGTCTGACGTTCCTCGTCAAGGCGGTTGATGACCATGGATTCGGTGCGGACCAGACCGATGCCGCCGTTGGCGCCGCTGCCCACGGCCGCGCGGATCTCATCCGGCGCGCTGGAGTTGGCCGAGCCGAGGATCGTGAACGGCGTGCCGTCCCGCGTGCGGCTGGGCCGGGCGGCCAGCGGGTCCGGCCGCGCGCGGCTGCGCACCAGCTGGATCTGGCGGCGGCGGGCTTCGGCGGCCTGTTCGGCGGTGGGGTCCACCGTCAGCGTGGCGCCTTCGCCGTCCAGCACGGCGCGGTGGCCGTCGGCGGCGGCCGCCACGCCTTCGCCCACGCGGCAGAGCGCGGGCACCCCCATGCCGCGCGCCATGATGGCCGCGTGGCTGGTGACGCTGTCTTTTTCCGAGACAAGGCCGAGGATCATGCTGCGGTCCAGCGCAAACAGGTCGCTGGGGTAGAACAGATCGGCCGCCAGGATGCTGGGCTCCTTGAGCTGCAGGGGCAGGTGGGACCGCCCGTCCAGAATATCGACCACCCGGCGGCAGGCGTCGCAGACGTCGACGCTGCGCTCCCGGAGATAGTCGTCGTCAATGTTGCGGATGCGGCTGGAAAAAATGCGCTCGGCGCGCTCGACCGCGGCGGCGCTGCCCGCCCCGGCGGCAATATAATCGCCGATTTCGTTGGTGAAGGATTCGTCCTCGAGCAGCGCGACCTGGAACATGAGGATGTCTGCGTCCTCCTGCGCCTGGGCGTGCTTTTGCAGCATCATCAGTTCGTCCTTGGCCAGCACGATGGCCGCGTCGTACAAAGCGCGCTCGCGGTGCGGGTCGCTGACAATGCGGTGGAGGCCCACCATTCCACGGTCGATGCGCACCACCGGCCCAACGGCCAGGCCGCTGGAGGCTGTTGTTCCTGTAAAAATACGCATAGGTGCTCTCTCCGTTTCGTTGGGGTGGTTGGCGGCCGGGCGGCCGTTCAGATCACGCGCATCCGGCGCAGCGCCTTGACGGCCAGCGCGCAGACAAAATCATCGGGCGCGGCCGCGGCCAGGGCGGTCTCGGCCAGGGGGCTGCCGTCCTCCTCGCCAAGCAGGATGCGGAAGCGGTCGACCGGGTCGCGGTCCATGCTGCCGCGCAGCGTCAGCGCCAGCATGCGCGGCGTGTAGGGCATATCCGGCGCGACGCCGAACATCTCGGCCGCTATCTCAAGCGGGGCCGCCGCCGCGCGCGTGGGGGCCAGCAGGTTTTTGGCGTAAGGCGGCGGGTAGCCGCTGCGCTGGCGGGCCGCGGTCTCGGCCAGCGCCAGGGCCGGGGCCCGGGCCACCGCCGCAGACAGAAGCCGCTGGTACGCGGCGGCGAAATCTGCCAGGAAACCGCTTTTGTCCGGCAGCAGCGCGTAGGCGGTGCCGCCCACGCGGCCAAACGCGCGCAGCGTATCCAGATAGCCGAGCGCAATGTTGCGCGCGGCACGGACACAGTCAAAATCAAACATCGGCCCCAGGTCCCAGTGGCTGCGCACCACGCGGGTGGGCAGGCCGGTGCGGTTGGGGCGGTTGTAGCCCAGGCCCTCGATATCGACCGCCACCAGTTCCTGCGCGCCCATGGCGGCGGCCAGGTCCAGCGGCATATTGTCGCGCCAGCCGCCGTCGATGTATTTGACGCCGTCGATGGTGCGCGGGCGCAGCGCCGGGAAGCAGGCGCTGGAGGCAAGCATGTATTCCTTGAGCTTGCCGCGGGGGATCTGCTCGATCGGGCACTGGATGCTCTTCAAGGTGTTCAGCTCGGTCATGACAAGGCCGTAGCGGACCGGCGCGGCGCGCACGGCGTCCTCATCGAGATAGCGGTCGATGGTTTCGCCGAGCGGTTCCAGGTCCAGCCCGCCGCCGCGCACCACACCGAGCAGGAAGCTGCGCAGCCCTTCAGCGTCGAGAGACTGCGGGACTTCCAGCACGCCGTGGATGTCCAGACTTTTCCACAGGTCAACGGCCTCGCGGACCTTGCCCAGCACGAAGAGGACACCGTTGAGGCAGCCGACGCTGGTGCCGGTGATGATATCCGGCTGCCAGCCGACTTCCTGCAGCGCCTGATACGCGCCGACCTGGTAGGCGCCCTTGGCGCCGCCGCCGGCCAGCACCAGCCCCTTGACCCGGTTGCCCATGGCATGCTCCTCCCGTGTGAGTTTGCGTTTACCTTGAATATAATTACATTATAAAACGTCGCGCGCAAAAATTCAATCGACTTGTGCGTTTCCTTCATCATTTTTTACGATTTTTTACCGAATTTTAGTCGATCATTTCGGTCGTTGTGTCCAATACGCAGACAGTGCATGTTATGCGCGGGTAATTCAAGTCTGTAAAAGCGGTGTCGCTTTCATGTATTTACGCTTCTTTAAATAGACTTTTGTTTCTTTTTCAGTGTATATTTATTCTTTAATTATCGTCTATCTTGTTTTTCACGTTCAAGTATTTATTTTTGCTCCGAGCAGTAATTGTTCGTTTTCGCCCATCTCATTCACAGATGTAATGTCCGTTTAATTCTTTTTGGGCTCGTTTTTTTCGGTTTCCAAAGGCCGCCGGGAGGGCACAGAACTTGTCAAACTTTACTGAAAACGGCGCGGCCGCCCGCACCGGACCGCCGCGCCGCAATTTGGCCGCATTTCCTTAAAGGTATTTTTCTGTTTTGCCGCAGAGAGGGCCCGGTTTTGTCTGGTGAAAACAAATTTCCACCCGCATTTTCGGAACACAAAAAATCCGCAAGCAGCGCTTGCGGATTTGAGAGAGGTCATTCCCATTCGATACTGCCAGAAGTTTTCTAAGCAGATTTGTTTATAGGATTTAGCTCAGGGTATTGGTATTCTTTTCATTATTCAGATAGTAGAGGCTATCTGATTTTTTGTTGCCATGGTGTTGCCAGTAAGTTGAGGATGATTTACACCTTACAGACTGATTATATCATACAATGGATTCTTCATCAAAGCATTTTAATTATTGATCATCATTGCTCACAACCCAAATCTTTTTGAGAGGGATTAGTTCTTTGATTTCATCGTCCATCTGGTCGTAGTATCGCAGGAACTCCTCGATAATTTCTTTGTGGGTCCAAAGCCGGATTTCAAAGAACTGTTTCGCCGTCTCGTTGATGACTGAAGATTTGAACCCACTCCAGGATACTAACAAGCCATATTCGGCACCAAAGTTTTTCATCACGCCGCCCAACTGATCTAAAACAATCCGATCCACTGGCGCGTCCGTGGACTTAACCTGAACACAGATTTTGGGGCTTCCAAAACCAAGTGTGCCCGCAGAAGCCAGAATATCCACACCTTTATCCGGTCCAGCCGGGCTAACATATGTAGTGAATCCCTTTGCTCGAAGAATTGCATCTACAATTTTTGCTAAACCATGCCCCTTAGTCTTTTGGATAATCAGGTTTGTGATAACGCCCAAGGCTTCATTTTCAATATCCCGTGC
>DWXD01000039.1 GCA_019119365.1 Candidatus Gemmiger stercoripullorum | reverse complement strand
CCCCCCCCAAAAAATTCCTAATTCCTCATTCCTAATTCCTCATTATTTTTTCCCTCTTCCCCTTCAAAAAAACCGAAAGGACCCACCCCATGAAGCCTACTTTCAAGCAAGTGACCAAAGCCCGTTATGTGCGCGAGGTCGCCGCGCTGGCGCGCGAGATCTTTGTGCAGCACTACACCCGCCTGACGCCCAAAGTCGCCGCCGCGCTGGCCGAGCGCTACCAGAGCGAGGACCTGACCGACGACGAGATCCACGACGGCGCGGTCAACTATTTCCTCATCTACCTGGGCAGCGAGGCCGTCGGCTATTTCGCGCTTGACCTGCGCCCGGCCGGGGCGCTGTGCCTCAGCCGCCTGTTTCTGCGCGAAACGGCGCGCGGGCAGGGCATCGGGCGCAGCATCGTCGCCTATGCGCAGAAGCTCGCCGAAGGCGACGGCCGCAGCCGCCTGTACCTGACCGTATGGGCCAAAGACCTCAAGGCCGAAGGCTTCTGCAAGCGCTGCCGTTTCCGCAAAGCCGGGACCGAGGCGGTCGAGGTGCTGCCCGGCGTGACGCTGGAACTGACCACCTGGGAAAAGCTCTGGCGCTGACCCCGCCCCCGAACAGGAGAACCCGTTTATGAAACTGCTGCATTTGGCCGACCTGCACCTGGGCAAGCGGGTCAATGGCTTTGACCTGCTGGAAGACCAGCGCGCCGTGCTCGCGCAGGTGCTGGCGCTGTGCGAAGAACACGGCGTGCAGGCCGTGGCCCTGGCGGGCGATATCTACGACACGCCGGTGCCCCCGGCGGGCGCGGTGCTGCTGCTGGACTGGTTTTTGAGCGAGCTGTGCGCCCGCGGCGTCGCCGTGCTGGCGGTTTCCGGCAACCACGACAGCGCCGAGCGGCTGGACTATGCGGCCGGGCTGCTGGCGCGCCAGGGCGTGCACATTGCCGGGCGGTTCACCGGCCGCGTGCCGGTCGCCGTGCTGGCCGACGCCGCCGGGCCGGTCGAATTCTGCCTGCTGCCGTTTGTGCGCACGGCCGCGGTGCGGCACTTTTTGCCGGACGCCGCCGTGACCGGCTATGACACCGCCGTGGCCGCCGCGCTGGCCGCGCTGCCGCCGCGCCGCCCCGGCGTGCGCCGCGTGCTGGTGGCGCACCAAACCGTGCTGGCGGGCAAAACGCCCCCGGCCTGCGCGGGCAGCGAGAGCGTGGCGGCGGCGCTGGCGCCGGGGCGGGAAGGGCCGGTCATCGGCATGGTCGAGGCCGTGCAGGCCGCCCGCTTTGCCGAAAACGGCGGTTTCGACTATGTGGCGCTCGGCCACATCCACCGCCCCCAGGCCGTGGGCAGCGAGACCGTGCGCTATGCGGGCAGTTTGCTGAGCTACAGCCTGGACGAGTGCGCGGGCGGCGCGGCCCCGCAAAAAAGCGCCGTGCTGGCCGACATTGCCCCCGGCGGCGTGACGGTGGAGCTGCTGCCGCTGCGCCCGCCGCACGCGATGCGCCGCCTGACCGGCCCGCTGGCCGAGCTGACCGACCCCGCGCGCGTGACCGGGGCGCAGGATTACATCTGGGCCACGCTGACCGACCCGACGCCGCAGCCCGACGCGATGGCCGCGCTGCGCGCCGCCTACCCCAACGCGATGCGGCTGGACTACGCCCCGCGCGCCGGGGCGGGCGGCCCCGGCGCGCCCACGGCCGAAGCGCTGCGCCAGAAGAGCTTTGCCGAGCTGTTCGGCGGCTTTTTTGAGCAGATGCAGGGCCGTGCGATGACCGCCGAAGAACAAACGGCGCTGCAGGCGCTGCAGAAGGAGGTGGGGCTGTGAAACCGCTGCACCTGACGCTGTGCGCGTTCGGCCCCTATGCCGCGCGCACCGAGCTGGACCTGACCGCCTTTGGCGAAGGCGGGCTGTTTTTGATCAGCGGCGACACCGGCGCGGGCAAGACCGCGCTGTTTGACGCGATCACCTTTGCGCTGTACGGCGAGACGACCGGCGCCTACCGCCTGCCCGCCATGCTGCGCAGCGACTTTGCCGACGTGCGCGACGAGACCTTTGTTGCGCTGACCTTTTCCCACCGCGGGCGCGTGTATACGGTTGAGCGCGCGCCGGAGCAGCTGCGCGCGCGCCGCCGCAGCAAACAGGCCGCCGCCACCACGCTGGCCCCGCCCCGCGCGACGCTTGTGCGCGAACCGGAGGAGCCGGTCAGCGGCGCGAAGGCCGTGACCGCCGCCGTCACGGCGCTGCTGGGCATCGACGCCAAACAGTTCGCGCAGATCTCGCTGATCGCGCAGAACGACTTTGCCCGCCTGCTCAACGCCCCCAGCGCCGACCGCGCGGCCATCCTGCGGCAGGTGTTTGACACCGGGGCGTACCGCCGCCTGGGCGACGCCGCGCGCGAGCGCGCCACCGCGGCCGCCCGCGCCGCCGAGGACGCCAACGCCCGCGTGCTGCTGGAACTGGGGCGGCTGGAGCTGCCCGCGCCCGGCGCGGAGCAGAGCGAAGCGGACCCCGCCGCCGCGCTGCGCGCCCTGCAAACCGCACAGGACCCCTACCGGGCGGCCGCCGCGCCCGCGCTGGCCGCGCAGCTGCTCAAAGAGAGCGAAGCGCAGGCCGCGGCGCTGGCCGCGCAGCTGGAGGCGCTGGACGCCGCCGTCAAGCAGGCCGCCGCCACAGCCGAAGCCGCCCGCGCCCGCGCGCAGCTGCTGGAACGCCGCCGCGCCGCCGAGGCCGAGGCCGCCCGCCTGCAGGCCGAAGCCCCCGCCCGCCGCGCCGCCTGGGACAAAACCGAGGCCCGCCGCCCCGAGCTGGAGAAGATCGCCGCCGAGCTTTCGCAGCTCGACGCGCTGGCCCCGCGCTACGCCCAGCTGGCCGAAGCCGAAAAAGAACGCGCGGACGCCGAAGTCCGCGCCGCCAAAGCCAAAAAGGACGGCGAAGACGCCGCCAGAGCGCTGGCCGCGTGGCAGCGGCGGCGCGCCGAACTGGCCGCGGCGCTGGCCGCCTGCGGCGAGCCCGGGGCGGACATTGCCCGCAACGAGGGCTATGAGCAGACCGCGCTGGCCCAGCAGAAGGAATGCGACGGCCTGCTGGCCGACACGCGCCAGCTGGCCGAGGCCGCGCGCACGCTGGCCGCCCGCCAGCAGACCTACCGCGCCAAACAGGCCGCGCAGGACCAGGCCGCGGCCGCCGCCAACGACGCACAGCGCCGCCTGAACGCCGCGCGCGCCGGGCTGCTGGCCGCCGCGCTGGAAGAAGGCGCGCCCTGCCCGGTCTGCGGCGCGACCCACCACCCGGCCCCGGCCCGGCTGGCCCCCGGCCATGTCACCGAGGCCGACTGCGAAGCCGCCGACCGCGCGCTGCACGCCGCCCAGGCCGCCGCCACCGCCGCCAGCACGGCCGCCGGGCAGGCCGCCGCGCGCGAAAAAACGCTGCGCGAAACGCTGTACCGCGGCGCGGCCGCGTTCTTTGCCAAACGCAAAAAAGCATACGACGGCCCCGAGGCCGCCGCCCTGACGCCGGAACAGCTGGCCGCGGCGCTTTCGGCCCAGGCGGCCGCGCTGGACAGCGGCCTGGCCGGGGTGCGCGCCGCGCTGGCCGAAGCCCGCGCCCGCGCCGCCCGCCGCGCCGGGCTGGAAACCGAGCAAGCCGCCGAGGCCGTCCGCGAACCGGCGCTGCACGCCGCGCGCGAAGCCGCCGAGGCCGCCCTGCGCGAAGCCGAAACCGCCCGCGCCGCCGCCGAGGCCCGCCGCGCCGAGCTGGCGCGCGGCCTGCCCTACCCCGACGCCGCGGCGCTGGCCGCCGCGCGCCGCCGGACGGCCGCCGCCCAGAAGCAGCTGAACGAGGAGCTGGCCGCGGCCGCGGCCGCGCGCCGCCGGTTCGACACCGCGCTGGACAAAGCCCTTGGCGAAGCCGAAGCCCTTGGCAAAGAGGCCGCCGCCGCGCCCAAAACGCCCGACCCGGCCGCCGCCGAGACCGCCCTGCACGAAGCCGAGACCGCGCAGCAGCAGGCCCGCGCCCGGCTGACCGCCGCGCAGCACGCGCTGGCCGCCAACCGCACGGCCGCCGCCGCGCTGGCCGCCGCGCTGCAAAAGGCCGAACAGGCCCGCGCGCACAGCGCAGTCATGGACAACCTGAGCCGCACGATCAACGGCAACCTGACCGGCCGCCCCAAGCTGCCGTTTGAGCAGTATGTGCAGGCGTTCCACTTTGACGGCGTGGTGGCCGCCGCCAACCTGCGCTTTACCCGCATGACCGGCGGGCAGTACCGCCTGCTGCGGCGGGAGGACGCCGCTGTCGCCGCCAAAACGGCGCTGGAGCTCGATGTGTTCGACGCCTACACCGGCAAGACCCGCCCGGTGGGCAGCCTTTCGGGCGGGGAGAGTTTTTTGGCCGCGCTGAGCCTGGCGCTGGGCATCAGCGATACGATCCAGCAGCAGGCCGGCGGCGTGGAGGTGGACACGCTGTTTGTGGACGAAGGCTTCGGCACGCTGGACGCCGAAGCGCTGGACAAGGCCATCGACACGCTGACGGCGCTTGCCGGGGCGGACAAGCTCGTCGGCATCATCAGCCATGTTGAAAGTTTGCAGGACCGCATCCCGCGCAAAATCCTTGTCCGCAAGACCCGCCACGGCAGCGCTGCGGAGGTTGTGGCGGAGTAGTGAGTTTAGAGTTGAGAGTTTAGAGTTGAGAGTTTAGCGTTCAGAGTTTAGATGTGGTGGACCCCGCGGCCGGTGGCCGCGGGGAAATTTTTGGGCGCGAAAAATCCCCGGCCTGCGCGGGCAGGCCGGGGATTTCTTACAGTTATAAACGCTTTGGGCCGCGGCGGCTCACTCGTGGCGGATGGCTTCGAGCGCGCTGATGCGCACGGCGCGGTTGGCGGGGGCAATGCCGGAAAGGATGCCGATCACCGTGGCAAAGACGAGCGCCACGCCCACCAGCCACAGCGGAATGATGGACATGGTGGAGCCGGTCCCCATGCCGCTGTTCATGAGAAAGCTCAGGTCCAGGTTCGCCTGGACGCCCAGGCTTTGCAGCAGCATCATCACCCCGCTGGCAATGACGAGCAGGTTGTTCAGGATAAAGCTGACGCCCCAGCTCAGCAGCGCGCCGGCGACACCGCCGATGAAGCCGATGAAGCCGCTTTCGATCAAAAACATGCGGCGGATGTTTTTCAGCTCGCACCCCAGCACCTTCATCACGCCGATCTCGCGCGTGCGCTCGTAGATGGCCATGGTCATGGTATTGGCGATGTTCAGCGCCGCCACGAACAGGCTGATGGCCGCCAGGCCGCCCAGCATCATCTGGTTGCGGCCCACCTGCTTCTGCATCTCCTCGCGCGTGTCGGACATCGAGTAGGTGCTGAACCCGTACGCCTTGATCGCCTCGCCGACCTCGTCGACGTTGTCCATGTCGTCCACCTTGACATAGACGTTCTGGTACTCGGTCAGGTCGGTCTCATAGTAATTGTTGTTTTTGTTCAGCAGGTGGTTGTTCTCCTCTATCAGCATCTTCATGTCTTTCAGGCGCAGCACGATGCCGCTCTGCGTCCAGTAGTACTTTTCGTTTACCGCCATCGTGCCCACAACCTTGAGCTTCCAGGTCTTTTCCTTGGGCGCGTCGGGGTCGCCGTCCGTCAGCGTCAGCGTCATGTCGTCCTTGTTGACGTCGACGAAGGGCGGCAGCTCCTTGCCCGAAGCGTCGGTCTGGCCCGCCCAGCGCTGCCGCTTGGTGGAGGTATAGCTGCGGCGCGTGTCCTGAAAGTTGTACCCCGACGTGGTGCCGACCAGCACCGGCAGCGTGTCCTTGCCGTAGTTGGCAGAATCGGACAGCCATTCGCCGTCGGCCAGCTCAAAGCCCATCGGCTCCATCGCCGCCGGGTCGATGCCGTACAGATCGTATAAGCCGGTGATCTGATACCGCTCGTTCATGCCCGCGCTGATGCGCCCCTGCAGGTTGTAGCCCTCGTAATAGGGGGTGACCGCAATCACATGGTCCATCGCCTTGAAGGTCTCGACCATCTCATCGTTGAGCTTGGGAGGCGCTTCGCTGGAGGAGGAGCTGACCGTTGTGCCGCCGATCGACACCGAAACGCCCATGCTGCCGCCGTAGACCTGGATCTGGGTCAGGTCGCCCCAGCTGGCCAGCATCTCATCGTAGCTTTTGTTCTGCGCGATGCCCAGGCTGATCATGACGATGACCGCGCAGGTGCCCACGACGACGCCGATGACGGTCAGCGCCGTGCGCCCCTTGCGGCGGGACAGGTTTTTGGCGGCGAGCGCCACCTGGTCAGAGATCTTCATCCTCGCCCTCCAGGTCCGCCAGCGCGGCGGCCTTCTTCTTTTTGCGGCGGATCACGACGATCACAACCACAACGATCACGACGGCCAGCACCGCGATCAGCGCGATGCCCCACACGGGCAGGCCGGGCTGGGCGGCGGGCTCCATCATGCCGGGGTCCATCATCGGGTCGTCGTAGACCGGCATTTCTTCGACCGAGAAGGAAAAGTCCTTGCTGGCGGTCTTGATCGAACCGTCCTCGGCCTCATAGGTCAGCACAATGCTGCCGCTGACCGGCCCGGCCTGGGTGGGCAGAAGGTCGAAGTCGACGCTGTTCTCGGTGCCTGCGTTGAGGTTGCCGATGTACTGCTGCGTCATCTCGGCGCCAAGGCCCTCGCCGGTGATCGAAGCCTCGATGTTGGCGACCGGGTTGCGGCCCTTGTTGACAAAGTTGAGCGTGACGGTGGCGGTATCGCCCAGGTAGATCGTGTCGTTGACCTGCAGCTCGCCGAGCTCAAAGCGGTCGGGCTGGCTGATGGGGACCGAGATGGTGGTCGTGCCGGTGACGGCATTGCCCGAAACGGCCCCCGCCCCGGCCAGGTTGACCGTGATGTTGGCGACGCCGCCGGTGAACCCGGCGCTCGTCTGGATGCTGAAGCTGACGTCGCTGCTGGACTGCGGGGCCATCGTGCCCACATAGCTCGACAGGTTGCCGCCGGTCATAGTCACGCCCTCGGGCAGCGTGAGCGAGGCGACGACATCGGCGACCGATTCGGTGCCGTTGGAGGCGTACAGCGTCAGCGACAGCGTGAACGGGCTGCCCGCCGTGATCGTCTCGGTGCCGTAGGAAGCGCTGCGCACGATCAGGCTGGGCGCGCGGGCGTCGCTGGGGTCGTTGGGATCTTCGTCGACACACTGGCCCAGCGTGACCGAGAACTGCTGCATCGGCAGCGTCGAGTCGATATAGCTGAGGTTGACCGGGAAGGTATTGCCGCCGCCGTTATAAATGACGTCGCGGAACAAGAGGTTATAGCTGTAGTAGGGGCCGTTGTCGTCCTCGCCCTCGACCAGCTGGCCGATCTCGCCGTTGCCGGTGAAGGTAAAGGTCGAAGAGTTGACGCGCGCCGAGATCTGCTCGGGCGCGATGTCATACTGCGCCGAAGAGTGGTCCAGCACACTGAGAACGACGTTGACGCGGTCGCCCCACTCAATGGTGGGGATCTCGCCGCCCGCCGGGTCGGTCACAGCCGCGGCGACGACGTAAACGCCCGTACCGTTGTACGGCGTGGGTTCGGGGGTGGGCACGACCTCCACGGGCGGTTCGGTCGGCAGCACAGGCGCGGCCGAAGTTTCGGGCTGCCCGGCGTCCGGCCCCGGGGACGGCAGTTCTTCCGTCAAAACGGCGGCTTCCTTATACACCGCCATCAGCGGGGTGGCTGTCGGCGTCGGGGCGGGCGTCGTTTCCGCCGCAGCTTCCCCGGCGGCGGCCGGGGTGGCGGCCGGTGCGGGGGAAGCTTCCTCCGCCAGGGCGGGGACGGTCAGCGGTCCGGCGCACAGCGCCAGCGCCAGCAGCGCGCTGAGCGCGGCGCGGGGGATGCAATGTTTCACGGGGATTCCTCCTTATTGTTTCACATACACATGCTTTTTGTCTTTCGCCTTTTCGGCCCCGGCGGGCGCAGGGGGCTTTTCGGGGGCGTCCGCCTCGCGGGCCGCCGCGCCGCCGATCTCCAGGTTGCCGCGGATCGTGGCGAACAGCTCGTCGCGGGCTTTCTGTTTGACTTCGTCGCTCTGCACAACGTTGCTTTGCACCTGGCCGTCCAGGATCGTGATGATGCGGTCGGCGCAGGCGGCCAGGTCCGGCTCGTGCGTGACCATCACGAAGGTGGTGCCGTCCTGCTTGGACATTTCCAGTATGCGGTACAGCACCTGCCGGGTCGTGGTCGAATCGAGGTTGCCGGTCGGTTCGTCGGCAAAAATGACCTTGGGGCGGCTGACAAAGGCGCGCGCGATGCCCACGCGCTGCTGCTGGCCGCCGCTCATCTCGGTGGGCAGGTGGTTGGCGCGGCCGCCCAGGCCCATGTTCTTGAGCTCTTTGCGGGCCAGCGCCAGCCGCTGTTTGGCGGGCACGCCCTTGAACATCAGCGGCAGGGCGACGTTTTCGGCCGCCGTCATGCTGGGCAGCAGGTTGTAGCTCTGGAAAATGAAGCCGAGGTGCGCCTGGCGGAAATGGGCGAGCTGGTCCTCGTTCATGGCGCTGATCTCGTGCTTGCCGATGAACACCTGGCCGCGCGTGGGCTTTTCCAGCCCGGCCAGCTGGTTGAGCAGGGTTGATTTGCCGCTGCCGGACTGGCCGACGATGCAGCAGAATTCGCCTTTTTCGATGTTGATGTCCACATCGTTGAGGGCCACGACCCTCTCCTTGCCGACGGCATAGACCTTGCGCAGCTTGACGGTACGAATGATCGCCGCCACAAAACGCGCCTCCTTCCCACGCCCCTCAAGGGGGATACATGGGTCTATCATACCATGAATGGCCTGCCGTGAAAACCCCGCGCGGCGTCGAAAAGTTGTAAAATTTTGCCGGATGGCCGCGCCGCCGCGCAGATGCGACAAATAAAGCGCGGCGTTTTTGTAAAAAGTGCAACAAAAAAGCCCCCTTGTGCAAGGGGGCGGGGTGGTGAGGGGGCGGCGGGCGGTCCCGGCCGTTGCGCGGGTGTTTGCGGCGGCGCGGGGTGCGCCGTCGTCCGTAGGGGCGGATTCCATATCCGCCCGGGGTGTTTGCGGTGCCGCGGGGTGCGGCGGGATGAGGGCATCCCGCCCTACGGTCGTCTGGGTGGTGGCGGCCGTTCCTTTGGGCCGGACATATTCGGAAGGTTTGTAGGGGAGGGGCATGCCCCTCCCGCGGGGCCTTGCGCCGCCGCGAACATCCACGGGAGGGCCATGGCCCTCCCCTACGAACCGGCACAGATGCCACCGCCATCCGGTTGGCCTGAAACACAGAATTTATTCGTAGGGGCGGGATTTACTGCGCCCGCAGGCGCGTTTCGGAGGCCAACCGCCGCGCAGCGGCGGCTCTTGGGCCGGAGATCCCGCCCGGGGTGTTTGCGGCGGCGCGGGGTGCGCGGGACGATGCAAGCATCGTCCCCTACAGAGGTTTGTTGTAACGCGGGGATATCGCTTCCCGGGCGGCCGGGCGCTCGCCTTCGTCCGTAGGGGCGGATTCCATATCCGCCCGGGGCGTTTGCGCCGCCGCGGGGTTCCCGGGCCGATATGGAATCGGCCCCTACAGGGGTTTGTTGTAATGCGGGGCCGCGGTTTTTCCGGGTTGGCCGCGGCAATTTTCCGGTTTTGTAGGGCGGGCGTTCACGCCCGCCGCACATTGGCGATTTAAAATTGAGACGTTTGCACCGCCGTGGGGTGCGGCGGGATGGGGCATCCCGCCCTACGGTCGTCCGGGTGGTGGCGGCCGTTCCGGTTTGGCCTGAAGCACAGAATTTATTCGTAGGGGCGGGATTTATCCCGCCCGCGGGCGTTTGCGGCGGCGCGGGGTGCGGCGGGATGGGGGCATCCCGCCCTACGGTCGTCCGGGTGGGTGGCGGCCATCCGGTTTGGCCCGAAACACAAAATTTATTCGTAGGGGCGGGATTTATCCCGCCCGCGGGCGTTTGCGGTGCCGCGGGGTGTGCGGGACGATGCAAGCATCGTCCCCTACAGGGGTTTGTTGTAACGCGGGGGTATCGCTTCCCGGGCGGCCGGGCGCTCGCCGTCGTCCGTAGGGGCGGATTCCATATCCGCCCGGGGCGTTTGCGGCGCCGCGGAGTCCGCGGGACGATGCAAGCATCGTCCCCTACAAGGGTTTGTTGTAATGCGGGGCCGCGGTTTCCCGGTTGGCCGCGGCATTTGCCGGGCGCCGTTTATTCGCGGCCAGCCGCCGGGCGCGGTTTATTCGCAGCCGCCGCAGTCGCCGCAGTCTTCGGCCGGGGCGAGGTCCGCGTGCGCAGGGGCGAGGTCCGGGTCCAGGCTTTCGGCCACCTTGATCATCAGCGCGCACTCGATGCGCTTGCGGAACACCTTGCAGCCGTACTCGTACACGCCGTGGATGTCCCCGGTCGCGTGCAGGGCGTTGGCCGCGCAGCCGCCCGCGCAGTAGAGCCGGGCCCAGCAGTCCTTGCAGCCGGGCCGGGCGTAGACGTTGCACAGCTTGAACTCGTCGCGCAGGGCGGTGTTGGTCACGCCGTCCCACACGTTGCCGAGCTTGTACGCCGCATCGCCGACAAACTGGTGGCAGGGGTACAGGTCGCCCCACGGCGTCACGGCCATATATTCGGTGCCGGAACCGCAGCCCGAGATGCGCTTGTACACGCACGGCCCGTGCGCAAGGTCCAGGATATAGTGGTAGAACGTGATCGGTTTGCCGGCCTTTTCGCGCCGCAGCATGTCTTTGGCCAGCAGCTCGTACTGGTCGTACAGCCGGGGCAGGTCCTCTTCGGTCAGCGCCTCCGGGCTGCCGGGCGCGGTCACGACCGGTTCCATCGAAAGCTCCGTAAAGCCGAGGTCGTCGGCCATGTGGAACAGGTCGTTCGTGAAATCGACATTATAATGCGTGAACGTCCCGCGCATATAGTAGCCCTTGCCGCCGCGCGCTTTGACGAGCTTCTGGAACTTGGGCACGATGCGGTCGTAGCTGCCGTTGCCCGCCAGGTCCTTGCGGAAGCGGTCGTTGACCTCCTTGCGGCCGTCCAGCGAGAGCACGACGTTATAGCACTCTTTGTTGGCCCACTCGATGACTTCGTCGGTGATGCCGATGCCGTTGGTGGTCAGCGTGAAGCGGAAGTTTTTGTTGTGCTGCTTTTCGATCGAGCGCGCATAGGCCACCAGCTGCTTGCAGACCTCGAAGTTCATCAGCGGTTCGCCGCCGAAGAAGTCGACTTCCAGGTTGTGGCGCGTGCCGGAGTTTTCGATCAAAAAGTCCAGCGCGCGCTTGCCGGTCTCAAAGCTCATCAGCCCGGCGTCGCCGTGGAACTTGCCCTGCGCCGCAAAGCAGTATTCGCAGTTCAGGTTGCAGGTGTGGGCCACATGCAGGCACAACGCCTTGACGACGGTGGAGCGGTTTTTGAAGTCGAAGGCGTGGCTTTCGTAGATGTCGGGCGCGAACAGCTTGCCCTGCGCGGTCAGCTCGTCGATGTCGGCCAGGCAGTCCTCGATGTCGGCTTGCGTCACCTCGGGGTGGTCCTTGTATTTGGCCAGCAGCTGCGGCGCAATATCGGCGCGCGGCGTGCCCGCATCGACCAGCGCGATCGCGTCGTAGGCCAGCTCATCCACCGCGTGCACGCTGCCGCTGTAGACATCCACAACAATGTTGTAGCCGTTTTGTTTATATTGATGGATCATAGTCGTCCTCTCGCCCGGCCGGGCCGGGAATCTGGTGGGATGGAAATGTGGATAGGATATATACAGGGCAAAGGCCCGCAGGCCCCGCCGCGGGGCAAAGAAATACCGGAACAGACCCCGTGCAGCGCACGGGGGTGTCCCGGCAATGGATGCGAAAAAAGGTTTACTTCTTCTCGCAGGGCTGGTTGGCGATGCCGCAGCTGGTCTTGCAGGCGCTCTGGCAGGAGGTCTGGCATTCGCCGCAGCCGCCGTTGTTCAGGCTCTTGGCCATGTCGCGGGTGTTGAGAGTCTGGATGTGCTTCATAAAACAGTCACCCCTTTTATCATTGGTTTCCTTTATTGTACACGCAGGGCCGGGGGTTTGTCAAGCCAGCGCCAGGCGCACGGTCAGCGTGTGGGCGGCTTCGGCGCTGACATGGTACGGCGGTTCGACGTCCGCGCCCCAGGTGTTGATGCCGCCCACGCCGCGCATGGCCGCGTACAGGCACAGGTGGGTGTGCGCCGTGGCGGGCAGGTCCTCGCGGTGGTCGGCGGCTTCCAGCTCCGCCGCCGTGTTGGGCAGCGCCGAAAACGCGAACGGCGCCCCGGCCATGGTCAGCTCCAGCGCCGCGGGGCTCCGGCCGCCGGGGGTGCGGTACTGCAGGCGCACGGCGTGGGTGTTCATGTGGCAGCCGCAGTCCTGCGGGACCAGGTACGGCGTGATGTGCGGCGTTTCGCTGTGCGCGCCGAACACGCCGCCTTTGTACCGGTCGGGGTAGGTTTCGCCCGAAAGGCCGGTCCAGCCGACACAGCCCAGCGGCGCGGGCGTCGTGAGCCGCACGCCAAAGCAGGGCAGCTCAGGCAGGCCGGGCGCGCCGTGGTATTCGGCCGTCAGCGTCAGCGTGCCGCCCGCCGTGACGGTATACCGCAGCACGGCGAACGCGCCGGGCACGGCCGGGGGCTCGAACCGGCAGGCCACGGTCACGGCGCGCGGGCTTTCGCGCTCCACCGTCACGCCGGTGCATGGGGTCTGGCTGTCGGCC
Source organism: Candidatus Gemmiger stercoripullorum (assembly GCA_019119365.1). GTDB lineage: Bacteria > Bacillota > Clostridia > Oscillospirales > Ruminococcaceae > Gemmiger > Gemmiger stercoripullorum. The sequence goes on along the minus strand of DWXD01000039.1, from coordinate 37,437 downwards.
GCCAGCCAGGCCGCGCTGCGCACAGGGAAGCCGCAGGCTTTGTCGTTTTCGGTGGCTGCGCGCCAGAAAACGGGCCGCGGCGCGCGGTACAGCCATTCGGCCCCGTGGGCCCGCAGGCTGACCGGCCCGCCGTGGATGTAGGAGAACAGCACGCAAAAGCCCTGCCCGTGCACGCCCAGCGCGCCGTCCCCGTGCACGAGCTTCAGGTCGGGCGCAGCGGCTTCGGCGGCTCCGTGCGCGGCGTGTTCGGCCGCGATGTTCTGCGCGCTGGCCGCCGCGGCCGCGGCGTTGGCGGCGTCGTGCGCGGCGCGGGCCGCCGCGGGCGCATGCCAGTAGCGCACCTCCTGCATGGCGGGCTTTTCCGCGCCGTCCGCAAAGACGATGCCGTTGGCGGAAAAGTTATAATCCGTCTGCCGCTCGCCAAAATCGCCGCCGTAGCCAAGGGTCCGGCGGCCCAGCGCGTCGGTGCGCCACAGCGCCTGGTCCATATAATCCCAGATAAAGCCACCCTGGTACTGCGGGAATTCTTCGCCCAGGCGGATGTAGCTCTCCATGCCGCCGAGGGAGTTGCCCATGTCGTGCATGTACTCGCACAGGATGAACGGCTTTTTCGGCCCGCTTTCGAGATAGGCGCGGATGTCCCTGGGTTCGGTGTACATACGGCTCTCGACGTCGGTCGCGGCCTCCCATGCGGGGTCGCCGCCGAACAGCCGCGCCGTCGCCGCGCCCTCATAGTGCACCAGGCGCCCGGGGTCGTTTTCCCGGAAAAAGCGGCTCATGGCCAGGATGTTTTCGCCCGCAAAGCTCTCGTTGCCGCAGCTCCACAACAGCACCGCCGTGTGGTTTTTGTCGCGTTCGAACATCGAGCGCGCGCGGTCCAGCACGCAGGCCCTCCATTCGGGGCGGCTGCCGGGCAGGTTGTCGGCCAGCGGGTCGCCGCCGCGGTGCTGCCAGCTGCCGTGGGTCTCCAGGTTGGTCTCGTCGATCATATACACGCCGTTTTCGTCGCACAGGTCGTACCACGGCGTCTGGTCGGGGTAGTGGCAGGTGCGCACGGCGTTGATGTTGTTGCGGCGGAAGGTCTCCATCGCTTTGACCATGTCGGCCATGCCGATGGCGCGGCCGTTCTCGGGGTTCCACTCGTGCCGGTTGACGCCGTTGAAAAAGACCCGGCTGCCGTTCAGGCACATGACGCCGTCGATCATCTCAAAGCGGCGGAAGCCGGTGCGGTAGGGCACGGTCTCGATGGCGCGGCCGTCCGCGCCGCGCAGCGTCAGCGTCACGGCGTACAGCGCCGGGTCCTCGTGGCTCCAGGCGCGCACGCCGGGCAGCGCGATGGGCGCGGCCTGCCACACCATGCAGCCCTCTTCCCCGCCCGCCGGGGTCAGGGCAAGCGGCGCTTCATACAAAACCGCGCCGCCGGGCGCGGTCACGCGGCAATCGACGGTGCAGGCTTCGGCGCAGGCGGGGTCCGCGCAGGAGGTCTTGAGCCGCGGGGCCAGCGTGCCGGTGGCGTTGTCCGCCGCCAGGCCGGCGCGCAGCCACAGGTCTTCGATGTGCGTGCGCGGCTTTGCATAGAGGAACACCGGGCGGAAGATGCCGGAAAAGCGGAAGAAGTCCTGGTCCTCCAGCCAGGAGGCGGAGGATCGCTTGTACACCTCGACGCACAGGCGGTTGCCGGTTTCGCGCACAAAGGGGGTCAGGTCAAAGTCGGCCGGGGTGAAGGAATCCTCGCTGTAGCCGACGAACTGCCCGTTGCACCAGCAGTAAAACGCGGTCTCGACGCCCTGGAACGAGACGCACACCCGCCCGCCGCGCAGCGCGGGCGCGAGGTCGAACTCGGTCACATAGCTGCCGACGGGGCAATCCTCCCAGGCGATCCGGGGCGGGGTCAGCTCCTGCAGGGCGTCCCACGGGTAGAGGGTGTTGATGTACTGCAGCTGGCCGTAGCCTTGCGTTTCGATGTGGCCGGGCACGGCGATGGAACCGAACGCCGAAAGGTCGGCGTCCGGCGCGTAAAACCCGGCCGGGCGCGCGGCGGGGCAGGGGCTCCAGGCAAAGCGCCAGCGGCCGTCAAGCGGTTGGACGGGCTGCTGCCCGTCCACATAAAAGCGGTGGTCCGAATGGGCGGGCAGGCGGTTGACCGCGAAGACGGCCGGGTCTTCCAGCCAGGCGAGCGAGGGGGTGGAAACGTGCGGCATAAGGGGGCCTCCTTTTTCCGGGGCGGATATTTTGACACTGTGGGCGGGCCCGCGGCAGCGCCCCGGGCGTTTGTCTGCCCCTATTGTAAGGCTTTTGGCGCGCGGCGGCAACAGGGAAACGGCGCGTTTTTCAAGAATTTCCCTGCGCTTTTCTTTTGTTTTTTCTTTTTTGCGCGCGCCGCTTGCCAGGCGCGGCGGCGTCTGCTATGATACAGGCAAAACGGGCCGCCGCGCCCCTGCACGCGGCCGGAAATATTTGTTGGAAATATCGGGAGGTAACGGCTATGCCCCGCCAGATCAAGACCCTGTACGTCATCCATCATTCCCACACCGACATCGGCTATACCGACCTGCAGGAGCGCGTCGTGCAGGTCCAGGTCGATTACATCCGCAGCGCGCTGCGCATTCTGGGCCAGGCGCGCAACGCCGCCTTCCGCTGGAACTGCGAGACCTGGTTCTGCGCCGAGCAGTTCCTGAAGGAAGCCGCCCCCGCCGAGGCCGAACAGTTCTTTGCGCTGATGCGCGCCGGCCGCCTCGGCTTTTCGGCCAACTATCTCAACTTCTGCGACCTGGCGGACTGCGCGGTGCTGGACCGCCGCCTGGGCGAAGCCTGCGCGCTGCTGCGCAGCCGGGGCGTGGAGCCGAAAACGGCCATGTGCGCCGACATCAACGGCATCTCGATGGGCCAGCGCGACGTGCTGCTGCGCCATGGCATCGAGTTTTTGTACACGAACATCCACTGCCACCACGGCATGTACCCGCTCTACCGCAACCAGACCGCCTACTGGTGGGAGAACGCCGCCGGGCAGCGGCTGCTGGTGTGGAACGGCGAGCACTATAACCTTGGCAACGTGCTGGGGCTGCGCCCCAACCGCACGGCCAACTTCATGATGCAGAACTTTGGCGCAGACCTGCCCGCCGACCCGGTCGAAGCGCTGCGCCGCAACCTGGACCATTACCTGGACGAGTGCGAACAAAACGGCTACCCGTATGACTTTATCATCGCCAGCGTGTCCGGCGTGTTCAGCGACAACGCCCCGCCCGAGCCGGAGATCCTGCGCACGATCGAAGGCTACGCCGCCCGATACCCGGACGGCGTAGACATCCGCATGGTCAGCCTGCAGGAGCTGTACGCGGCCATCGCCCCCAAACTGCAGGGCAGCCCCGTGTACCGCGGCGACCTGACCGACTGGTGGGCCAACGGCGTCGGCTCGGCCCCTTATGCGGTCAAGCATTACCGCGAAGCGCAGCACCGCTACGCGCTGGCGCGGCGGCTGGACCCGGCCGCGTGGGAAAAGTACCCCGCCCTGTGCCGCGAAGCCGAGGACGCCCTGCTGCTGTATGCCGAGCACACCTGGGGGCATTCCTCCACCATCACCGACCCCTGCGACACGATGGTGCTGGACCTGGATATGCGCAAAAACAGCTACGCCTCCAAAGCGCACGAGGCGGCCAGCCGCCTGCTGGGGGCCGTTACCCGGGAAAAGGGCGACACGCTGCGCTACTATAACACGAGCGGCACGCTGCGGGTGCTTGCGCCGGGCGGCGCGCCCGGGCCCCAGCCTGTCGAATTTTACGTCGAGACGCTGTCGCTGCCCCGCGCGTGCGTCCGGCGCGAAGACGGGACTGAGCTGCCCTGCCAGGTATCGCCCCACCCGCGCGGGCGGCGCATCACCTTCCTGGATGATTTTACCGGCGTATGCGAGCGGCGCTATACGTTCGCCGAACGGCCGCCGCTGCCCGAAACGCTCAACAGCCGCCGCTGCTATGTGGGGGCCGAGCGCGTGCGCGACATTGTCAACGACTATGACCCCGTGTCCTTCCGCCTGCCTTACGGCTATGAAAACCGCTGGTTCCGGCTGGACTGCCGCGCCGGGGACGGCGTGACGGCGCTGGTGGACAAGCGCAGCGGCAAAAACCTGCTGGGGCCGGGCGCCGCGCCGTTTTTCACGCCGCTGTATGAGGTCACGCCGCTGCGCCCGGGGCAAACCGACGCCTATGAGGAGCGCCGCCTGCTGGGGCGCAACATCCGCGGCCCCCACGCCGTGCTGACGGCCGGGCGGCTGACCGAGGTGCGCTGCGAGGAACACGGCCCTGTCTTTACCCGCCTGCGGCTTGTGTATGCGCTGCCCGGCACGGTCCGGGCGGATGTCGCCGTCACGCTGTACGAGGCGGTCCCGCGCATCGACTTTGCGCTGCAGCTGGGCAAGACGCTGTCCAGCGATATCGAGAGCGTCTTTTTGCCGCTGACGCTGGAGCTGGGCGGCGCGCAGGCGCTCTGGGCCGAAAAGGGCAGCGAGCCCTACCGCCCCGGGCTGGACCAGCTGCCCGGCACCTGCATGGAGTACACGATGTCGGACACCGGCATCGCCTTTGTGGGCGAAGGCGGCAGCGCGCTGATCGCCAGCCGCGACGTGCCGCTGTACTATTTCGGCGAGATGCGCGCCCACCCGATCCGCCTGTGCGAAAACAAGCCGGAGGACAACCGCCGCCCGGTCTATTCCTGGGTCATGAACAACTGCTGGGAAACGAACTTCAAGCTGGACCTGTCCGGCTTTGCCGAATACCGCTACACGCTGTGGCTGTCCGCCGAAACCGACCCGCGCCGCGCCATGGCCGAGCTGACCGCGCGCAGCTTTGACGCCTGCGCCGTCATCACCGGCTAAGGCGGAGGGGGGAACGTTTATGCTCACCTTCCGCAACCTGGGCCCCGCCGAGGCGACCCCCGCCCTGTTTGCGGGCTTTATACGCCGCCAGGTGGTGGTCGACTGCTGGCGGTGGGAAAACGGCGGCTGGACCATCCGGCCCGACCCGTTCATCGACGACTGGTCCGCCGCCGACATCGCCGCGCTGGCGGCCGGGCTGCGCCGCACGCTCGCCGCGGGCGGCTTTGTGCGCGCGGCGTTCTGCGGCGCGCAGCTCAAGGGCTTTGCCGCGGCCGCCGCGCAGCCCTGCGGAGCACAGGGGGAATACATCGACCTGCTCGAGCTGCACGTCTCGGCCGACTGGCGCGGCCGGGGCGCCGGCACGGCGCTGTTTGCCGCAGCCGCCGCCTGGGCCCGCAGGCGCGGCGCGCAAAAGCTCTATATCTCGGCCCACTCGGCCGCCGAGACCCAGGCGTTCTACCGCGGCCTGGGCTGCACCGACGCCGCCTGGCGCCACCCCGCCCACACCGCCGCCGAACCCTTCGACTGCCAGCTGGAATACGACCTGCGGGCAGCGGGCAAAGTTTGATTGCAGAACACACAAAACAGCTGTCTCGCGCGTTGCGGCATCGCATGAAAAGCCATGCGCTTTTTGTATGCGCGAGACAACAAACACCGTACCCCCGGCTGTGCCGCCCGGCAGGTTCAAGCTCCATCTATTCCCATAAGCGAACGGCTATTGTATAATCGTGGCAAAGGCAACCAGAAAGGACGGGGAGGGACACCAATGAAGCAGGGAAAAATTATTGTGATCACCGGTTTGCCGGGGACAGGCAAGACAACGGCTGCGTCGATCGTTGCGAAAGAATCCGGTATGGATAAATCCGTGCACATGCACACGGACGACTTTTTTCACTATTTAAGCAAAGGTGCCATACCGCCGCATCTGCCGGAATCCAACGAACAGAACCTGGTTGTCATTGAAGCATTTTTGGAAGCCGCCAAGCGATACGCCCGCGGCGGGTATGATGTAATTGTAGACGGAATTGTCGGCCCGTGGTTTTTGGAACCATGGCGAGCCCTTGCCCGGGAAGGGTACGAGGTCCATTACATTATTTTAAGGACCGGCAAGGAAGAGACGATGCGGCGGGCCGTGCAGCGCGCAAAGCTGGACAGAAAAACCAATATCGAACTGGTGGAAACCATGTGGGAACAATTTTGCGGCCTGGGGCGCTATGAAGCGCATGTTATAGATACGACAACTTGTTCCGTTCAGGAAACCGTTTCCGCCATACAAGAAAAAATCGCAAGCGGGACGGCTTTGCTTTCCTGAAGTGGGTTTGTCTGGCAATACAGGATTTACGAGGCGTTATAAAGCGATGACCAAAATACTTTTTTGCCACGGCAGTATCTTGAAAAATCCCGCAAAAGCCCGTAAAATCAAGGGCTTTACGGAGCAGAAAGGCGCTTACCACATCACTACTACAGCATTTTTGGAAGCGCCTTGATGTGACAAGTTTCGATATAGGAGAACGCAAGCGGCGATATTCCAGAACAGGAGTATCGCCGCTTGCTGTATGCAGGTAAATATGTTCAGTGAGTAAATGCTCATGTGCCATAAAGTAACACGCAAGAATTTGATAGACGGCAACCCTCTATTCCGTACTTTTATCAGCAAAAAAGCTATCCCGCCCATGATATTCGCTTTTGATGATTTCAGCCATATCCTCTGGGCTTTCTTTACAGCCGCTTTTTAGCCAAAGTTTTATAATTTGTGTAATGCCTGCTTTGAAAAATTCCATGTGATATTCAATAAATCTGTTCTGAAAATGCTCACGGGCAAGATTAGTATCATACCGGAAAATTTTATAGTTGTTATCATATCCCAGCTTGAAATAAGTCTTGTAAAAAATTTGGTTGTCTTTGATGTGCCGGAACAATTTCAGATAATCGTTGCTGTTAAAGCCTTGTGTGACTTCCTCTCTGTATAAGTCTGACACTTCATTTTCCAGCTTATTCCGTATCGCGTCGGCCAATCCATAAATATCTGTATAGTTTGCGTAGAACGTGGTTCGGTTTAATCCGGCGAGTTTACAAATGTCTGATACACTGATTTCGCTCAACTTTTTTGTCTGGAGCATTTCAATAAAAACTTTCTCAATACGCTCCATAGACTCTTTTTTTCGCTTATTATTTGGCGTATTCATAAAAGCTCCTTTATCTCAACACTTGTTGATAAATTGATGATTGTTTTTTGCCTACAACCCCATTATACTTGATTTGTAATAAAGCAACAACTGTTGTTTTAATGTTTTGGAGGTGCTTATCAGATGAAAAAAAGTAGTTTTGTAGCGATGGTATTAGGAACGGTGAGTGTTGTTCTGTTTGCGTTGGGAATGTGCATGGCATTTATCCCGGAATGGAACGCTTTTAAGCCGGGTGTCATTTTCGGTTGTGTCGGTCTGCTTCTCGGTCTTATTACACTGTTTGTTTGGCGAAAGATGGAACATAAGGAGCCGCTCCATATTACTGGCAAAACCGTTCTGACCGTTATTGTCGGTGTCGTGGGTGCTCTGGCGCTGGGCGTTGGGATGTGTTTCAGCATGGTATGGGGCAAAATGGTTATGGGTGTTGTAATCGGGCTTATTGGAATTGTCATTCTTCTTTGCCTGATCCCGTTGACAAAAGGTATTAAAGATTGAAGCCGACGCAGAAAGCCTTATCACTGCTCAATAAAACAGAAACAGGCAAAAGGATTGCGTCCAGCAAGCGTTATCGTATCATCCTGTCAGCTACGGCGTCCCTTGCATTCAATTTGCTCTACGCTTTATATCACCTTGTGCTCGGCATTTTGAACCTTTCCCTCTGGTTTATTGCCATGTGCGCTTTTTATGGTATTTTAGCTACAGTGCGGTTTTCTGCGGTATTGTGTGAGCGAAATCATCAAAAATCACCAGATAACGATACAGAATTGTTTGTGATGAAGCTATCCGGCTTACTATTGCTCGTATTGGGAGTTGTGCTTGCAACAGTCAATTATCTTAGCCTGTCGCAGAATATTGCTACACAGCATGAAGAAATCATGATGATATCGATTGCCGCTTACACCTTTTACAAAATTACAATGGCAATAGTAAAGGCAGTAAAGCAACACAAAAATCCATCCCCGCTATTAAGGGCAATACGGAATATCGGATATGCAGAAGTAGCTGCTTCCATACTTACATTACAACGCTCTATGCTGGTTTCTTTCGGTTCCATGAGCGCCGGAAACGTTCATTTTATGAACGCCGTCACGGGAGCTGCCGTATGCTTGTTTGTACTGATACTGGGCTTGTCAATGATTAAAACATCAAAAGGAAAGGAACCTGATATATGGTAAAATCAAAACTCGTAGAAACAAATGAGAAAATAGCAAAGAAAGTTGTTGATACCTATCAAAAAGTTGAAGATACGGTTGTCGGCGGCTACACCAAAATTGAGGACGCTTTTGTTGACCGCTATTTGACGAAAGAGGGAGAAAGTGTTGAAGAAGCAAAAGCGCGATTAAAGCGTGAACAAAATGCACGCCAGTAATTAGCAAAGCCAGCCGAGCCAGCGGGCGGTCAAGATAAACGGCGCATTGCGCCGCCGCCTGCGGCCCCGCCCGCCTTTGCTGGCAGGCAATCAAGGGGCGACAGCAAGGGATGCTGCCGCCCCTTGACTGTTTTTCTGGAGGAATTGAAGGTGCAAATGGCGGTCCTTTATGGTATAATCAGCAAGACAAAAACATCCAGAAAAGGGGCGCACACACGATGACGAAGGTTTTATTCATCTGCCATGGTAACATCTGCCGCAGCCCGATGGCGGAGTTTGTGATGAAGGACCTGGTGCGGCGGGCCGGGTGCGCGGGGCGGTACGAGATTGCCTCGGCTGCGACAAGCAGCGAGGAGATCGGCAACCCGGTCTACCCGCCCGCGCAGCGCAAGCTGGCCGAACACGGCATCGGCTGCGCCGGCAAGACCGCGCGCCGCCTGACGCGCGCCGACTACGCCGCCTGGGACCTGCTGATCGGCATGGACGAGGAAAACCTGTACAACATGCGGCGGCTTTGCGGCGGCGACCCGGCGGGCAAGATGCACCTGCTGCTGGAATACGCCCGCCGCCCCGGCGAGGTGGCCGACCCGTGGTATACCGGCGACTTTGAGGCCACCTGGCGCGACGTCCTGGACGGCTGCCGCGGCCTGCTGGCCGCCCTGGAAGCGCAAAAATAAACGCCGCCCCGCTGCGCGGTTCCCCAAATAAAAACAAGGCCGCTTGTTTTGCCGCCCGCTTACCCCCACGGTCTTTCCCCGTGCCGCAGGGAAAGACAACGCAGCTTCCCCGGCTATTTGCGCCGCCGCAGGCGGCGCTCCGGCGTGTCGGGGGAACCACCCGCTTCACCTTCGGCTGCCGTTTCCGGTTGCCCTGTAGGGCAAACGCTCTGCCGCCGGGAAACAACCGGCTTTTTGGACAGTTTGCTGCGCCGCCGCAGGCGGCGCTCCACCACATCTGAACTCTAAACTCTGAACTCTGAACTCTCAACTCTAAAACAAGGAGGTCCCCCATGCTTTTCCCGCATTCCTCCGCTGCGCTCACCCCGCCGATGGGGTGGAACAGCTACGACTATTACGACACGACCGTGACCGAAGCCGACGTGCGCGCCAACGCCGAGGTGCTGGCGCGGGAGCTCAAGCCCTATGGCTGGGAGTATGCCGTCGTTGACATCCAGTGGTACGCCAAGGACGCCGGGGCCCGCCGTGCGGAGTTCCAGTACATCCCCTTCGGCGACCACGCCATGGACGAGTACGGCCGTTTTCAGCCGGACCCGGCGCGCTTCCCGTCCGCGGCCGGGGGCCGGGGCTTCGGCCCGCTGGCTGATTATGTGCACAGCCTTGGCCTCAAGTTCGGCATCCACATCATGCGCGGCATCCCGCGCGCGGCGGCGCACCGCCGCCTGCCCGTGCACGGCACGCCCTACACGGCCGCCGACCTGGCCGACCCGTCCAGCATCTGCCGCTGGAACCCCGACATGTACGGCGTGCGCGCCGGGCACCCCGGGGCGCAGGCGTATTACAACGACCTGATCGCCATGTATGCGGCGTGGGGCGTCGATTTCATCAAGTGCGACGACATCGCCAACACCAACATGTACCCACACGCGCCCTACAGCGGCCGCGCCGAGATCGAGTACCTGCACAACGCGATCCTGCACAGCGGGCGGGACATCGTGCTGTCGCTTTCGCCGGGCCCGGCGCTGATCGAGCAGGCGTGGCACTATGCGCAGAACGCCAACATGTGGCGCATCACCGACGACCTGTGGGACAAATGGGAGGATGTGCGCGCGATGTTCGACCGCTGCGAGCTCTGGCAGGACCATGTCGCGCCCGGGGCTTTCCCGGACTGCGACATGCTGCCGCTGGGACGCATCGGCCGCGGCTTCGGCGCAGAGCGCGCCACCGCCCTGACCCGCGACGAACAGCGCACGCTGGTGAGCTTGTGGTGCCTGTTCGGCTCGCCGCTCATGCTGGGGGCTGAGCTGACCCAACTGGACGAATTTACCAAAAGCCTGCTGACCAACCGCGAGGTGCTGCGGCTGCTGCCGCCGTCCTTCCGCGCGCGGCAGCTCGCCAAAGACGAAGCGGGCGCGGTGTGGACCTGCACCGGCCCGGCCGGGGCGGACGGCCAGCCGGAGCGGTATCTGGCCCTGTTCAACTTCTGCGCGCAGCCGCGCACGATGGCCGCCGACACCGCCGCCGTGCCCGCCTGGCAGGGCGCCGCCCCCGCCGCCGCAGCCCGCGAGCTGTGGACCGGCGAGACCCTGCCCCTGCCCGGCGCCCGCCTGGCCGCCAACGTCCCGCCGCACGGGGTAAGGCTTTACAAGGTGGAGGGGTGAACATTTGGGTAGGGCGCGGGGGAAAATCAGGAATTAGGAATTGATTGGCGGACGGTTTCCCCGTGCGATATAAAAAATGTGCCGCCCGAAGGGCGGCACACCATATCTGAACTCTCAACTCTGAACTCTAAACTCTAAATTTTCGCTCCGCCCGTTTTTCGTTTCGGGCGGAGCGGTTTTTTATTGCTGCGGTTTTTCTGCCGGTTGGGCGGCGGGGTTTGCGCCAAAGCGGCGGAAACCTGTGCGGTCCAGCGCGACCATAAAGGCCGGGATGAACACCAGCTGCAAAATGATGCCCGGCACGGCGTTGAGCACCGCGCCCGCCAGGAACGCGCTCCAGGTAAAGGCGCTGCCGGTCAGGCCCAGCAGCACGACTTCGACCACGCCCCACACCAGGCGGCCGCCGATCATGGCCGGGATCAGGCAGGCATACAGCGCCTTGACGCATTTCCAGCGCGAATGGGCATACAGCCACCCGGCCAGGAAACCGTAGGCGGCCAGCTCAAAGCACATGGCCACGCCGGTGGGGAAAACCGGCGGCATACCGAACAAAAGATACCGCAGCAGCGGCAAAACCGCGCCCACCAGCGCGCCGTACTGCCAGCCGCACACCAGCCCGCACAGCAGCACAGGCAGGTGCATGGGCAGCAGCATGCTGCCGATCTGCGGGATCTGGCCGGTCAAAAACGGCAGCACCAGCCCGGCGGCCATAAACAGCGCCGCCAGCGCCAGGTTCTGCACCTGCGCGCTGCGATTTTCAGTTTTCATCAAGAAATACTCCTTCCGGGGAACGCCCGCCGGGCAGGCCCGGGCGGCGCAAACATTTTGTACGGGTATTTTACCACACAATTCCCCCCAGGGGAAGAGGCCAAATGCGCCGCCCTGCTCCAACCTGTGGTTTTTACCTCGCCGGTTCTGCGGGCGCGCCGGGCAGGAAATCGGCCAGGTAGACGGCGGCGCTGCGGCTCATCTCGCGGCTGAAATCGCTGTCATACTTGCGCGCGCAGAACGCCTGCAGGTCGCGGTCAAAGTCATAACCCGGCCCGGCGTCGCGGGCGGCAAAGTCGGCGCGCAGCTCGGCCTCGCTGCGGTCGCGGTAGGTGTTCTCGCACACGACCGCCTCCGGCGCAAAGCGGCGGGGCTTTTCGCGGGTGCGCTGCTGCTCGGTCGGGCGGCCGAAGATCAGCATGGCCGCGGGGACCACATGCGGCGGCAGCGCCAGCGCGGCGCGCATCGCTTCGGCGTTTTCCAGCACATCGCCGATATAGCAGCTGCCGATGCCCAGGCTTTCGGCCGCCGTCACGGCGTTCTGCGCGGCGATGCAGGCGTCGGCCACAGCCAGCAGCAGGTCGCCGGGGCCGGGGTCACGCGGGGCGGCGCCCGCGGCGCGGTAGGCGCGCGGCCAGCGGCGGCAGTCGGCCAGAAAGACCAGGCACAGCGGCGCGGCGGCGATCATCGGCTGGTGGTCGCACAGGTCGGCCAGCTGCGCGCGCAGCGCCGGGTCGGTGATGTCCAAAATCGTGTACAGCTGCTGGCAGCCTGCCGTCGGCGCGTTGAACGCGGCGTCCAGAATGGCCGCGCGCTCCTCCGGCGCGACCGGCTCGTTCGTGAACACGCGCACCGACCGCCGCGCGGCGAGCTGGTCCAGCACTTCGTTGCGGATGGGCATGGGGAAACCTCCCTTTTCAGCATACAGAGTCCATTGTTTGGGGGCGGGTCGCCTTTCCCGCGGCACAGCCGCGGGAAAAATGATCCTGCCGGAAAGACTGGTTTTATTGTACTGCAATTTGGCGGCGGCGTAAAGGCGTGTAAAGGCGCAAAGCAAAAAGGGAAAGCGCCCCGCCGCGGCAAAAAAAGTTTGGCCGCGCCCCCACAAAGGCAAAATTCTATGATATAATGAACAAATAAAAGTACCGTTCCGCCGGGCGCGGCCCGGCCCACCAAAGGAGGAAACACCATGACCGACCTGCAGCATTTTGTCAAAAACCGCGAGTATCTCGTCTGCGTCGATTCAGACGGCTGCGCGATGGACACAATGGACATCAAGCATTTCCGCTGCTTCGGCCCCTGCATGGTCGAGGAGTGGGGCCTGGAAGAATGGGCGCAGCCGATCCTCGCCCGCTGGAACGAGATCAACCTCTACACCATGACCCGCGGCGTCAACCGCTTCAAGGGCCTGGCGATGGCGCTGGATGAGATCAACGCCCAGTACACGGCGATCGAGGGCCTTGACGAGCTCAAAGCCTGGGCGGCCAGCGCGCCGGAACTGTCCAACGGCGCGCTGGAAAAGGCGCTGCCCGCGGCCCAGGGCCCCTGCCTGGCCAAAGCGCTGTCCTGGTCCAAAAAGGTCAACGCCGCCATCAACGCGCTGCCCGAAAGCGAGAAAAAGCCGTTTGACGGCGCCGCCGCGGGCCTGGCCGCCGCGCATGCCGCCGCCGATGTGGCGGTCGTGTCCAGCGCCAACCGCGAAGCGGTCGAGGAAGAGTGGGCGCGCTGCGGCCTGCTGGGCTCGGTCGATGTGCTCTGCTGCCAGGACGCAGGCAGCAAGGCCGCCTGCATCGCGCAGCTCAAGGCCAAGGGCTACTCGCCCGACCACATCCTGATGGTCGGCGACGCCCCCGGCGACAAAGCCGCGGCCGAGAAAAACGGCGTCTGGTTCTACCCCATCCTGGTCCGGCACGAAGCCGAAAGCTGGGCGGAGCTGGTCTCCACCGCCCTCGCCCGCCTGACCTCCGGCGCCTACGCCCCCTACGGCGAAGCCCTCGCAGAAAAATTCCTCGCCAACCTGGGGGAATAAGCACGGATGCGGCGGCTTACCACGCATTGACCGGCCGCCGCATCGACGAATCGACGAAACATAGAAAAACCTGCTCTGGCTTGATTGCCGGAGCAGGTTTTTCTACAAGCTGAGGCAGGCGCTGCTGCGCCTGCTTTTTTGTCTGTTGGTTTACTGTGACCCTACTTTATGGTATGATAAGACCAACAAACCCACACAACGAGGTGACCGCGATGACCGCTGCACAACAGCAAAAAGCCGCCAAAGAGTTTGCCGCCTACTGGCAGGGCAAAGGCTATGAGAAAGGCGAGAGTCAACCCTTCTGGCTGTCGCTGCTGCGGGATGTGTACGGCGTGGAGCATCCCGAACAATTCATTGAATTTGAGGACCAGGTCCACCTGGACCACGCCAGTTTTATCGACGGTTACATTCCCGCCACCCGTGTGCTGATTGAGCAGAAGGCGCTGGGCAAAGATATGAAAAAGGGCATCCGTCAATCGGATGGCTCGCTTCTGTCGCCGTTCCAGCAAGCCAAACGCTATATCACCGAGCTGCCCCTGTCCAAACACCCGCGCTGGGTCATCACCTGCAATTTCAGCACCTTCTTTGTCTATGACATGGAGCGGCCCCAGGGCGAGCCGGAGGTCATCGAGCTGGCCGACCTGGAAAAAGAATACTACCGCCTGCAATTCCTTGTGGATACCGGCAACGACCACATCCAGCGGGAGATGCAGGTTTCCATTGCGGCCGGTGAAATCGTCGGCCTTTTGTATGATGCGTTTGCCAAGCAGTATGCCGACCCGGAAAGCGAACACGCCCTGAAAAGCCTGAACAAGCTGTGCGTTCGGCTGGTTTTCTGCTTTTACGCCGAGGATGCCGGTATCTTTGGCCGCAAGGGGATGTTCCATGACTATCTGGCCGCTTTTGACACGCGCGGGATGCGCCGGGCGCTGGTGGAACTGTTCAAAATATTGGATACCGAGCCGCAGAACCGCGACCCGTACCTGAAGGACGACAACCCGGATTTGGCCGCTTTCCCCTATGTCAACGGCGGCCTGTTTGCCGATGAGGACATCGAGATACCGCCTTTCACCGACGAAATACGGGATTTGATTTTGACAAAGGCCAGCGAGGACTTCAACTGGTCGGAAATCAGCCCGACGATTTTCGGCGCGGTGTTTGAGAGCACGCTGAACCCGGAGACCCGCCGCCACGGCGGGATGCACTATACCAGCATCGAGAATATTCATAAAGTCATCGACCCGCTGTTTCTGGATGATCTGAAGAAAGAACTGGACGAGATTTGCGCCATCACAGTCGAGCGCACCAAAGCCGTCAAGCTGCGCACTTACCAGCGCAAGCTGGCGTCGCTGACGTTCCTGGACCCGGCGTGCGGCTCCGGCAACTTTTTGACCGAGACCTATTTGAGCTTGCGGCGGCTGGAAAACCGCGTGCTGTTGGAATTGGCCCACGGGCAGGTGGCGATGTACTCCCCCAGTGAAAGCCCTATCCAAATTTCCATCAGCCAGTTTTACGGCATCGAAATCAACGACTTTGCGGTGACGGTCGCCAAGACAGCGCTGTGGATTGCCGAAAGCCAGATGATGAAGGAAACGGAAAAGATCCTGCTGGTACCGCTTCCGTTCCTGCCGCTGAAAACCAACGCCTATATTGTGGAAGGCAACGCCCTGCAGATGGATTGGGAGACCGTGGTGCCCAAGGCAAAGCTGAATTATATTATGGGGAACCCGCCGTTTGTGGGGGCGCGGCTGATGGGCAAAGCGCAGAAGGAGGATGTGAACAGCATCTTCCCCGGATGGAAAAACGCAGGCAATCTGGACTATGTGTGCTGCTGGTACAAGAAAGCGTCCGATCTGATGCAAGGCGCCGCTATCCGCACGGCTCTGGTCTCCACAAACTCCGTATCGCAAGGTGAGAGCGTTGCAAATTTGTGGAAGCCCCTGTTTGCGGAGGGTGTGCATATTGATTTTGCCTACCGCACTTTCCGCTGGGACAGCGAAGCCAAAAGCAAAGCACATGTTCATTGTGTCATTATTGGGTTTAGTGTAGCAGCCAACCCGGCCCCCAAAAAGCTGTTTGACGGCGACCGTTACCAGGAAGTCAAGAATATCAACGGGTATCTGTTGGACGGCGAAAACATTTTTGTGGAAAGCCGGAACAAACCAATTTGTGATGTGCCGGAAATTGGAATGGGCAACCAGCCAATTGACGATGGACAATATCTGTTTGAAAAGGACGAAATGAAGACGTTTCTGAAAGAAGAGCCTTCTGCAAAGCCCTATTTTCATTTGTGGTATGGTTCACGAGAGTTTATCAACCGAACACCTCGCTACTGTCTTTGGCTGGGCGAATGTTCACCTTCGCAATTAAGAAAGATGCCCCACTGTCTGAAACGTGTGGAAGCTGTCAAAGCGTACCGCTCTGCCAGTTCACGGGCATCGACAGTGAAATTGGCAGACCAACCCACACACTTCCAGACCGAGAATATGCCCAGTAGCACCTATATCGTCATCCCTGAGGTATCCTCTGAAAGACGCCGCTATGTACCAATGGGCTTTATGCAACCTGATATTCTTTGCAGCAATAAACTGCGATTAATGCCAAATGCAACGTTGTACCATTTTGGCATATTGACATCAAATGTGCACATGGCCTGGATGCGCGTTGTCACAGGCCGCCTAAAAAGTGATTACAGCTATTCCATAAATATCGTCTATAATAACTTTGTTTGGCCCACCCCCACCGACGCGCAAAAGGCCAAGATCGAGCAAACCGCCCAGGCGATTCTCGACGCCCGCGCCCTCTACCCGGACAGCAGCCTGGCCGACCTGTACGACGACCTGACCATGCCGCCCGAACTGCGCAAAGCCCACCAGAACAACGACCGCGCCGTCATGCAGGCTTACGGCTTTGACGTGAAGACCACCACCGAGAGTTCCTGCGTGGCTGAACTGATGAAGCTCTACCAGCAAAAGGTCGCCGAACTGGACGCCAAACAGAAAAATTGAAAAGTCCACATCAAAACAGCCGGGGGCTTGCGCCTCCGGCTTAAACTGTCGAAAAAGATGTTTCTCCATCGCTTGCAGAGCATTTGCCTTGCATTGTAGGGCGGGCGTTCACGCCCGCCGCACCGCCAATTTTGCAAAGAAAAGGTTTTTTGCTTTTTGAATTTGCAGAGCGCGTGATACAAGAAAAACGCCTGCCTTTTTACAAAGGCAGGCGTTTTGTTTGGTGACCCGTACGGGAAATTTCCCGCGCTCTAAAAACGCCCCGCAGGGGCGTTTTTGCCGGCCGGGACGCAGGACGGCCGGCACGAGCTGTTCGATTCCCGTACTTTCTACCCAAACAGCGCGCGACACAAGAAAAAGCGCCTGCCTTTTTACAAAGGCAGGCGTTTTGTTTGGTGACCCGTACGGGAATCGAACCCATGTTACAGCCGTGAAAGGGCCGTGTCTTAACCGCTTGACCAACGGGCCGGAAAAATGCAGGACTTCGCTAAAACAGCAAGCAACTTACCAGCCACTATTGCGGCCGGCCCCCAAGTATTTTGGCGAAACCCTGCATCAATGGTAGCGGTAACTGGATTTGAACCGGTGACACTTCGGGTATGAACCGAATGCTCTAGCCAACTGAGCTATACCGCCACAATCTCCCCTGAATTTAGGGTGCTAGAACATTATACGAAAAATGTCTGCGGTTGTCAAGCCCTGCGCCGCGCTTTTTTGCAGGAAAATTTTTCCGCCGCTTTACGCGTCTTCCGCGAACAGATCGGTGGAGAGGTAACGGTCGCCGGTGTCCGGCAGCAGGGCGACGACGGTCTTCCCAGCGCTGTCCGCGCGACGGCAGACCTCGATGGCCGCCCACAGCGCCGCGCCGGACGAGATGCCCGCCAGCACGCCCTCGCGGCGGCCCAGCAGGCGCGCGGCCGCATAGGCGTCCTGCTCGGTGGCGGTCAGCACTTCGTCGTAGACGCCGGTGTCAAGCACTTCGGGCACAAAGCCCGCGCCGATGCCCTGCAGCCCGTGCGCCCCGGCCGGGCTGCCCGAAAGCACGGCGCTGCGCGCCGGTTCCACGGCCACGATGCGCACGGCGGGGTTCTGCCGCTTGAGGTAACGCCCCACGCCGGTGATGGTGCCGCCGGTGCCCACCCCGGCGACAAAGACGTCGAGCTGGCCGTCGGTGTCCTGCCAGAGCTCGGGGCCGGTCGTGGCTTCGTGCGCGGCGGGGTTGGCGGGGTTGACGAACTGCCCGGCCACCATCGCGCCGGGGATGCCGGCGGCGAGCTCGTCCGCTTTGGCGATGGCCGCGGCCATACCGCCCGCGCCGGGCGTGAGCACCAGTTCGGCGCCGTAGGCTTTCATCAGGGCGCGGCGCTCGGCGCTCATTGTGTCCGGCATGACGATGATGACGCGGTAGCCGCGCGCGGCCGCCACGCTGGCCAGGCCGATGCCGGTGTTGCCGGACGTCGGTTCGATGATGACCGCGCCGGGGCCCAGCTTGCCCGCGGCCTCGGCTTCGTCCAGCATGGCTTTGGCGACGCGGTCCTTGACCGAACCGGCGGGGTTGAAGGATTCGAGCTTGACCAGCAGCCGCGCGCGCAGGTCCAGCGACTGCTCCAACCGGCAGAGCTCCAGCAGCGGCGTATGGCCGATGAGCTGGTCGGCCGAGGTATAGATCTTGGACATGGGGCGCACCTTCCTTTTTTTAGAGTTCAGAGTTAAGAGTTTAGAGTTTAGATGTGGTGGACCCCGCGGCTCCGCCGCGGGGAAAAATCAGGAATGAGGAATTATGGCGGCGGAAAGTTGGGGAGCATTCCGTTTTCCAGCGTTCAGAGTTAAGAGTTCAGAGTTTAGATGTGGTGGTCTCCGCGGCGGAGGCGCGGAGGAAAATCAGGAATGAGGCGGCGGCGGAAAGGTGGGGTTATTCCGCTTTCAGCTCCAGGACGGTCAGCACGTCGTTATCGACGGTGAAGCGCACGGTGTAACCGGCAAAGGCGAGGCCGTAGACGCGCGCGGGGTCGCGCTGGTAGCCGGGGCGCGGGTCGTTTTGCAGCACGCCTTCCAGCGCGGCGCGCTGGCGCGGCGGCAGGGCGGCCAGGCAGCCGCCGGGGTCGCGCACGGTCAGCGCGTGGGCGGCCGCGGGCCCGGCAAACCCGGCGGCGGCTTCGGGGTGGGCGTCCACGCCGGGCAGGTAGGGCTTGATATCGTAGATCGGCGTGCCATCCAGCAGGTCGGCCCCGGCGACGGTCAGCACCGGGCCTTCGGGGCCGTCCGGCTGCACGCCCACCAGCCGCACGCAGGAAAGCCCCAGCGCGTTGGGCCGGTACGGGCTGCGCGTGGCGAACACCCCCATGCGCACATTGCCGCCCAGGCGGGGCGGCCGCACGGTCGGCGACCAGTTCGCGCCGTCGGCCCCGGCTGCGACGACCTGCGAAAACTGCCAGATCAGCCACAG
The DNA here is from genome assembly GCA_019119365.1 of Candidatus Gemmiger stercoripullorum. Taxonomy (GTDB): domain Bacteria; phylum Bacillota; class Clostridia; order Oscillospirales; family Ruminococcaceae; genus Gemmiger; species Gemmiger stercoripullorum. The sequence continues at coordinate 18,426 of DWXD01000039.1, read as the reverse complement.
GTGGCTGTAATCCTCCAGCCCGCGCAGCGCGTCGGCGTTGCGGAACGGCGGCGTGAACACGACCTGCGCGCGCAGCGCATCCACCAGCCCGCTCTGCCGCGGGATACCGAATTTTTCCCTAAATTCGCTGCGAATATGCGCGATCGGGGTCAGGGTATAGGCCGCTTCGGGCATGGGGGCCTCCTTTCGGGCGGAAGTGCTTTGAGAGTTGAGAGTTGAGATTTTGAGAGTTCAGAGTTAAGAGTTTAGAGTTCAGATGTGGTGGAGCGTCGCCGCAGGCGGCGCAAAAAAAGTGAGGGAAGGTCTGTTCGCGGGCCTCCCTATCGAAACTGCCGCGGACTCTGTTTTTTCCCGCGGCAACAGCCGCGGGTCCACCAAATCTAAACTCTTAACTCTGCACTCTCAACTCTAAATCTTCAAAATTTTCCGCCACAGCGGTTTGGGGCGGGCGGCGTTTTGGGCCAGGGTGTGGTAGTATTTGAGGTCGTTTTCATAGATGCTGCCCCAGCAGCTGCGGTTGCGGCGCAGGTGCGGCCCGCGCGCCACAATGCCGCCCAGGAAATCCCGCGCCGCCGCATCGGTCGTATAGGCGGCCGCGCGGCTGTCCGGCAGCAGGACCGGCGCCGCGCACATGGCACAAAAAGCGTCCCTGTCTTTGGACAGTTCCACAAGGGCGTCGGCCAAAGCGGCCGGGCTTTCATAATCGTCGGCGCAGACAAAGGCAGCGGGGTTGAACTCCTGCTTTACAAGCGGGTCGCCGCCGTAAACCGGCACGGCCCCGGCCGCCCAGGCGTCCACGATCTTCTCGGTACAATAGCCGGGGTCGGCGCTGTTCTCGATGGCCAGCGCAAAGCGGAACCCGCGCTGGAACGCCTGCTTGTCCGCCACCGGGCCGCCGGTGTTGTTGCGGAACCCTCCCCCGCTCTGCAACAGCCCGCGGGCGAACAGCTCGTCCATCACGGCGTTGCGCGCGGCGGAATAATCGTTGCTGACCACGGCCGCGCAGAACCCCGCGCGCGCGAACACATCCGCGGGCGGGGTTTTGTGCTTTTGCAGCGCCGGGGCCCAGGTGTCGCGCATCGCGTACAGCGGCAGGCGCAGGTAGCGCCCGTCATAGTCGAGCAGCGGGAAGCCGATGGCGTAGTCGTACAAATTGAGGTCCGGCCAGCTGTCCTCGCCCGAATACTGGATGCGGCAGCAGGGATACTCCAGCGCCGCATGCCCGAACGTGCCGCACAAAACAAAGTCCGGCTCCTCGGCCGGGCTTTGGCAGAATGTAAGCTCCCAGCCGCCGCTGCGCAGCGCCCGGGTCAGATAGTTGTCGCGCGGGTCCCAGTCGGGCGCAAGGTCGCACACGGCCAGGCGCACACGGCCGGGCATCAGGCCCGCACCTCGCCGTTTTTGCGCAGCAGCGCAAATTTCAGGATGGCCGCCACCGTCTTGCTGTCCTTGATCTCGCCTTTCATGACCATGTCAAGCACCGTCGCAAACGGCATTGCGACCACGTCCAGGAACTCGTCCGGGTCCAGGTGCTGGCTGGTTTTTTCAAGGTCCTGCGCAGCCCACATGTAGATCTTTTCGCTGTCGTAGCCGACAGTCGGGTAGATCACGCCCAGGTCGGTGTAGCGCCCGGCGGTCACGCCGCATTCCTCGGCCAGCTCGCGCTTGGCGGCCTCGAACGGGTCCTCGCCCGCTTCCAGCTTGCCGGCGGGCAGCTCCCAGATTTCCTCGCCCAGGGCATAGCGGTACTGGCGCACCATGTAGACCTCGTCATCCGGCGTCACGGCCAGCACGCAGGCGCCGCCGTGGTGGTGGACCACCTCGCGGAAGCTCGTGTCGCCGTTTTCCAGTTTCACCGTGTCGTAGGTGACGCGGATGACATGGCCGTTGAAAATTTCCTTGCTGGTCAGCGTGGTTTCGGTGTGCGCCATGGGGGGCCTCCTTTGCAGAGCTTGGAATGGACCCGCGGCGGGGCCGCGGGGGAAAAGCAGAAATGGAAAAACCGGCAGGCCGGGCCGCGGTCCGGCGGCGCCGCCCTGTCTCTATGTTTGATTGTACCCTGCCGTGCGCGGCGCGTCAAGGTTTATTCGTCCGCAGGCTCGATGCCAAGCAGCTGTTCGGCGCGGCGGACCTCCTCCCCGGTCGGCGTGGGCACGCCGTCCAGCGTATAGGGGATGCCGAGCTTCTCCCACTTGAACAGCCCCAGCGTGTGGTAGGGCAGCACCTCCACCCGGCGCACCGTCGCCAGGCTTTCGATGAAGGCGCGGGTCGCGCGCAGGGCGTCCGCGTCGTCGGTCAGGCCGGGCACCAGCACATGGCGGACCCACATATCCTTGCCGTGGTCGGACAGCCAGCGCGCCATGTCGAGGATATTCTCGTTGCCGTGGCCGGTCAGCGCCTTGTGGCGGGCGCTGTCCCATTCCTTGATGTCGAGCATGACAAGGTCGGTATACTGCATCAGATCGCAGAATCGGGAATAAAACGGCTCCGCGCGCGTAAAGGGCTGGCCGCAGGTGTCCAGCGTGGTGTGCACGCCTTTTTGTTTGGCCAGGCGGAACAGCTCGGTCAAAAATTCGATCTGCAGCAGCGGCTCGCCGCCGGAAACGGTCAGCCCGCCGTTGTTTTTCCAGTAATTGTGGTAGCGGTAGGCGGCGTCGAACGCCTCGCGCGGGGTTTGGGCGTTTTCCCGGGAAAAGGCCCAGGTCTCGGGGTTGTGGCAGTAGCGGCAGCGCATGCGGCAGCCCTGCAAAAACAGCACATACCGCACGCCCGGCCCGTCGACCAGGCCGAACGTCTCGACCGAATGGACGTAACCGAGGGGGGCGGCAGAAGCGGGGGATGACATAGGGGGACCTCCTTTTTTTGCGCGGAAAACCAGCAGCGGGGTTGGCCGCACCGCCGGGGGCGATCTTAGCCGTATTTTAGCCGGGACGGCGCCCCGGCAGGCCTGACGTTTGATGCCCCCGGCCATATGATAAAACCATAAACGGTTAGGCCGGGCGGCGCGCCCGGAAAAAACGAGAACGGAAGGTGATTGCATGAAACGGTTGGCAGCTCTTTTGGCGGCGTCCCTGCTGTTGGCGGGGTGCACCGCCGCGCACAAGGCCGTGCAGGTGCCGGAGTATCCGTGGGACACCACACAGCAGGCCGTGCAGCAAGCCTGCCCGGACGCCGTGGCCGAGGACAACAGCGTGCTGATCGAAACCGGCGCGCTGTTCGGCGTTCCCGCGCAGGGCATCCGCCTGACGTATGACGGCGGGCAGCTGGCCGGCGTGGTGGCAACGGTCCAGGCCCAGGACCGGGACGCCCTGCTGGCGTCCATGCAAAAAGCGCTGGGCGCGCCGGCCGAAAGCTATACGCCGGCCATGCAAAACGCGCTGAGCAGCGGTTTCCGGCTGTACCTCAGCAGCGAGATGGTTCTGCCGGACGTGACGTATTACTGGCACACCCCGCAGCCGCTGGCCGAAACCTGGACGCAGGAAGAGCAGGACGCGTGGGCGGCCGCCATGCGCGAGCATTATGATTGGGAAAACCATGAGCCCACAGCCGGTATGGTCAACGGTGTTGAAAAAGAGATCTACCACGCCGACGAGGCGGCAAAGGTGTATCTGGAAAACAACTACGAGGCCGTTGTCTCTTACCAGGGGCAGGAAGGTTCCGACGGGCTCCTGATCGCCACGCGCCTGCTGCCCCCGCAGCCCGCATCGGCCCCGGCGGCGTAAATTTTACGCGCGGTTTTCCCGGGTTGGCCGCCGCATTTTTCCGGTTCCGCAGGGCGGGCGTTCACGCCCGCCGCACCTTGGTGATTTAAAATTGATACGTTTGCGCCGCCGCAGGGTCCGGCGGGATGAGGGCATCCCGCCCTACGGACGCCCGGAAGGCGGCGGCCGTCCCTGTTTGGCCCCAAACACAAAATTTATTCGTAGGGGCGGGATTTATCCCGCCCGGGGAACCTTGCGCCGCCGCGGGGTGCGGCGGGATGGGGGCATCCCGCCCTACGGCCGCCCTGGTGGGTTGCGGTTGTCCGGTTTCGCGGGTCATTTTCGGAAGGTTTGTAGGGGAGGGGCATGCCCCTCCCGCGGGGCCTTGCCGTACCGCGAACATCCACGGGAGGGCCATGGCCCTCCCCTACGAACCGGCACAGATGCCACCGCCATCCAGTTGGTGTGAAACACAAAATTTATTCGTAGGGGCGGATTCCATATCCGCCCGGGGCCTTGCGGCGACGCAGGGTTCCCGGGACGATCTCCGGCCTAAGAGCCGGGCCTGCGGCCCGGTTGGCCTCCGAAACGCGCCTGCGGGCGCAGTGCAAGCATCGTCCCCTACAGGGGTTTGTTGTAATGCGGGGCCGCAGCATCCCGGTTGGTCGCGGCATTCGCCGCCGTCCGCAGGGGCCCGCGCCCCAAAAACAAAATACCACAAGCGTCCCGCCGCGCCGTATTTCCATCGCGGCCGCCAGGCCGCGCACCGCATCTAAACTCTGAACTCTGAACTCTAAACTCTTAACTCTAAAATCCAAACTCTAAAAATCCGCCCCCTCCGCTGCGGGGGAGGGGGCGGGGTTTTGGGCTGTGCTTACAGCTGCTTGTGGCAGGTGCGGGCGATGACGTCCAGCTGCTGCTCGCGGGTCAGGTCGATGAACTTGACCGCATAGCCGGAGACGCGGATCGTGAAGTTGGCGTACTCCTCTTTTTCGGGGTGCTCCATCGCGTCGATCAGCTTCTCTTTGCCAAAGACGTTGACGTTGAGATGGTGCGCGCCCTGGTCAAAGTAGCCGTCCATGACCTGCACGAGGTTCTGCACCCGCTCGCTGCCGGAATGGCCCAGCGCGTCCGGGTTGATGGTCTGGGTGTTGGAGATGCCGTCCAGCGCCCACACATACGGCAGCTTGGCCACCGAGTTGAGGCTCGCCAGCAGGCCGTGGGTCTCGGCGCCGTAGCTCGGGTTGCCGCCGGGGGCGAAGGGGGTGTACTCCTTGCGGCCGTCCGGCGTGGCGCCGGTGGCCTTGCCGTACACGACGTTGGAGGTAATAGTCAAAATCGAGGTCGTCGGCTCCGAGTTGCGGTAGGTGTGGCGGCGCTTGACCTTGGTGATAAAGGTCTTGAGCAGCCACACCGCAATGTCGTCCGCGCGGTCGTCGTCGTTGCCGTATTTCGGGAAGTCGCCCTCCGTCTCATAGCCGACAACGAGGCCGGTCTCGTCGCGCACGCACTTGACCTTGGCATACTTGATGGCCGAAAGGCTGTCCACCACATGGCTGAAGCCCGCGATGCCGGTCGCAAACGTGCGGCGCACGTCGGTGTCGATCAGCGCCATTTCGGCGGCTTCGTAGTAGTATTTGTCGTGCATATACTGGATCAGGTTCAGCACGTTGACATACAGCCCGGCCAGCCAGTCCATCATCACGTCGTACTTTTTCATGACCTCGTCATAGTCGAGGTATTCCGAAGTGACTGGCGCATAGGCGGGGCCGACCTGCTCGTGCAGCTTTTCGTCCATGCCGCCGTTGATCGCGTACAGCAGGCACTTGGCCAGGTTGGCGCGCGCGCCGAAGAACTGCATCTCCTTGCCGGTCTGGGTGGCGGACACGCAGCAGCAGATGCTGTAATCGTCGCCCCAGACAGGCTTCATGACGTCGTCGTTCTCATACTGGACGCTGCTTGTCTTGATGGAGACTGCGGCGGCGTATTTCTTGAAGGTTTCCGGCAGCGCGCTGGAATACAGCACCGTCAGGTTGGGCTCCGGCGCGGGGCCCATGTTTTCCAGCGTGTGCAAAAAGCGGTAGTCGTTCTTTGTCACCATCGAACGGCCGTCCATGCCGATGCCGGCCACCTCCAGCGTGGCCCACACCGGGTCGCCGGAGAACAGCTGGTTGTAGCTGGGGATGCGCGCAAACTTGACCATGCGGAACTTCATGACCATATGGTCGATGAGCTCCTGCGCTTCCTGCTCGGTCAGCGTGCCGTTGTCCAGGTCGCGCTGGATGTAGATGTCCAGGAAGGTCGAGATGCGGCCCACGCTCATTGCCGCGCCGTTCTGGGTCTTGATGGCGGCCAGGTAGCCGAAGTAGACCCACTGCACGGCCTCGCGCGCGTTCTTGGCCGGGGCGGAAATGTCGAAGCCGTAGGCGGCGGCCATCTCCTTCATGCCGTTGAGCGCGCGGACCTGCAGCGCGAGCTCCTCACGCTGGCGGATGACCTCGTCGGTCATGGTGCCGTCGCCGCAGTTGGCAAAATCCTCCTGCTTGGCGGCGATCAGGTGGTCGATGCCGTACAGCGCCACGCGGCGGTAGTCGCCCACGATGCGGCCGCGGCCGTAGGTGTCGGGCAGGCCGGTGATGATGTGGCTGTGGCGCGCGCGCTTCATCTCGGGGGTATAGGCGTCAAACACGGCCGTGTTGTGGGTGCGGGCGTATTTGGTAAAGATCTCGTGCAGTTCCGGTTTGGGCGTATAGCCGTAGGTCGTGCAGGCCTGCTCGGCCATCTTGATGCCGCCGAACGGCATGAAGGCGCGCTTGAGCGGCTTGTCGGTCTGCAGGCCGACGATCTTCTCCAGGTCCTTGAGTTCGGGGTCGATATAGCCGGGGCCGTAGGAGGTCAGGTCGGACACGACCTCAGTCTCCATATCCAGCACGCCGCCTTTGGCGCGTTCTTCCTTCTGCAGGGCCTGCAGCGCGCCCCACAGCTTGTTGGTGGCTTCGGTGGGGCCTGCCAGGAAGGATTCGTCGCCGTCATACGGGCGGTAGTTTTTCTGGATAAAGTCGCGGACGTTGATTTCCTCTTTCCAGAGGCGGCCCTCAAAGCCGTCCCACTGGGGATAGTTGATCATCGGTAGACCTCCTTGCGCCGCCGGAAGCAGGCGCGCTTTTGTGCGTTTTGGCGATTTTTTCCGCGCTGTCTCGAGCGCCCCATTAGTATAGCGCGTTTCGCCGCAAAAGTGAAGTTGCCACGGCAACGGTTAGTTTTGGCTAATCACATTTTTGTCCCCGCGCTCCCCTCCCCCGCCCCGCCGGAACGCCGGAAGCCTGCGCAGGGGCGGGTCCCGTATCCGCCCATGGAACCTCGCGCCACCGCAGGGTCCGGCGGGATGAGGGCATCCCGCCCTACGATCGCCCGGGTGGTTGCAGCCCGTTCCGGTTTGGCGGGTGGTTTCGGAAGGTTTGTAGGGGCGGGATTTATCCCGCCCGGGGTGTTTGCGGTGCCGCGGGGTGTGCGGGACGATGCAAGCATCGTCCCCTACAGAGGTTTGTTATAACGTAGGGACCGCGTTTTCCCGCTTGGCCGCGGCATTCGCCGTCATCCGTAGGGGCGGATTCCATATCCGCCCGCGGGCGTTTGCGCCGCCGCAGGGTGCGGCGGGATGAGGGCATCCCGCCCTACGGACGCCTGGGTGGTTGCGGCCGTCCCGGTTTGGCGAGTCGTGTTCGGAAGGTTTGTAGGGGAGGGATTTATCCCTCCCGGGGACCTTCCGGTGCAGCAGGCTTCCCGGGACGATGCAAGCATCGTCCCCTACATGGGTTTGCGGTGCGACAAGGTTGCGGTTTCCCGGTTGGTCGCACACCCTACCATTGACCGTAGGGGCGGATTCCATATCCGCCCGCAAACGTTTGCGCCGCCGCGGGGTGCGGCGGGATGAGGGCATCCCGCCCTACGAACGCCCGGGTGGTTACGGCCGTCCCGGTTTGGCGAGTCGTGTTCGGAAGGTTTGTAGGGGAGGGCCATGGCCCTCCCGAGGACCTTCCGGTGCAGCAGGGTTCCCGGGACGATGCAAGCATCGTCCCCTACAGAGGTTTGTTGTAACGCAGGGCCGCGGTTTCCGGGTTGACCGCCGCATTTTCCCCGTTCCGTAGGGCGGGCGTTCACGCCCGCCGCACATTGGCGATTTAAAATTGAGACGTTTGCGCCGCCGCGGGGTACGGCGGGATGAGGGCATCCCGCCCTACGGCCGCCTGGGTGGTTGCGGCCGTTCCGGTTTGGCGGGTCGTGTTCGGAAGGTTTGTAGGGGCGGGATTTATCCCGCCCGGGGTGTTTGCGGTGCCGCGCCCCCCGGGCCGATATGGAATCGTCCCCTACAGAGGTTTGTCATAACGTAGGGACCGCAGTTTCCCGGTTGGCGGGTCGTTTTCCGTGGTTTACAGGTGCGGTTTCAATATTCCCCCGCAGGCGCTTGCGCCGCGAAGAGCGCCTGCAGGGCGGCGTGTTCCTGGGCGGCCAGGGTCGGCCAGAGGGTGTTTGCAAACAGAGAATCATAGCGGTACAGCCCCACGCCCTCGCCGCCGAGGTCCGCCAGCGCCGCGGCCTGCGCGGCCAGCGCGCGGCCGGTCTGCCACTCGCTGCCGGGGCCGCTGCGGTCGCCGCCGTCGCCTTCGCCGATGCGGTAGGCCCCGAGGCCGAAGTACAGCGCCGTGCCCGGCGCGCGCTCCAGCGCCAGCCAACGCGCCGCCAGCGCCCCCAGCGCGTGGCTGCCGTCGCCGTTTTGCGTGTAGTCCAGCCCCCAGTACAGCTGCGGCATCAGGTAATCGACCATGCCTTCGGCCAGCCAGCGCGCGGCGTCGCTGTACTGCGCGCTGTAGTTGAGCGCGGGGTCGCCCTGCGGCGCAATGCCGAACCGCACGCCGTACCCCTGCGCGGTTTCGCGGCACAGGGTGACCAATGCGTCGACGTTGCGCCGCCGCCAGTCGTCCAGCGGCAGCGGGTCGGGCGTTCCGGCGCAGTAGGCCGCGTAGTCGGCGGCGTCGAAGGCTGGGTCGGTCGTGGGGTAGAAGTAATCGTCAAAATGGATGCCGTCCAGGTCATAGTTTTCGCACAGCTCGGCCACGCCGTCCGCGATGTACTGCCGCACGGCGGGGTCGGCCGGGTCAAGATAAAGCCCGCCTTCCGCCTCGCGCACCCAGCCCGGGTGCAGGCTGGCGGGGTTTGTGGCGGCCAGCGCGGCCGGGCTGCCGCCCGCCTGCAGGCGGTAGGGGTTGATCCAGGCTTCCAGCTGCAGGCCGCGCGCGTGGGCGGCTTCCACCAGCAGGGCCAGCGGGTCAAAGCCGGGGTCCTGCCCCTGCGTGCCGGTGCACAGGTGGCTAAACGGGTACAGCGCGCTCGGGTACAGCGCGTCCCCAAACGGCCGCACATGCGCCAGCACAACGTTGGCCCCCAGCGCGGCGATGCCGTCCAGCATTGCGCCCGCATCGGCCGCAAACGCCGCGGCGGACGAAAAATCAACGTTCTGCCATTCGAGATAGGACACCCACACCGCGCGGTAGGGCCGGGCGTCCGCCGGGTCCTGCGCCGTGCGCGGGGCGGCGGCGGGCGCCGGGGTTTGGGACGCGCGGGCGGCAGGCCCCGCCCCGCCGCCCGGGACCAGCGCGGGCAGCGCCAGCACCACCGCCCACAGCAGCGCCGCCCCCGCCGCTGCCGCCCACCGCCGTACACGCATGCGCCCGCCTCCTTTTGGGATATACCCCCATACCTATGCGCGCCGCGCGGGCGGGATGCAGGAAGAAGGCGGCGGCCCGCTGAACGCGACCGCCCGCCGCACCTTCCTTTGCAATTCAAAATTCGGGGGGTTGTTTTGCCGCGGGGCCCGGCGGGATGAGGGCATCCCGCCCTACGGCCGCCCGAGTGCTTGCGGCTTCCCGGTTGGCCGCGGGCCCTCCGTTGGTCGTAGGGGAGGGATTTATCCCTCCCGCGGACACCTGCGGCAGCGCGGGGTCCCCGGGACGATGCAAGCATCGTCCCCTACAGAAGTTTGCGGCTTGCGCCGCCGGGCTTTCAAGTCCTGGCGGGCCCATTTATTAAAAAATGCCCCCGCTTTAGCGGGGGCAATCTTATTGGTGGGCCAGCCAGGGACCACGCCACCCACGCCCTAAAAAACAGTCCACCGGACTGTTTTTTGCGGCTTGCGCCGCCGAGCTTTCAAGTCCTGGCTGGCCCGCTTATTAAAAAATGCCCCCGCCTTAGCGGGGGCAAAATTGTGGTGGGCCAGCCAGGGACCACGCCACCCACGCCCTAAAAAACAGTCCACCGGACTGTTTTTTGCGGCTTACGCCGCCGGGCTTTCAAGTCCTGGCTGGCCCGTTTATTTAAAAATGCCCCCGCCTTAGCGGGGGCAATCTTATTGGTGGGCCAGCCAGGACTTGAACCCGGGACCAAGCGGTTATGAGCCGCCAGCTCTGACCAACTGAGCTACTGGCCCGCACCGGGCGGGAAAGCGGCTTCTATTATACCCGAAAATCCCGCCCGTTTCAAGGGGGCAGTTCCGCGGGGGCGGCGCGGGCAAAAGCGATTTCGTCCACAACGCGGCCTGCGCGCGCCTGCGCCCGTGCGGGCAGCCTGCGTGCCGGGGCGCGGTCACGCGTCCTCTTCCAGCTCAAAGTCGTCCGGCAGCAGCAGGGCGAGATCGGCGGCGGGGTCGGCGATCAGGCGCTTGCCCTGGTTGAGGATGGCCTTTTCCAGCACGTTGCGCGCCATGCGGCCGTTGCCGGCCTTGGCGGCGTCGGCTTGCTGGCGGCGGGCGTAGTAGGCTTTCAGCGGCGCTTCGCAGCCCGCGTCCAGCGTATAGCCCTTGCCCTTGGCCTGCAGGGCCGTGATGCGCCACAGCTCCTCGGCCGTATAGTCCGGGAATTCGATCTGGTTGGGGAAGCGGCTTGCCAAACCGGAGTTTGCCTGCAAAAACTGCTGCATCTCCTTTGTATACCCCGCAAGCACGACGACGAGGTCGTCGCGGTGGTCCTCGATGCCCTTGACCAGCGTGTCGATGGCCTCGAGGCCGAAGCTGTCGTCCCGGCTGCGGTAGAGGCTGTACGCTTCGTCAATGAACAGCACGCCGCCCAGCGCGCTCTGGATGACCTGGTTGGTCAGCGGCGCGGTGTGGCCGACATAGCGCCCGACCAGGTCGGCGCGGGTCACTTCGACAAGCTGGCCGCCGCGCAGCGCGCCGATGGCTTTGAGGTATTTGGACAAAATGCGCGCGATGGTCGTTTTGCCGGTGCCGGGGTTGCCGGTAAAGATCATGTGGCGGTTGACTTCGGCCACCGGCAGGCCCTGGGCCTTGCGGCGCTGCTGGGCCTGGACGTTGGCGGCCAGCTCGCGCAGGTAGCTCTTGACCGGTTCCAGGCCGACGATGGCGTCGAGCTCGGCCTCGACGGCCTCGATGTCGCCGCGGTAGGCCTGCGGCAGCAGGGCCAGCAGGTCAAACGGCGCGCCGGAGCCCACGGCGGCCAGCAGGCGGCCGTTTTCCACCCGCAGCGCCACGGCGGTCCCGGCGGCGGGGGCCGGGTCGGTTTCCAGAACATATTCGGCCAGGGCGCGGCGCATCGTGTCGAGATACTGCGCCATCGCGTCCATGCCGCCGGTCTTGCCGTACTGCCCGGCGACAAAATCGCGCACGTCGGCGCCCATCCCCAGCACAAGGCCGGTCTGGCGGCGCGTCTCCTGCGCAAGGCTGTTCAGCCCGCGTGCCGCAATGGCGGCAAGGCTTTCGGGCGTGAAGGGCGCGGTGCGGCAGATATCCCCGGCCAGCGCGTCCACAAAGCGCGCGCCGAACGCCTCGGCCAGCGCGTCCTCGCCTTTGGCGGAGAAGAACACGAAGTATTTGCCCGCGGCCTGCAGCTCGCCGACCGCGCCGGGGGCCAGCGCCGTGCCGACGTCGACCAGGATGCCGCGCTGCAGCACATAGCGGTTGGCCAGCGCCAGCGTGCCTTCGGCGGCCAGCGTGGCCAGCATGTTGCGGAAACCGGGCGCGCAGGCTTCGTAGTTGTCAAAGGCGAGCACCTCGGCGTCCGACTGCAGCGCCGAATACAGGTCCTGCAAAAACAGTTTTTCCTGCGCCGGGCCCGGGTAGAGCGAAAGGTCCAGCGTTTCGACCGCGGCGCTGCGCAGGATGCCGCGCGCGGCAAGTTCTTCGGCCACGCAGCGCAGCGTGAAGTGGCGGCCGGTGCCGGGCTGGCCGCACAGGAGCATCAGCCCGCGCGCTTTGTCCGGCCCGGGCGCGCCCATCACAAACGGGCGGCGGAACGCCTTGACGACATCGGCGACGAATTCATCCTGCCCGATGACCCGGGCGCGCACCCGGGCGGCCAGGCCGTCGAACCCGGCGCGCGCGCGGTCCGGCGCGGCGGCCGCGGCGGGCGGCTGCGCCTGCGCGCTGTCCAAAAGCCCGTCGCTGCGCAGGCTGCTGGTCAGTTCGCTGCTCATGCGGCGCACGCTTTCGGCGGTCGCGCCCGCGGCTTTCTGCACGGCGTCCAGCGCTTTGGCGGCCGCGGTCTGGCGTTTCTGCCCGGCGGCCAGCGCGTCCAGCTGCGCCTGCATCTGCTCCAGGCTGCTGCGCGCGTCTTCGCTTTCCCCGGCGGCGCTGCGCTTGCCGCCCACCAGCCCCTGTACCCAGGCGTCGTACTGCTGTTCAATGCTCATCGCTGTTTCCCCCGTCTGCCATCGTAATGCGGTAGAAGTTCTTGGCGCTGCACCCGGCGCGCCCGCCGCCCGCACAGGCGCAGGCGCACGCACAGCTCACGCAGGCGCACGCGCACGCGCAGCCCGCATTGTGGCCGGAATCGCTTTTGCCCGCGCCGCCCCCGCGGAACTGCCCGCCCCCGGCCTTAAAGCCGGGCGGCGGCGGGGCGGGGCGGTAGCCGGGCGGCGGCGTCAGCCCGCGCGCCAGGTGGATGGTGTGCAGGCCGTTTGTGTAAAACACCCAGTCGGACGCCGCGCTGCCGAACCCGCCGCGCCAGCGCGGGTGGGAGCGTGCCGCCAGCACCAGCGCATACACGGCCAGCAGCACGACGACCAGCGTCACGAAGGCGGGGATCAGGTCCGTCAGCGCGGAGCTCTGCCCGGCGGCGGGCAGCGCGGCGGCCGGGTCAAAGGCGGCGGCCGCGGCGGCGGGCACCCGCACGCGCACGGTGGCGCGCGCATCGTGCCCCAGCGCGCCGAAGCGCCAGACAAAGTAGCCGTCCTCCGAATCGGTCGCGTCGGCGGTCACGCCCTCGTCGGCGCGCCAGCGCACCGTCATCTCGTCGATGCTCAAATCGCTGAACCAGCCGGGCGTGAACACATAGCTGGCCGTGCCATCCTCGTTGAGGGTGTACAGCTGGCTCTGGTGCACGCGGAAGGCGAACTGCACGCGGCTCTCCTGGCCGGAGGCGGCCGCGTAGTCGGGCGGGTAGTAGCGCTTTTTGAAGGTCACGCGCGCAAACGACCCGCCGCCGTCGCCGGAATAGCGCACGCCGGAGACGGTTTCGGGCGTGAGGTTCTCGAAGCTGTCCACCTCGCCGTTGGCCAGGCCGATGCGCACCCAGGACAGCGGTTCTTCGGCGCTGCCGCCGATCACCTCCCAGTCGATGTCATAGGTGATGTCGGCGCTGCCGTCGGCGCGCGGGTCCACCGTGACGGTGTAGCTGCGGATGCGGTCAAGGTCGGCCCTGGCCGGGCACAACCACGCGGCAGCCAGGCACAAAAGCAGCGCGGCGGCCGCCGCCGCGCACAGGCGCGCGGCGCGGCGCAGGGGGGTCTGTTCGCTCATGGGTTGCCCTCCTTTTGGATCGGGGTGGACCCCAGCGGGCAGCCGGGGCGCATTTTGGCGCTTTGGCGGCGGATGCGGCGGCAGGCCGGCGAACCCCAGATGCGCCGCCACGGCTGGTGCAGGATGTTGCCCAGCGCCGGGCCGCGCAGCCAGCTCTGGCAGGGCAGCACGGTGCCGTCCGGCGCAATGGCCATGTTGGACAGGCACGCCCCGCAGCGCGGGGTCTGCGCAAAGCCCAGCGCGCGCAGCGTGTCGTCGTCCAGCCAGCCGGGGCTTGTGAAATCCAGTTCCATCTCCAAGCGGGCGGCGGCGTCCTGCGCGGTGCGCAGCACACCGGCCAGTTCTTCGGGCGTCAGGCGGGTGGCGCGGCTGGCCGTGCTCTCGGCGCGCCCGGCGGGGATCAGCCCGCTGCAGGTGGCATAGCGCACGCCCAGGCTGTGGGCCAGCGTGAGCGTGGCGGCATAGTCCCGGTTCAGGCTGCACAGCGGCGTGTTGACGCTGACATTGAGCCCCGCCTCCACCGCGCTGCGGATGCCCGCGACGGTGTCCGCAAAACCGGCCGCGCCGACCAGCGTGTTGTGGGTGGCTTCGTCGGCGGAATAGAGCGTGACCTGCACGCTGTCCAGGCTGGCTTCATACAGCTCGCGGCACAGCGCCGGGGTCAGCATGCGGCCGTTGGTGTTCAGGCGGGTCACAAACCACTGCGCCGCGTCCACCAGCTTGACCAGGTCGTGGCGCAGCGTGGGCTCGCCGCCGGTAAAGGTCAGCTGCGGCACCCCGGCGGCGCGGCATTTCTGGATCACGGCCAGCCACTGGTCGGTGTCCAGCTCCTCCACCGCGCCGTAGGGCTGGCGCGCGGCGTAGCAGTGCAGGCATTTTTGGTTGCAGTGCCAGGCCCCGTCCTTGACCATCGCACTGACAAGCAGGTCGATGCGGTGGGGCGCGGTCATGTGCGGCGCATAGGCCCCCAGGTCCATCGCCTGCACGCCCAGCGGCGGGGTCTGCCCGTGCGCCACGGCGAACAGCGTCGCCATCATGCTCTGCAGATCGGCCGCGATCTGCTCTTTCGGCGTTTTGCGGTAGACGGCGGCGGTCGCCTCCACGGCGGCGCGGGCGGCGGCGTCGCGCTGCTCCGGCGTGAGCGTTTCGCCCTCATGCGCGTGCAGCGCCTCGATGAAGTTGGCCAGCAAGATCGCCCACGACACGCGCAGCGGCAGAATGTCCCGCCCGTTGAGGATGGCGACGAACGGGACCTCCCACACGCGGTGGCGGTTGGGCACAAGGTGGATGCGCACCACGCCGGGCCCCGCAGGGTCCAGCGTGACATGACAGACCTGGTTCAGATGGCGGCGCAAAAACTGCGTTTCCGCCCGGCTCAAAAGAGGCATGGGAGACTCTCCGTTTTTTCAGGGTTGAGGAGGTGGGAAGGCGGGGGGAAAATTAGGAATTAGGAATGAGGAATGAGGAATGAGGAATTGGGTTTTGGGGGCGGTTCGCGGCCGACCGGGAGACGCAAACCCATGTAGGGGACGATGCTCGCATCGTCCCGGGAACCTTGCGTTGCCGCAGGTCCCGCGGGCGGGATCTCCGGCCTAAGAGCCGCCGCTGCGCGGCGGTTGGCCTCCGAAACGCGCCTGCGGGCGCAGTAAATCCCGCCCCTACGAACAATTTTTTCGTTCCGGGCCAACCGGAACGGCTGCGGCCGCCCGGGCGGCCGTAGGGCGGGATGCCCTCATCCCGCCGCACCCTGCGGCATTGCGAACATCCCGGTTTTGAATCGCCGCGGTGCGGCGGGCGTGAACGCCCGCCCTACAGAACGGGGGAAACATAGTGGCCGACCGGGAAGGCGCAACCTTGCGCAAACGCAAACCTCTGTAGGGGCCGATTCCATATCGGCCCGGCTTGCGCTACCGCAAGGTCCCGCGGGAGGGCCATGGCCCTCCCCTACGAACCGCGGTGAACGCCCACCCCGCCTTTACCGCGCGGCCCCCAGCGCTTTCGCCAAAACGAACCGCACGGGTTTGGCCACAATGACCAAAACCGCGCCGAGGGCCAGGCAGGCGGCCGCATACGGCAAAAACCACACGGCCGCGGGCAGGGCAAGGCGGCGGGCCAGCGGCACGGCGACAAGGGTCAAAAACACATGGTGCACCAAAAACACGGCGTAGCTCTGCCGCGCGCACCAGCGCAGCGCCGCCCCCGCCGCGCGGGGCCAGCGGTCCAGCGCCGGGCCGCCCAGGCCCGCCAGCGCCAGCACCAGCAGCGCGGCGCACAGCGCCGCAGGCTGCGGCCAGCGCCCCGGCCACGGCAGGGCCGCCAGCGCCAGCACCGCCCCGCCGCCCGCCAGCGCGGCCAGCAGGCCCAACCGGCGCGGCGCGCGCAGCACACGCGCGGCCAGCATACCGCACCAGAACACGAACACCCGCCCCAGCACCGTGTGCGCCGCGTCCCACGGGGGCGGGCAGCACAGCGGCCAAACCAGCCACACCGCGCCCAGCGCGGCGGTGGCCGCCAGGCAGCGGCGGCGGCCGTTCTGCAGCCGCCGCAGCAGCGGGAACAGCAGGTAGATCAACAGCAGGCAGCCCAAAAACCACTCGCCGATCTTGTAAAAGTTTGCGCCCAGCGGCAGCAGGTAGCCGTCCAGCCCCAGCACAGAAAATACGAGCTTCCATTTGGGGATGCCGGCATTGTTGCCGTGCAGCACTTCGCCGTACAAAAACAGCGCCGCAAACCCGACCCAGAAGCACGGGTAGATGGCCAGCGCCCGCCCGGCGTAATACCGGCGGGCGTCGAACCGGCCGCCGCGCCCCCAGCACAGGCTTGCGCCCGAAAGCAGGAAGAACAGCTCGATGCCAACCTCCGCCCCGAACGCGGGCCACGCCGCGCCCGGCAGCAGCCCGGCGGCGGCAAACTCGGCCGCAAAATGGTAGACAAGGATCAGCGCGGTGGCCGCCGTGCGGACCAGGTCCAGCTCCGGCAGGTAGCGGTTTTGTGCGGGCTGGCTGTCCATCCGGCGTCACCTTCTTTGCAGCGGAATACGGGGGGTTAAAGAATTATCCGTATGGATTATACCATAGAATGGGGTCCGCGTCTATTCCCCGCCGCCGGTTTGGCATGTTTTTTGTGCGGGGCCGTCTGCGCATTTTTGGTGCGCCGCGCCGTACAGCGCGCCCCCGGCTGTGAGCAGAACGTCCGGTTCCAGCACAAGGCCGGGGCGGCCGCCGCGGCGCGCCTCCAGCAAAAACAGCCACGGCGCGGCGTCCGGGCGGCTGCGCACAAAGGCCAGCCGCTTGGGCTCCAGCCCCGCCGCGCACAGCGCCGCGCAGACGCGCGCGAGGTCCGCCGGGCGGTGGCACAGCGCAAACCGCCCACCAAACCGCAGCGCCCGCGCCGCGCAGGCGGCCACGTCATCCAGCGTGCAGGCCCCTTCATGGCGGGCGGCGGCGCGGCGGGCGTCCGGGCTGGGCGGGCCGCCGCGGAAATACGGCGGGTTGCAGGCCGCAAAGTCGAACCGGCCGCGCTCCGGCCCCGCCTGGCAGAAGGCGCGCAGGTCGGCGCAGACCGGCGTGATGTGCGCGGCGGCGGGCCCGTTTTCGGCCACGGCCTGCGCGCACAGCGCCGACGCCGCGGCGTCCAGCTCCACGGCCGCGCAGGGGCCGCGGTGGCCTTCGTCGTGCCAGCACAGCGCCACAATGCCGCAGCCGCTGCACAAATCAAGCGCCGCCTCGCCAACGCGCGGGCGCGCAAACCGCGCCAGCAGCAGCGCGTCGCTGCCGAACCCCGCGCCCGGGCCGGTCAGCACCCGCGTGCCGTGGTCAAGGATCTCTGCCGCCATCCGTCTGCCCTCCGCTCTGCGCGTCTGCGATCATTTTTGCCAGCTCGCTGCCGGATTCCTGCATGCCGCGGCGCATCCATTCAATAACCCAGCCGTACACCATGTACGCCATGGCCGAGCGCAGGTACGCCGCCGCGTTCGGCAGGTCCCGGGTGATGGCGGCGCTTTGCAGGATCGTGTCAAGCACAACGCCGGAAAGCCCCGCCCTGTACAGCTGGCGGTAAAACGCCGCGTGCTGCTTGTAAAAATCGAGCAGGCTGATGAGGAACTCGTTCGGCGCGGCGTCTTCGCGCTGTTCCCATTCGCGCTGCCAGCACTGCGTCAGGCGCGCGGCCTCCTGGCGCAGCACGTCCTCCTTGCCGGTGAAATTGCGGTAGAAGGACGCCCTCCCCACGCCCGCGCGCGCTGTCAGCGCGCTGACCGAGATGGTGGGAAAGTCCTGCTCCTCCATCATGGCCAGCAGCGCCTGCAGGATCTGGCGGCGGACATAGCTGTTTTTTTGCCGGTTGTTCATCGGTTGAAACAAACCCTCCTCCGTTGTCTCATTTTTGCCGGGACAGTTGACTCACCCCGCTTTTGATGATACGCTTGTCTCATCGCCTTGTCAAGCGCAGGGGCCGGTCGGTCGCCGGTTGGCTCGCCGATGCCGTCGGCGGCGAAGTGAAAGACTACGGGCCGGACCTGGCCGAGAAGGCGTATTGATTTTGCGGGGCCGGTTTTGGCGGCCCGGCCCGGGCGGCCGCCGCGTTTTCCCGGGTGGTCGCCATGTTTTCCCCGCTCCGTAGGGCGGGCGTTCACGCCCGCCGCACCTTGGCGATTTCAAAATCGTAACCTTGCGCCGCCGCGTGGTCCGGCGGGATGAGGGCATCCCGTCCTACGGCCACCCGGGTGGCCGTGGCCGTCCGGTTTGGCCGGTCGTTTCGGAAGGTTTGTAGGGGAGGGATTTACTGCGCCCGCAGGCGCGTTTCGGTGGCCAACCGCCGCGCAGCGGCGGCTCTTAGGCCGGAGATCCCGCCCGTGGAACCTTGCGCCGCCGTCGGGTCCCCGGGCCGATATGGAATCGGCCCCTACAGGCGGCAAGG